>JBIIYJ010000540.1:0-2529 GCA_044346855.1 Kiritimatiellia bacterium
TCGACTGGATGTTGACGTTGTTCAGCGATTGACCGGGCATGGCGTTCCTTTCGGGCGGAGGCTTCCGAAAACGGAAGCCGTCGGCCACGTGATGCGAATGGCCTGTAAATGTTGGATCAGCAGGCGTGTTTTTTCCAGACTCTTCCGTCCGGGCGCCGCTTCGACGCCCGAACTGACGTCCACGGCGGACGGCCGGGCCGCCTCGACGGCGGCGGCCGCATTCTCCGGAGTCAGGCCGCCCGCCAGGGCGAAGGGCCGCCGGGCGCCGAGCGGCCGCGCGGAACCCCAGTCCCAGCCGGCCGCATTACCGCCCGGCAGGGGCCCCTTGCCGCACTCCACCAGGATCCCGACCCCGGCCGGCAGCGCCTCCGCCTCGCGGAGCAGGGCGGGCCCCGTCGTCTTGAGCGCCTTGATCACGCGGAACCCGCGGGCGAGGAGGGCGAGAACGGTTTCGACCGGCTCGCCGCCGTGCAGCTGCACGAGGCGCAGGCCGGCCGCCTCGGCGATCCGAGCCACGGCGTCGGCCGTCTCGCCGGCGAAGACGCCCACGGCGGGAAAGTCCGGCGGCAGGGCGGCCACGATCTCCCGGGCCCGGGCGGGCGCCAGGTGGCGGGGGCTGGCGGGGTGGAAGACGAGGCCCACGGCGTCGGCACCCGCCTCCGCGCAGGCGACCGCTTCGTCCGGCCGGGTTTGCCCGCAGATCTTGACCTCCAGCCCTGTCATCGGCTGCCTTTCAACGCGCGCAGGGCGGCGGCCGGATCGGGGGCCCGCACGAGCGACTCCCCGACGAGGAAACGGGTGAGGCCGGCCCCGCGCTGGCGGTCGATGTCGGCGCGCGTGGCCACCCCGCTGAGCGAGAGGACCACCCGCCCTGGCGCGGGAGGAGGGGCCAGGCGCGCCGCGCGGTCGGGGTCGATCTTGAAGGTCTGCAGGTCGCGGGTGTTAATGCCGATCAGGACGGCCCCGATGTCGCAGGCCCGCTTGACCTCCTCCGGGTCGGCCGCTTCGACGAGCGCGTCGAGCCCGAGCTCGAGGGCCAGCTTGTGGAGGCGGGCGAGGTCGGCCTGCGGGAGGATGCGGACGATGAGCAGCACGGCGTCGGCGCCCATGGCCGCGCTTTCGACGATCTGGTAGTCGTCGAAGAGGAAATCCTTGCGCAGCACGGGCAGGCGGACCGCGCCGCGCGCGGCGGTGAGGTCGGCCACGGAGCCCTTGAAGAAGCGGGGCTCGGTGAGCACGGAGAGGGCGGCGGCGCCGCCGGCCTTGAAGGCGCGGGCGAGAAGGGCGGGATCGAGGTCGGGGGCGAGGTCGCCCTTGGAGGGGGAGGCGCGCTTGATCTCGGCCACGATGCCGACCGGTTCCGGATTGCGCAACGCCGCGGCGAAGGAGCGCCGGCCGGCCCGGGCCGCCTCGGCCCGGGGCTTCAACGTGGCCAGCGGTTCGGCCGCCTTGGCTTCGGCGACATCGTTTCGACGCTGGTTCAGGATGGTGTTCAGGAAGTCGGCCATACGAAGCGTGCTTTCCGGTTTCTCTTTGTCACTGTTTCTTTATATAGAAACGCCGTGGTGAAGTCAACCTTTTCAAATAAGCATACTTATCACACTAATGAAAGAATTACCACGGGAAACGTCCTAATCCTAATCCTAATCGTAATCTTAATCTTAATCTTAATCCCCACTTCCTCTGCGCCAGTCAGCGCCAGTCAGCGCCAGTCAGCGCCGGTCAGTGCCGGTCAGTTCGAGATTACGATTAGGATTAGGATTACGATTAGGATTAGGATTAAGACCGGGTGAAGGCGACCAGCGCCTCGAGTTTTTCGAGGGCGCGGCCGGAGTCGATCGCGGCGGCGGCGGCGGCGAGGCCGCCCTTGAGATCCTGCGATTTCCCCGCGGCCGTCAGCGCGGCGGCGGCGTTGAGCAGGATGACGTTGCGGCGGGGACCCTTCTCGCCCGCCAGGATCCCCTTCAGGATCGCGGCGTTGCAGGCCGCGTCCCCGCCGCGCAGCGCCTCCGGCTCGGCGCACTCGCCGAAGAAGCGGTCGGGCGACAGGTCGTAGGTTTTCACCGCCCCGTCGCGCAGTTCGCTTACGCGCGTCGGCCCGCAGATGCTCAGCTCGTCGAGCCCCTCATGGCCGTGCACGACAAAGGCGCAGCGGGTCCCCAGCCGCTGGAGGACCCCGGCGAACATCTCGGTGAGAGCGGGGGCGTAGACGCCCAGGAGCTGGACCGAGGCGCCCGCCGGATTGGTCAGCGGCCCCAGCATGTTGAACAGCGTCCGGATGCCGAGCTGCTTGCGCGCGGGCATGGCGTGCTTCATCGCCCCGTGGAACAGGGGGGCGAAGAGGAACGCGATCCCGATCTCGTTCAGCGCCTGCTCCATGATCTCGGGGTGCACCTGCAGGTTCAGCCCCAGCGCCTCGAGCACGTCCGCGCTGCCGCAGGCGCTGGAGACGGACCGGTTGCCGTGCTTGGCCACCGCCACCCCCGCGCCCGCCACCACGAAGGCCGTGGTCGTGGAGATGTTGAACGT
>JBIIYJ010000219.1:0-9194 GCA_044346855.1 Kiritimatiellia bacterium
TGTGTCGCGCCTGAAATCGGAACAGACGAAACTTTACTTCCTCGTGGCGGAGTCCTCGTCGGTGGCGCGCCAGTCCCCGCTGCTGGAAACCTTCCGCGCGCGCGGCCTCGAGGTGCTGCTGCTGACAGATCCGGTTGATTCGTGGATCGAGGAGTCTCTGGGCAAGTACGGCGAGCACGAGTTCCAGGCCGTTCACCGGGGCGATGTGGAACTGCCGGCCGAGACCGGAAAGGACGCGGAGAAGGAATCGAAGGAAGCGGCCGGAAAAGACCTGCCCGAACTGCGCGACCTGCTGAAAACGAAGCTGGCCGACGTCGTCAAGGATGTCCGACTATCCAAGCGCCTGACCGATTCCCCCTGCTGCCTGGTGACCGATTCCGAGGGGATGACGCCCGGCATGGAACGCCTGATGAAGGCCATGCGCCATCCGGTTCCGGAAGGGAAGCGGATTCTCGAGATCAATCCCGGGCATCCCGCGGTCAAGGAGCTCGAGGCGATCCGCGCAGCCGACGCCTCGGATGCCCGGTTGGCGGACGGCGCCGAACTGCTGCTGGGCCAGGCCCTGCTGGCGGAAGGCGCGCTTCCGAAGGATCCGGTCAAGTTCGCCCGGCTGGTGTCGAGCCTGATGGCGCCGAAACCCTAGTCGATGATCGAGCAGCCCGGCAGAAGCTGCCGGATCTTCTGCTTTTCCGGATCGGGAAGGGGATTGCCCTTCAGGTACAGGCGCTTGAGGTTTTTCAACTGCCCGAGGCTCTCGGGCAGGGCCGTCAACTTGTTGCCGTTCAGGCGCAGGTAGGCCAGCCCCGTCAGGCTTCCGATCTCCGGGGGAAGGGCGGCGAGCTGGTTCCGGTCGAGGTTGAGGTAGGTCAGCTTCGTCAGCGAGGCAACGGCGGCGGGCAATTCCGTGAGGGCGTTGTCCGACAGGTAGAGGGTTGTCACATTCGGGATGAGGGCCGGGTCGGGAAAGGCCGTCAGCTGGTTTTCGCCCAGGTCCAGGATGGCCAGGCCGGCCACGGAGGCCAGGGCGGCCGGCGCGGTGGTCAGGCCCGTGTTCCGGAGGCTGATCTCGGTGAGCGACTTGAACTCGCCCATCGTGTCGGGCAGGCTGGCGCCGGCGGTATCATGGAGGTCGAGCGTTTCGACGGCGGCGCGGTCCTGCACCCCTTCGAGGGAGCGGACCTTGACGGGACGGTCGGGCGCCTTTTGCGGAAAACAGCCGGCCGAAGCAAAGGCCAGCATCATGATGAGACACACACGTGACAACATAGAAACCTCCTGCAAAACGCGGATCATCATACGGGGTGGGGGGGGAAAGCTCAACGCTTTTTTCAGGGCCTGCAAATCTTGTGCGGCCAGCCGGGCTTGCGCTTGCAAGGCGCGGGCAAACCCGTTATGATGGCTGTTTTCAAAGGACACGTGAGGGGGCTGACAGCATGAGCGAACACGCATGGATCGCGATCCTGGACTATGGGTCCCAGTATTCGCAGTTGATCGCGCGCCGGATCCGGGAGATGCACGTCTATTCCGAACTGGTCCGCTACAATATCTCCGCCGCCGAGCTGGCCGCGCGCAAGCCGGCCGGCATTATCCTGTCGGGCGGCCCCGCCAGCGTGCTGGAGGAGAAGGCGCCGTTGTGCGATCCCGCCCTCTACGATCTCGGCATCCCGGTGCTGGGCATCTGCTACGGCATGCAGATGACCGGCCATCTCCTGGGCGGCCAGGTCAAGAAAGGCCGCGCCCGCGAATACGGCCCCGCCCGCGTGACGGTGGTGGAGCCCGATCCCCTTTTCGACGGGCTGCCCGGAGAGCTGGACGTCTGGATGAGCCATGGCGACCAGGTGGTGGCCCTGCCGCCCGGCTTCGAGCTGGCCGCCCGCACGGCCACGTGTCCCGCCGCGGCCATGGTCTGCCGGAGCCGCCGGATCTACGGCCTGCAATTCCATCCGGAAGTGGTGCACACCCCGCGCGGGATGGACATCCTTCACCGGTACGTTTTCAACGTGTGCCGGTGCAAGCCCGACTGGGAGATGGGCCGTTTCATCGAGGAGAGCGTCGTCCGCATCCGCGAGCAGGTCGGCGAGGGCCAGGTGGTCTGCGGCCTCAGCGGCGGGGTCGACTCGTCCATCGTGGCCGCGCTGGTCCACCGGGCCATCGGCAAGCAGCTGCACTGCATTTTCGTCGATAACGGCCTGCTGCGGAGCGGGGAAGCCGAGCAGGTGGAGGAAACCTTCGGCCACGCCTTCGGCATGGACCTGCATGTGATCCGCGCGGGGGATCTTTTCCTGGACGGGCTCAAGGGCGTGACGGATCCCGAGGCGAAGCGCAAGATCATCGGGCGCATCTTCATCGAGGTGTTCGCCGAGCAGGCGAGGAAGCTCGGCAACGCGCAATTCCTGGCGCAGGGCACGCTGTATCCCGACGTGATCGAAAGCATCTCGCCCCTGGGCGGCCCCTCGGCGACCATCAAGAGCCACCACAACGTGGGCGGCCTTCCGAAGGACCTGAAGTTCAAGCTCATCGAGCCGATCCGCGAGCTGTTCAAGGACGAGGTCCGGGAGCTCGGGCGCAAGCTTGGCCTGCCCGACCGCATTGTCAATCGCCAGCCGTTCCCCGGGCCCGGCCTGGCCGTGCGGGTGCTGGGCGAGGTGACCCGCGAGCGGGTGGCCCTGCTGCAGCAGGCCGACCTGCGGGTCCAGCAGGAGATGGAGAAGATGGAGAATTACCACACCATCTGGCAGTCGTTCGCCGTGCTCCTGCCGGTGCAGTCGGTTGGCGTCATGGGCGACGGGCGCACTTACGAAAATGTGGCGGCGTTGCGCATCGTGGAAAGCCAGGACGGCATGACCGCGGACTGGGCGCGGATTCCCTACGACGTGCTGGCCCACATTTCGAACCGGATCATCAACGAGGTGTCGGGCATCAACCGTGTGGTATTCGACATCAGCTCCAAACCGCCCGCCACGATCGAGTGGGAATAAGCCGAGGTCACATGCACGCCACCACCACCGTGCTCGTCACGGGCGCCAGCGGGCTTCTGGGAAGCGCCCTGGTCCGGCAGCTCCAGCAGGACGGACTGGCCGTGCTGGGCCTGTGCAACCGGAATCCCATGCCGGGGCTGATTCCGGTTGACCTGATGAACCGCGATGCCGTCCTGGATCTGGCCCGATTGAAGTGGGACGCCATCATCAACTGCGCGGCCTTCCGGAGCCCCGATTACTGCGAGAAGAATCCGGAGCCGGCCTCGGTGCTGAACGCCCGGATGCCCGAGTGGCTTGCCGGCATGGCGGCT
The DNA here is from genome assembly GCA_044346855.1 of Kiritimatiellia bacterium. GTDB lineage: Bacteria > Verrucomicrobiota > Kiritimatiellia > CAIKKV01 > CAIKKV01 > CAIKKV01. The sequence goes on from JBIIYJ010000219.1 coordinate 3,290, forward strand.
GCGCGCAACGCGCCGTTCATTCACATCTCCACCGACTATGTGTTTCCGGGCGAAGCGCCCCCGTATTCCGAGGCGTCGCCCGTGGCGCCGGTGAATGTTTACGGCCGGACGAAAGTCGACGCCGAGAACGCGGTGCGCCTGGCCCATCCGCATGCGCTGGTCGTCCGCATCCCGGCGCTCTACGGCCGGCCGGCGCCGCCCGTCTTCTCCACGCTGCTTCAGGAGGGGGTTGACGACGCCCGCGGCCGCGGGCCCCTGGCGCTGGACGATGTGACGGTGCGGTATCCGACGCCCGTCGAGGATGTCTCCCGCGTGCTGTCAAAGGCCCTGACGGGCGGCGTGGAAGGGCTTCTTCAGGTCAGTTCCGGCGAGCGGGCCACCCGTTATCACTGGACCTGCCGTATTTGCGCCTGGCTGGGATTGGACGCGAGCCGGCTCTCGCCGGGACCCCAGGCCGTCCGACCGGCTCGCCGGCCCGTCGACTGCCACCTGTCCACGGCGCGCCTCGAGAGTCTCGGCCTGCCCGTGCCCCGCCCGTTCGGCGCCGTTCTGCCGGAACTTCTAAAGGGACTCGATCTTTAGTTGAAACCCGCCAAGCCCTCCTGTAAAATGACGGCTGAAACGCACGGGTGAACAAGGGATCAAGTGGTTTAGATGAGCAAGCTGTTGAATAACTGGGAGCGGATGGTTCAAGTCCTGGAAGCATTCAAGTCGCAGCATGGAAGTTGCGATGTTCCGGCCAACTATCCCGATGATCCCGCCCTCGGCCGCTGGGTGGCAGTCCAGCGCTACCGTCGGAAAATGAACCGGTTAACCGGGGACCAGGTGACGAAACTGGAGCAGATGGGCTTCATCTGGGCGCCGGGCGACCGCGCCTGGGACCGCGGGCTCGCCCAGTTGGCCGACTTCAAGAAACAGTTCGGCCATTGCGACGTGCCGGCCCAGTGCCTCACGCACCTGAATCTCGGGAGCTGGGTCGCCAACCAGCGCCACCGCAAGAAGACGGGAAAGCTTTCATCCGACCGCATCCGGAAACTGGAAGAGACCGGCTTCAAATGGTTCATCTACGGGATGGACGGGGACAAGCGCAAGGTCTCCCTCCAGACGGAAACGGTGGCGCCGCGCAAGGGCAAGGCCGAAGTGCCGCCCGAGACAAAGATTTACAACCTGGGGCACGACGAGTTCATTCAATATGACGGTCGGGAACCCCTGCCGCGCGAACTTGTTCAATACGCCCGCGCCCACGGCGGCAATCTTCCGCCGTTCATCCTGCTTCCCTCCGAGCCGACCCGGTTCATCATGAACAGCGACGGCTTCGGCCGCGAACGGATCATCAAATGGAGCGGCAAGGGGCAGTTGAACGAGGAAATCCTCGATTACGTCCGCGAAAACGGATGCCTGCCCCCGCACCGGTAGACGGAGCGCTACAGCCCTTTATGCTTCAGGGCGATCGCCTCGGCCAGCCTGTCCAGCGCCTCGTATTCAGCTTTTTTGGGAACGCCCTTGGACAGGACGGGTTCGTACAGCTCCACCTTCAGGTTGCCCATTGCGCCTGTCAGGTTCTCAACCATCTTGGTGCCCCACCCGTAGGAGCCGATGATTCCGGCGAACTTGGTCTTGGGCCGCAGGGCATTCGTCAGCATGGCGGCGTGGGCGATCAGCGGATGGGGGCCGACCAGGACCGCGCAGGAGCCCAGGATAACGCTCGCCGCGTCCACCAGGGACTCGGCCAGTTTGCCGATGTCCGCCACGGCCAGGTCGAACGGCTGGGCTACGACTCCGCGCTTGGACAGTTCCGCGACGAGGTGGCGCACCATAAGGTAGGTGCTGCCGTGCATGGAGACGTAGGGGATGACGCACTGGTTTTTGCAGGCGTCCGAAACCCAGTCCTTGTACGCGTCGATGATGAACGCGGGGCGGGGATAGATGGGACCGTGACTGGGGCAGATCGCCTCGATGGGAAGGTTGTGGATTTTCTCGATGTTCTTGCGGATCTGCATCCGGAACGGCATCATGATTTCGGCGTAATAGCGGCGGGCCGACTCATAGACCCGGCATTCGTCCGTGGCAAACAGCTCGGTCGTCGCCAGGTGCGAGCCGAAGAAGTCGCAGGAGAAGAGCAGCTTGTCCTCCGCCAGCCAGGTGGACATCGTTTCCGGCCAGTGGACCCACGGTGTGGAAAGGAAGGTCAGGGTCTTGTCGCCCAGCGAAAGGGATTCGCCGTCCTCCACAACCCGGATGCGGGACTCGTCGATCGCCAGGTGATCCACGAACATGCCTTTAGCCTTGGGGGAGCAGAGCAGGGGCGCCTTCGGGAAGCGGGCGAGCAACTCGGGCAGGACTCCGGAGTGATCCTGTTCCACGTGATGGGCCACGATGTAGTCGATCGTCTCCACGCCCGCCAGGTTTTCGAAGAATTCGTCGGCCAGGGCCGGATCGACGCCGTCCAGCAGCGCCGTTTTCTCGGAGCCCTGGATCAGGTAGGAGTTGTAGCTGGTTCCGTCGGGAAGGGGAATGAGGGAATCGAACAGCCGGCGGTTCCAATGGCTGACGCCGACGGCGAAAACGCGGTCGCGGATTAAACGTTTTGACATGACGGTCCTTTCGATGGATGAACTTTTATTATGGCATTGCCGTTCGGAGTCTGCAACCTGAAAGGAAGTCGATCGGGATTGACAGCCGACGCGCGGGAGTATAGGGTATAAGACCTTTTGCAGTGAGGGCCGCTAGCTCAGTTGGTAGAGCACATGACTTTTAATCATGTGGTCGCGGGTTCGACTCCCGCGCGGCTCACCATTTTCATGCAAATCCGGCTTCTTCAAGCCGGTCCTCCCGCAGTGTGCCGGAGGTTGCGATCCGGTGCAGGCGCGCGAACAGGCCGCCTGCCGCCAGCAGTTGGTCGAACGTCCCTTCCTCGGCAAGGCGCCCGTCATCCATCACCAGGATCTTGTCGGCGTGGCGGATGGTCCCGAGGCGGTGGGCAATGATGAACGAGGTGCGCCCCTTGAACAGCTCCCGCAGCCCCCTCTGCACGTCGAGCTCGGATTCCGGATCGAGCGCCGAGGTGGCCTCGTCGAGCAGGACGAAGCGCCGGTTCATCAGCATGCAGCGGGCGATGGCCAGTCGCTGGCGCTGGCCGCCGGAAATCTGGCTGCCGCCTTCTCCCACGCGGTGCTGAACCGTGTCCGGAAACTGCTCCACGAACGGCCAGGCCGAGGAGCGCTTCAGGCAGTCGACGATGTCCTGGTCGGTCGCCTCGGGCCGGCCGTACCGCAGGTTCGCCGCAATGGACGTGTTGAACAGGTAGGGATCCTGGAGCACCACGCCGAACAACGACCGGTAGGCCATGAGCGGCATGTCCCGGATGTCGTGTCCGTCGAGGCGGATGGAGCCGCTGTCGGGATCGTAAAACCGGAGAAGCAGGTTGAGCAGGGTTGTCTTGCCGCTGCCGCTCCGGCCGACGAGCGCCACCGTCTGCCCCGGCTCCGCGGCGATGGTGACATCCCGGAGAACGGGCGGTTTTCCGGCCTCGTAGGCGAATGTGACGCCGCTGAATTCCAGCCGCCCCTTCAGGGGGTGGGGCAGGCGGGCGCCCGGCTTGTCGGGCGGCGCCTTCGGCATGTCGAGGATCGTGTAGAGCTGGTCAAACGCGGACTTGGCCGCCATGAACTGGCCCGCCATGTTGGTGAGCGACTGCATCATGCCGATGAGCGTTCCCTGGTAACCCATGAAGGCGACGAGGACGCCGACGCTGACCTGTCCCGCTTCCCGGATCACCAGCATGGCGCCGCCCACGATCACCGTGGCCGTGATGGCGTAGCTCAGGCCCTCCGTCACAAAGCCGAGTTTCATGGACTCGAGGACGGCCTCCATCCATTTCTGCATCGTCGGCCAGAGTTGCACCTCGAACTCGGTTTGGACGGTCGCCTCCATGGCGGAGGCCTGGACCGTCTTCATCCCGCGAAGCTTGTCCAGGATCAGCTCGACGATGTGCATGCCGGCCTCGTTGGCGGCGCGCGTCTTCTGGTAGATGCGCCGGGAGAGTTTGCGGCCGGTCAGCACGTAGCCGGCCGCCCCGGCCACGATGATGGCGGTCAGCGGCGGGCTCAGGTAGAGGCAGAAGCCGAGGCTGAAGACCATGCCGGCCACATAGGTGGCCAGGTTCTGGAACAGCGCCATGAGAAACGAGCCCAGCACGTTGATGGAATTCCCGAAAACCCTCTCGTAGAGGAAGCCGCTGGGGTAGCGGTTGTGGAAGCTGAGGCTGAGATGCTGAAGGTGCTGGAAGCTGCGGGCGCGCAGCTCCCGGATGATGCTCTGCTGGATCGTGTAGACCTGGCGCATGGCCAGGTACCAGAACCCCATGCGCACCAGCATGGCCAGCAGGAACAGGCCCGCGGCGCCCAGGATCAGCCGGATCCGGCCCGAGGGGATGCCGGTGTCGATGACGTATTTCGGAAACCACGGGACCAGCGCCACTGCGAGGCCGACCCCGGCCACCAGGGCGCTGGCGCCGGCGATCCGCCAGCGATACGGCGCGAGGAGCGGCCAGAAACGGACCAGCACTTCGCGCCAGTCGTACTGGCGAACGTCGCCGGGAGTCACGGGAGGCGGAACCTGGGCGGACGGGGACATGGATCAGTCGTCGTCCGTTCCCGGTCCGCTTTCGGGCTTGGGAGGGAAAGCCGCAGCCAGAAGCCGCAAGCTGGCGTAATACACCGTCAGGATGATGGCGATGCCCACGATGCAGATGGCCGTGATTTCGAGGCCCGCTTTGAGAGCCGCCTTGGCGTCACGGCCGTCCAGCGCGACGAAGCGGTTGGGGACGGCCGTTTGGGTCTCGGCCGCCGGGACGGGAGCGGTGTCAGGATTGACAGGGTCGTTCATCGCATTCTCCGTTTAGCTGAGCAGGGAAATAATCAGGCAGCCGGCCACGATGGAGCCGATCTGTCCGGCGACGTTCGCCCCGACCGCCGGCATGAGGAGGATGTTGGTGGGATCTTCCTGCTGGGCCATTTTCTGCACGACGCGGGCCGACATCGGGAAGGCGGAGAGGCCGGCTGCGCCGATCATCGGGTTGAGCTTGTGGCGGAGGAACAGGTTCAGGAACTTGGCGAAAAGCACGCCCGCCGCCGTGTCGAACACGAACGCCAGCAGCCCGAAGGCCAGGATGAGGAATGTTTCCGGCCGCAGGAAGGTCTCCGCCCGCATCGTGGAGCCTACCGCGAGGCCGAGGAAAAGGGTCACCACGTTGGACAGTTCGTTCTGGGCGGACTTGGACAGCCGGTCCACGCAGCCCGACACGCGCAGCAGGTTGCCCAGCATCAGGGGGCCCACCAGCACCATGCCCTTGGGCAGGATCAGGCCGGTCAGGACGATGATCATGACCGGGAAGAGGATCAGCAGCGTCTTGGACACCTGCGCGTGGTAATCGGCCTCCATCCGGATCTTGCGCTCGCGCGAACTGGTCAGCAGCCGGATGACGGGGGGCTGGATGATCGGCACCAGGGACATGTAGGAATAAGCCGCCACCGCAATGGCGCCGAGCCAGTTTTTGGCGAACAGCTTGCCGACGTAGATCGACGTCGGGCCGTCGGCCGCGCCGATGATGCCGATGGAAGCCGCTTCGCCCACCGAAAAAGTTCCCGGCCGGATGAAGTTGACGGCCAGCGCCAGAAGCATGGCTCCGAAAATACCCAGCACGGGCGGCCCCCCGAAAAAGAGGGTGACCGGCTGCTTGAGCATGACCGCGAAATCGATCATGGCGCCGATCCCGATGAAAATCAGGATCGGAAACAGCTCGGTTTCGATGCCGGCGTTGAAGAGCTGCGTCAGGAACCCGCCTTCCCCGACCGCGTTGGAGCCGGGGAAATTGGCCATCAGGCAGCCCGCGCCGATCGGGAGC
>JBIIYJ010000541.1:0-2518 GCA_044346855.1 Kiritimatiellia bacterium
TTGACAATCAGCGTGCCGACGTTCTTGGCGTGGATGTCCAGCGTGACGGGTTCGCCCGCGGCGAAGAAGTCGCGGTTGGATACCGCGAAATCCAGGTCAACCCGCTCCTTCAGCGCCTGGTAGTCGGCCGGGGAGATCAGGGAGAACCATTTTTCCATGTCGCCGATTCCGTTGACGATCTTCGCCTCCACAAAAAGGCTCTTCAGGTAGTCGTCCCGGATATAGGGCGCGAACGCGTTATAATTCTCGGCCGACACGAAAAACCGGGCCAGGTAGTCGCGCACAAGGCTGTCGTCGATGACGACGGGGGGAAACCGCGTGGCCGGAAACCGGGCGTTCAAGTCCGCCATGACGTTCCTGTTTTCGGGAAGATTCGCGAACTCGGGACGGAGGTAGCCCACCTGGCGGGGGAGCTTCGCGTACTCCATGAACAGATCGAAGTCGTACCGGCCCTCCCGGCGGTCCAGGTCGAGCAGGTGGTAGAGGGCATGGGCCTTGAGCGAATTGAAGGCCGGGGGCAGCGGGCGGGTGAACGCCGCCAGCCGGTCGAGGTAGGCGCGCTTTTCTTTTTTGTCCCAGGCGATGTTCGAATCCTCGCCCGGGGCCAGCTTGGCGACGACCGCGTCAACGAATCGCCCCGTCATGTTCAGCTCGGGCATCAGCCGGGCGCATTCGCGGAGCTGGTCGAGCAGCAGGTTGGCGTGGAGCGGGAGCGAGCCGAACCCGCCGCTGTGCTCCGCCCGCAGATCGTCCACCACCAATTGAGGAAGCCCCGGCAGGTCGGGCCGCGGCAGGCGGGTCAACAGGTCGCGGCGGCGGACGGCGTCCAGCGTGGCGGCCGGAAGCAGCTCGAGCCCCGCATTCTCAATGCCCTGCAGATTCTGGTAGCGGTCGAAAGCCTCCTTCAGGAGCGTTCCGGGGGCGATCCGCGCGGGATCCAGCCGGGTCGGGAAGTCGGTCTTCTGATCCGCGATCACCCGCCGGTGATCGAACTGCAGCCCGAGCTCCTTGCGGATGTAGGCCAGCGCCGGCTGCGGATTTTTGCCGTAGTCGAGCAGGGCCTGCCGGTTGCGGATCTCCTTGACCCGGTCCGTGTAGCCGTACCGCTTGATCCACTGGTCCAGAATCGGCTTCATCGCGTCGTAGCGCCCACTGTTCTGGGCATGAAGGCTACTATAATAATAAAAGTCCTCGGTGCCGGGAATCAGCTGTTTCAAGGACTCGGCCCGGTTTGTGGCCAGGCTGAACTCCTCGATGAAGCCGATTTCCCTGGCCGGCGCTTGCGACATGCACGCCAGCCATCCGACTGCCAAAGCGACCAGTCTCTTTTTCATGCCAGGAGTCCTTTTTTAATCAAACGCATGCCAGACAGGAAATCTTCAGGAAAATGCCGCGGTCTCCGACGCGTGAGTGCTCTTTCAAGGGTTTATTGCCTGATTGCGTGACACAATTCATCAGCGAAAGTATCGTCCGCGATCAAGGACCAAGTCAATCAGAAAGAGGGACGCTTGAAGAAAAGGGGCGTCAAGCCCTGCTCCTTATACGCATTTCGCTTCCCTTGTTTCGTGAACGGTGTGGCACGGCCTTTCCAGGCCGTGTCCGTTATGGAAGCTGCGTAAAACTGGTGCAAAAGATCTGAGTAAGACGGGCGCTCAAAGCCTGGAACGGCACGCCCCCCCACGCTAATTTTTTCCCTGGGACACGGCCTGGAAAGGCCGTGCCACGCCTTTTACGCCCGGATTTGCGTATAAGGCTCAGGGCAAGCCGCCGCACTCCAAATGAATGCTCTGTCGATCCCGACGAACTGCAATGCGCCCTTCGTGATCATGGAGCGCCTTCTGCTATTGACGTTCGGCATGCGGGCGTGGGAAACTCCGGGTTTACACTAGCCCCGGATCAGGAGATCGATGGCCCCCGACACACAACAGACTTTGCGCGACTCGCTTCGGCGGGTGGTCGTGGCCTGGCTTTTCGGGGCGGCGTGGATGTACCTGGCCAGCGGGGCGAGCTTCACCCGCTACGCCAAGCTGCTCAACGTCAGCAACTTCGGATTCGGCCTCCTGGCGGCCATTCCCTTCATCGGCGCGCTGGTCCAGCTGCCGGCCAGCTTTCTCCTGGAGCGGTATGGCCACCGCAAGCAGACGTTCCTCTGGTGCGCCACGCTGCACCGCTTCCTCTGGCTGGTCATCGCGGCCCTCCCCTGGCTCCTTCCGGTCCGGTGGCAGTGGCCGGGGCTCCTGATCGCCATACTGGCATCAACCATCCTGGCCAACATCACCTCCCCAGCCTGGATGTCGTGGATGGCCGAGCTGATCCCGGGCCGAATCCGCGGCCGCTACTTCTCCCGCCGCATCCAGCTGGGACAGGCGGTGGGCCTCGCCCTCTCCTTTTTCAGCGGCCTGGCGCTGGACTGGCCCAAACCGGACGAACAGGCGCTGCTGCGCAATGTCATCAGCGGCCTCTTCGCCATCGCCGGCGTCTGCGGCATCGCCGACATCCTCCTGTTCATCAAGGTGCC
>JBIIYJ010000220.1:0-9159 GCA_044346855.1 Kiritimatiellia bacterium
TCCGCCATCAAGTCGCGAGCAACAGTCAATCTGTCTCGCAAATAGGTCAGATACGAATTAATACCATCCCGCCAGGTATCGCGGAACGCTTTGACCTGTTCCGGTTCGCGTGTGATATGGCCGGCATTGCCGTCCTTCACGTCGCGGCTGGTTGTGCTCCACTGGAAATTGCTGTTAAATTTGATGCCGTAGGGCGGGTCGAAATAGATGCACTGGACCTTGCCGCGCAGGCCTTCACGCTCGGCCAGGCTGGCCATGACCTGGAGGGAGTCGCCCAGAATCATGCGGTTGGTCCAGTTCTGATCGTGCTGGTAAAACTCCGTCTTGTCCGCGCCTTTCGGCATGCCGTTGAAATCGGAAAAGAGATCGGTCTGGAAACCGGCTGTCTTGGATTTGGTTTCCTTGGCCTGGCGGAGCAGGTCGTCGATCAGCACCTTGGGATGGACTTTTTCCTGGATATAAAGCGGCGGGGCGTGGACGACAAGGTCGCTCCAGTCCTGCTCATCCTTACCCCGCCAGACCAGTTGAGGGTCCAGATCGGTATTGCGCGGATAGCGCACGTGTCTGGATGATTGCTGATCCTTTGCAACCATGGCCTGATATTCCGCCGTGGGAATGTTTTTGCGCTTGTCGCCGTCGTGCCGGATAGCATCAATGGGTTTATCGGCTGGTGGTTTCTTAGCCATTGTGACTTCCTGTCTCCTGGAGGAAAAGCAGTTCTATCACAGCTTGTGAGAGAAATTCCGAAGAATAGTTTTCTGGCACTGCTTGTGAAAGATAAGTTGTATTTTGGCCACAGCTTGTGGCCAAAATCCTGGGATCATTGTCGAACACCTCTTCGGGCAATTTGGCGACAACCTGTCGCCGAATTGAGTCGCCTGAACAGGCTGGATATAACCACTTCATATTACGGTCAGGAGATACTGGAGTCGTCATGCCTGACCTGCCTTTGCAATCATCCTGTTGAACTCGGCTTCAACCCTGGCCTTGAAATCGGACTCGATCAGGTAAACCTCGGTAAACTCGGCGAACGCCCAACGTCCGTAGCTGCCGAGGTGATTCACGCCGGGCACCCAGTAGGTATCCATGGTGGACTTCTTTTCCTTCGCATCCTCGCGGCGGTAGCCCTTGATCTCGACGATCAGGTTCAGGAGGTTGTCCTCGCCATGGCCGTCTTCCACCCGCACGATGAAATCGGGGATGTAGGTGCGCATTTCGGAGCCGTACCGGTAGGGAACCTCGAGCCCGAGGTTGTGATTCTTCACATAGGCGCGGACCCTGGGATGCGATTCCGCCACGCGGCAGAACTCCCCTTCCCAATCGCTGTCCAACACCACCCAATTGATATGGCACGATTTGGAGCTCGTTTCCCACCGATCGGTTTTCGAGGTGTTGAAGCGGACGTGACTGGTGGAGCCAACAGGGTTATACGGATCGAGCAGCGCCTTGATGGGTCGCTCGCCGAGGAACTTTCTGGTAATGGCGGCGGTTATTTTATTGCAGGCCATGTCGCCCAATTCCGGATAGAGAAGCAGCGCGGGATACGTGTCCCCTTTGCAAATCAGGTACGATTCGAGCCATTGACGCGTGATGCGCTTGAGCTGCCCAAAAAGGTAAAGCTTGGGCTCCGTGCCCGGATCGCGCCACTTTGTTTCGAGCAGGTGCTGCGTGAGCTTGTAGACAAGTGAAGATGCGCGCATGGCCCCCAAGTGTTCCAGGCTCATGTCCACCCCTTCCCCGATGATGCCGGAGTTTCGCGTGATGGAGGGGCCAACAAGATCGGGTGTCAGCTCCAGGGTGGATTCCTCGTTGAAGTCGGCCGTCAGGCGCTCCTCCGGCAACTCCACGCGATAGCCTTCGACCCGGGGAAAACGGATTTCAAGCGCATCCCGTTCCGGGCGCATGGCTTTGACCTGAACGGTCTCGCGGGGCGGTTGCGGCGGAGCGATGACCGGCTTGGCCGTAAAATCGAATGGGATGCCGAACACATCGGCGTATTCCACATTGAAAAGGTCTTCCTCGTTGAGCTCATAGGATTGGCGGCGCAACGCGCGGCCGATCACCTGTTCGCACAGGAGCTGGGTGCCGAAGGCTCGAACGCCCAGGACGTGGGTGACGGTATTGGCGTCCCAGCCCTCGGTCAGCATCGAGACGGAAACGACGCACCGGATGGAGCCACCGAGCTGGCCAGGCTTTCCGACGGTGTTCATCACCTCGCGGAGCAGTTCCTGGTCGGTGATGGAATCGCCGGCGCGGGCATCGCCCGTCCGCTCTACAATCTCACGGCGAAAGCGCTCGATTTCGTCGGCCGCCATTCCCCGGAAATGATCGTCAAGCGCATCGCCGGCTTCGAGCTGCTCGCTGTCGATCAGAAGCGTGTTCGGGCGCGGGAGCGGATTACCGGTGCTTTCGTCGAAATTGCGGAACAGCGGAAGACGTCCATTTTCAAGAGTGGTTGAACCGTTGTCATGCTTCCGTCGAAAGCCCGAGATGAAATCGAAAACGAGCTTCGAAATGGCCGTGTTCTGGCAAATGATAATGAAGCACGGCGGCGCCTTGATGCCCTTCTCCTGCCAGAGTGTGAACGTCTTTTCGTAATGGCCATACAGCGCTTGCAGGGCGGTCAACAACCGGGTGGGCAGCTTGAGGGGATCGAGTTCTTCGCCCTGCCCGCGCCCCTTTTTCGGCATATCCTTGCGGATGTTGGTCCAAAGGTCGCGGAACATGGGCATTTCTTCGCCGGGAATGTTTTCCGCCACGGGCACGCGGGGCAATTTGACGATGCCGCACTCGATGGCATCCATGAGCGAGAAATCGCTCATGGTCCAGGGGAAGAGCGTGCCCTCGGCGTAGCCGGAGCCGCTCAGGAAAAACGGTGTGGCCGACAGATCGATGACCCTTGCCAGGCCGAGCTTGCGATTGACGGCTTCGAGTCCGGAGATCCAGAGGCGGGCGGCCTCGTTGTTTTTCTCCGCCTCTTTCCTGTCGTCGCCTTTCAAGTCCTCGTCGTCCTCTTCGACGGGTTTTTCCCGGTAGCAATGATGGGCTTCGTCATTGAGCACGAGAATGTTCTTCATGCCCATCAGATCGGGCATGACGCGCTGGATCATTTGCCCTTCGGTCTCCAGCGTGTTCAGTTCATCGCCGCGGCGGCCTTGAAGCAGCGAACGACCCCCGGCGGAAAGTTCAATGCGTTCGCGCAGCTTGAAGGCATGGTAGTTGGTGATGACGATCTTGGCCCGGTTCACTTCGTCCAGCATGTCATTGGGAACGAGTTCGCGGCTGGCGTAATAGCAGTCGGGATCATTGGGCTGAAGAACGCGCAGGCGGTCCTTGATTGTCAGGCCGGGTGCGCAAACCAGAAAGCCGCGCGTGAAATTCTTGCTTCCGGGCCGCCGCACGGCATTGACCGTCTGCCAGGCAATGATCATGGCCATGACGGTCGTCTTGCCGGCTCCGGTGGCCAATTTCAACGCGAAGCGCATCAGCTCTGGATTGGCATCCCTGTTAGCTGCCGCGAGATGCTCCAACAATCGTTTGCCGTTCTTGAATTGGGGGGCGACTTCCGTCAGCCATATGGCCGTTTCAACTGCTTCTACCTGGCAAAAGAAGGGTCGGACGCCACTGAATTTATGATGACGCCAGTGTTGAAGCAGGCGGGCTGTCTCGGGAGTAACCTGCCATTGACTGGCTTGAGACAAAGCGCGCCAGGAATCGACGTATCCGCGGACTTCGTTGATGATTGAAGTGGGATCGTATTGCTGCTCCTTGGTCGACAGTCCCTTTCCTTCATCGAAAACAAAGGATTCCTGTGCTGCGTTTTTCTTCCTTTTCTTCGGTTTCGGGATCGGCGTGATGAATTCGGCGCGGCGGCGGAGTTCAACAATCTTCTGGGTAGGCTGGCCATTCGCATCCAATTCCCAGTGCCGGACGGGGCATGCATATGGCGAATTCAAGATGGGGCGATCGAAAAAGGGGTTCTCCGTGGCCATGCTGCATTTCCCCTGCTGAAAGAGCGTCGCTCCGTACCTTAATTCAATACGGCTGTAAATTCTCAATATACTCCATCCAGCCTTTGAATCAAGACAAAGAACGGCTTCCAGAGCCGTTTCTCTTATTGCCAATGGCGAGCCAGTCCACTCGGGTGGACTTTTATAACTTATTTAGCCACAATGTGTTGTGACTGCATTTTCCATCTTGAGGGGTGTTCGAAAGCGTTCTCAACCGGCTTTTTTTGAATTCGCCGGGGTATCGTCCTCCACGCCCGCCAGGTTCAGAATAGTGGCGTGGGAAAGGACGTCGATCGAGCGCTCGAGATGGTCGATGACCTCCGGCGGCATTCCCTTGAGCTTCCTCCCCTTTTGCAAGACGCTTCGAAGCAGGGAAAGAAAGCCCTTCCGCCAGTCCCGGTTTGAACTTGTCCGGCGGCGGTAGGGGTCGAGATCCTTCCGCTTCAACTCCCCTTTCAACGCTTTCACCTTGAGCGTTTCCAGAGTTTTCTTAGTCGAATCCGCCAGGTCCTTCCGCGGCAGTTCCTTCTCGATGAAAATCAGGTCCGCCGCATCGTTCAAGTCCGGGATGAAGGTGTCGGGCCCGGGGTTGAACCATTCCGGATGGTGCAGGACCACCCAGTCGTAAACCTGGAGATACTTGTAGAGCGAGGAGCGGCCCAGGCGAAGGCGTTGCTCGGCATAGCTTTCGATGTCGGCATATCCCAGCTCGGCAAAAAACCTGCCGTTGCGCACCTGGTCCAGGAGCCTCCCCACATTCAGGTAGGCCACCCGAACGGTCTGGAGGGCGGCCTTCAAGTATGTCGTGAGTTGTTCGGCACTGTCCTTGTTGACCGGAAAGATGACGGACTTGGCGGTGTTCCTGGCGGGCATAAGGGCCTCCTGTTTCCAAAAACGATAACAAATTTTGTGACGCCGTCCAGTTCCGTTTGATTTGCCTGATTTGTTGTGAGGCAGGATAGTTCGCCAGCGCCTTGCACGCCGCATTGCCGAGCCTGGCACATCCGGCGGCGAAGGGCCCATGAACCAGAGACGAAGCGTCACGGTTCAGGGCAAGACTCGCCGCCCTACCTTGAAACATTTTCTCGCAAGGCGGGTAGGGCGCGCAGTCCCTTGCGCGCCGCATGCGCATGTCTGGCGCAAATCGGTCGCGTGAGAATTCGCGGGGCAGCAGCGCCAACGTTCCACGAGCTGTCGTAAAAAACACAATAGCGAATAGCGGATAGCGGATTTATTGACCAAGGTTGGAAGTACGTTGGATAACCTTACACCACCGGAGGCTCGGAAATGGTCTCGAAGGCGGGGATATCGATCTTGCGCCAGGCGGCATCCGCCTCGGGAGGGCCGTCCTCCGTTTCGATCAGGGGCTTCCACCGATTCCTGAAGAGCAGGCCGTGGCGGATGACCAGGGCGGTGTTGGGGAGGCTGACCGTGCCCGCGGTCGTGGTGCTTTCATAATGATACATCTCGACGGACGGCTCGTAGATCGTCTTCCACCCGTGGCTCCGGAACCGGTAGCACAAGTCCGCATCCTCGAACTGCACCGGGTTGAACGCCTCGTCGAATCCGCCGGACTCGCGAAACACAGTTGCCCGCACCATCCAGCAGGCGCTGATGGCCCACTGCACCTCGCGCGGGGCGTTGAACCGGGGATCGTCGATCGCCTCCCCGCGCCCCGCGAACACCACGCGGCCCGCCCGCGTGACTGCCGCGCCCGCGCACTGGATGGCATGCGGCGCGAAGGGATAGACCAGCTTGGGGCAGACGATGGCGGCGTCGGGGCTTTCATCCAGCGCCCGGCCCAGTCCCGCCAGCCAGTGCCGGCTTCGGACGGAGACGTCGTTATCCAGGAACACCAGCCGGTCGCCCAAGGCGCCCGAGGCGGCCAGGTTGCGGGCCGTGGAGCAGCCGATATTCGTCGTCTGCGGGAGGACCGTCATGGCCACGCCGTTCTTGCGCGCGTCGTGCTGGAATTCGCCCAGCCATTCAAGCGTCCCGTCGGTCGAGCCGTTCTCCACCACCACCAGCTCCAGGCCGGCCGGGGCGGCCCGGAGCAGGGTGGGCAGGCAGCGGCGGGTGACCGCCAGCTTGTTGTGGGTCAGGACGATGAGGGAGACCCGGCTCACGACACCAGTTTCAGGGCCGCCCGGACGATTCCGGCCACATCGGGGATGGCCGCCTTTTCCAGGACCGGGCTGGCCGAGAGGGGAATGTCGGGGGTGGTCAGCCGGGTGATGGGCGCCTCGAGATAATCGAAAATATGTTCGAACACCTGGAAGCCGATCTCGGCCGAGAAGCCGCCGGTGCGGGTCCCCTCCTCCACGAGAAGGAGGCGACGGGTCTTCTTCACCGACTCCACCACGCTCCCGATATCGAGGGGGCACAGCGTGCGCAGGTCCAGCACCTCCGCATCGACCCCCCGCTCCGCCAGTTCCGCGGCCGCGATCTCCGCCTGGTGGGCCATATAGGACCAGGCGGCGATGGTGAGGGCCGTGCCTTCCCGCGCCACGCGCGCCTTGCCGAACGGCACGAGCGCCTCCTCGGAAGCCGGCACGGGGCCCTTCTGGGCGTAGAGCAGCTTATGCTCCATGAACACCACGGGGTTGTTGTCCCGGATGGCGGTCTTCAGCAGACCCTTGGCATCGGCCGGCGTGGCGGGGGCCACGACCTTGAGGCCGGGCGCGTGGAGGAACCAGGCCTCCAGGCTCTGCGAATGCGTGGGGCCGTACCCTTTTCCGCCGCCGCCGGCGGTGCGGACGACCAGCGGGCAGCGGACGGGGTCGCCGAAAACGTAGTGCAGCTTGGCGGCCTGGTTGACAAGCTGGTCCACGGCCAGGGTGATGAAGTCCATGAACATGATCTCCACCACCGGCCGGGAGCCGACCATGGCGGCCCCGATGGCGGCGCCCACGAAGCCTGGCTCCGAGATGGGGGTGTTGCGGATGCGGGCGCCGCCGAACTCGTCGAACAGCCCGCGGGTGACGCCGAAGGCGCCGCCGTAGAGCGCGATGTCCTCGCCCAGCACGAACACGTCGGGGTCGCGCCGGAGCTCCTCCTGCAGCGCCTCGCGGAGCGCCTCGCTGTAGCTCATGATCGTCATGCCCACACCCCCTGCTCCAGCGTGGCCGGGTCGGGGTACGGGCTGCTGCGCGCGAACTTGACGGCCTCCGCGACCGCCTTCTTCACGGCGGAGCGCAGGGCCCGGTCGTCCTTCTCGGTCCATTTCGCCAGCCGCTTCAGCTCCCCCTTGGTCCGCAGCAGCGGATCCTTCTCGCGCCAGGTCGCCTCCTCCTCGCGCGTCCGGTACTTCCGCGGGTCGCCCCGCGAGTGTCCCGAAAATCGGTACGTCTTGCACTCCAGGAGGGTCGGCCCGCCGCCGCTCCGGGCCCGGGCGCAGGCCTCCGCCACGGCGTCGCGCACGGTGAGCACGTCGTTGCCGTCCACCACCCGGCCGGGCATGGCGTAGGCCGCCGCTCGGACCGCGATGTCGGGCACGGGCATCGACTCGGCCACCGGGGTGGACATGGCGTACAAATTGTTCTCGCACAAATAGACCACCGGCAGCTTCCAGAGGCCCGCCATGTTCAGCGACTCGTGGAACGTGCCCTGGTTCGAGGCGCCGTCGCCGAAAAAGCAGAGGGCCACGCGCCCCGTCTTGCGCATCTGGCTGGAGAGGGCGGCGCCGGTGGCGATCGGGATGCCGCCGCCCGTGATGCCGTTCGAGCCGAGGAAGCCCATGGGCAGGTCCACCATCAGCTGGCTGCCCCCGCGGCCGCGGGAATAGCCCGTCACCTTGCCGAACAACTCGGCCATGATCCGATTCGGGTCGCCCCCGCGCGCAATCATATGACCGTGCCCGCGGTGGGTGCTGGTGACGAAATCGCCCGGCTCGAGCGCCGCGCAGCCCCCGACCTCCGTGGCCTCCTGCCCGGCCGCCGGATGGGTCGTGCCGCCGATCTTCCCCTGGGCGAACAGGTCTTCCACGGTCTCCTCGAAAATCCGGATGGTCAGCATCAGCCGGTAATACTCGGCGAGATTCTTCATGCCCCGGCTCCCGTCAGGGCCAGGCAGACCGACTGGCCGCCGGCGTCGAGGCTGTTCGCCAGCACGCGGCCGGCGCCCGCCCCCAGGGCCGCCATGGCCTGCAGCGCACCCCCGGCGCCGAACGTCTCGCCGGTCAGCGGCTTGATGCTCTCGACCCGGCCGCCGGGATGGCGGCCTCTGAAATCCGCGATGGCCGCGGCTTCCAGCCGGTCCAGATCCGGGCTGCCGTTGGCGTGGGACACAATCAAATCGGGCCCGATCCCCTCCCAGCCCGCCTGCGCCCAGGCCGCTTCCATCGCCTCGCCGATCCGGCCTCCGCCGGTCAGGCCGGCGCCCGCCAGTTCGCCCAGGATCCGCGCGCCGCGCGCCAGCGCCCGGTCGCGCTCCTCCAGCACCAGGAGCCCCGCTCCCTCGCCGGGAACGATGCCGCCCGCGCCGTCCGCGCCCGCCAGCAGGCCGCCGGCCTTCAGGCCCGCATGCAGGATCGGGTTCAGCGACTCGAACCCGCCGGCAAAGGCCAGCGTCTCGCGCCCCTGGCGGATCAGGTCGAAGGCCCCCGCCAGCGCGCAGGCCGCCGACACGGTCCCCGCGGCGTAATTGGCGTGATAGCCCGCCAGGCCGTATTCCATGGCCAGCAGGCTGATGGTCGTGTTGGAATAGGTATGCGGGAAGAGGACCGGCTTGACCAGCCGGGGGCCCTTCTGGACGAAGTCGGCGAAAAAGAGCCCCATGGTGGCCAGGTTCCCGTAGGCGGAGCCCAACAGCAGCGCGGCCTCCGGACAGCCCTTCGGGTCCAGGTCGGCATCCTCCAGCGCCAGGCTCAGCGCGGCGAAGGCCAGTTCCGAAGATCGGTCCAGGTAGTTCTTCTGGCTCTCCAGGTAGTCGGCGACATTGAACGCCCGGACTTCCCCGCCCGGCAGCCCGCCCGCCTCGAATGCGGCGATCGGCGCGAGGCCCGGGCGGCGCTCGCGCAGGGCGCCGAAGAAGGCTTCCCGCCCGATCCCGATCGCGCTGACCGGGCCGATTCCCGTGATGACGACTCGTTTCATGGCTTCCTCAGGATGACGGCGGCGTTGCAGCCGCCGATGCCGGCCGAGTTGGAAAG
>JBIIYJ010000033.1:0-27503 GCA_044346855.1 Kiritimatiellia bacterium
GCGGCTTCTTTAAGGCGTCCAACGGCGCCCGGATTGTCGAAAGCCTGCTGACCCTCCTGGGGCGCCTGGCATGATCCTGTCGATCGATTGCGGTTCCACGAACCTGAAAGCCGCGCTGTACGACAAGAATCTGCGGCCCGTCGCGCAGCACAGCGTGCCGCTGGTCTATGACCGGCGCGACGCGGTGCACGCTGAATTCGATGCCGACCGCCTCTGGGAGGCGTTCCAGGGGCTTGTGACGGCGCTGCTGGAGAAGGCGGGCGCGCCGCTGAAGACGGTCACGCACGTGGCCATGGGCAGCCAGGCGCAGACCTTCTGCCTGCTCGACGGTCGGGACCGGCCGCTGACCCCGTTCATCAGCTGGATGGATGTGCGGGCGGGGGTTGAAGCGGGGGAATTGGAAACCGCCTTTGGCGCGGCATTTCACCGGCATTGCAGTTTCGCGCCCCCGTCGCCGGCCCTTCAGCTGTCCAAGATGCTGTGGGTCAGGCGCCATCAGCCCTCGGTCTGGGCCGCCGCGCGCCGGCTGGTTTCCATGCCGGGTTTCCTGTACCTTAAATTGTCCGGGCTCAATATTCTCGACACTAACCTGGCCGCCATGAGCGGGCTATATTCGCAGGCGACCGGGACCTGGTGGCAGGACGCCCTGGACCTGGCAGGCATTCCGCCGGCCTGGCTGCCCGGGCTCAAGCCCGCGGGCGGGGCCTGGCGCGCCTCGATTTCGCTGGCCGGCCAGACGGCCGAGCCCGTGATGCTGGTTCCGTGCGGCAACGACCACACCGCCGGCGCGGTCGGCAACGGCTGCCGGCCGGGCGAGGTCATCGTGACGTTCGGCACCGCTCTGGTGGCGTATAGCAGGGCCGGCAACGAGCCCGGCCCGTATCATCCGGGCGGCTGCTGGGGGCCGTACCCGCTGGGCGGCTTCTACGAGCTGGCGGCCAGCAGCCATGGCTGCAGCGCGCTGGACTGGGCCCGCGAGGTTCTGCTGCCCGGCCGGCCCGCCTCCGAATTCGATGCGCTGGCCCTGACCGCGACTCCGGGGTCGGGCGGCGTCCGCTTCCATCCCGCCCGCGCCCGCACCGATTCCGCCTGGGTAGGGGACGGGAGCCAGGCCGAGCGGGCGCGCGCCGTTCTCGAGGGGATCCTGTTCACTTTGCGGCGGATGCTGGAGCGGGATGTCCGCGCCCCGCGCGACAGGCAGGTTTGCGCGCTGGGGGGCGGCTCGAAAAGCGCCATCTGGATGCAGCTGGCGGCGGATATTCTCGGCTGCACCGTCCGCCGGGGGGCGGGGGACAGTCTGCTGGGCGCCGCCGCCCTGGCAGCCGGCTCGGCGGAAACGTTGGAATCGGGACTGGACCGCGGCTTTGCCCCCGATCCCGCGAGCGTGGCATTGTATGATGATTTGATTGGACGCAACGCCGGGGCTTGATATAGTATCGGGAGTAGAGGGAGGAGTCATTATGAGCGACAAAAAAGACAATCTTTCCGATTTGGCCCCCCAGAACGCGGCGAATACGACCGTCAGTGAGACGGATATCGTTTTCGATTGCCCGTATTGCGGGAAAAACCTCTGCATCGATTATCATGGCGCCGGCTTGATGGTGGCCTGCCCCGACTGCCAGAAGCGGCTCCAGGTCCCGATTCCCGAAGGCATGGACATCACCGATTTCGACAGCTCGACCGAAGAGGTGCGGGTCCGCCTGATTCACATGCGCGAGGCGCTGATCGAGGCGCAGAGCCGCATGTCGGAACAGCAGCAGGAACTGGCTAGCCTCCGTGAGCGGTGCATGGCCTTCGAGCAGATCTTCGCGAACATCCGCGAAACGTTCCGCTCGATGCACGAGGATTCCTCGCGCATGAAGAGGGACCTGACGCTCGTCAACGGAACGCTCGACAGGCTCACCAAGATGGCTGAAGACGCCATTGGCGAGTCGCTCTGAGATCCGGTCACGGATCCGCGTCAAGGGCCTTGAACAGTTTCTCTTCCACCGCCGGCCAGGCGTAATTGGCCAGCACATAACGCTTTCCGGCGGCACCCATGCTTTGCCGCACGGCGGGATTGTCGAGAAGCAGCATCAGTTCCTCCTCGAACTCCGGATAGCGGTTGAACCACAGGCCCCCGTTGCTCCGGCTGCAGTGGTCCTGGAGGACGGCGCTTGTTTCCCGGACCAGGGCGGGGGTGCCCGCCAGCCAGGATTCCAGCAGCACGATGCTGAAGCTTTCGTTGAGGGACGGGTGACAGAAAACCGCCGCGCCCGCCATGGCTTCGTGCTTCTCGCGCTCGGAGACGAACCCCGCGTCCAGCAGGTGCGGCCGCAGGTCGGCGGGCACCGCGACGTCGCCGCTTCCCGTCAGGACCAGTTTCACGTCGCGGCCGGTGCGGGCGCGGAAGGCGGTCAGGTAATCGAACAGCAGGGGCGTTCCCTTGAGCGGTTCGCGCCGGCCGCAATAGACCACGTACGGCGCGCTGAGCTTGTGGCGCCGGGCGAAAGCGGCCGGGTCCGCATCGAACGCGTCCAGCCCCATTCCCACCACTCTGCCCTTGTCGGCCGGCAGATCGTAAAGCCGCCGGGCCAATTGTTTTTCCGGCTCCGAGTTGAAGAGGAGGCCGGCTGCCTGGTGGAAGACGGATTTGAACAGGGAGACGCGGGCAAAGGCTTCGTCGTGAAGGCAGGGCAGGAGAAAGGCCTTTTCGGGATAGCGGCGGATGATGCCGACGATCAGGCCGAACAGGTAGGGGCCCGCCACGATGCGGTCGAAGGGCTGGGATTCGAGGAAGGCCATCAGGGCGGAGCTGTGGACGCTCTCGGCGAGCCACTCCTGCTCGTCGTCGGGCGAGAAGCGGCCGCGGCTGATGCGCTCCTGGGCGCGGCCGAAGGTGTCAAGGTTGCGGCCGCCGTCCACGGGGAAACAGTGGATGGTCAGGGGGCCTTCCTGGCGGGTTCCGGCGGGAAGCTCGTTTTCCCAGGTGAAATGGCTTTTCGCGCAGGTGGTCAGCAGGTGAACCTGGCGGCCCGCCGCGGCGGCGTGTTCGGCCAGGGCCTTGATCAGGGTTTCGGCTCCGCCCGCCGCGCCGGAGCCCGCCAGGCGGGGGGCGACGAAGGCGATCGTCCGGGCGCGGGTCACGGCCTGGATTCCGGCTTCTTGGCTTCGAGCTCGCTGACGCGCTTTTCGAGAGCCTCGATCCGCCGCTTGTAGCGGTCGTCCAGTTCCTCGGAAAGGGCCAGCAGCATGCCGTTGACCTGGTTCTGCTGGGACCAGAGGCGGTAGGTGTAGAATTTGAGGAGGCTCCAGACGGCTTTCTTGAAGCGGACCAGGAACGGCGCGAGGTAGCGGCGGCGTTCGGTGATGGGAAAGTCGTTCACATCGACGACGACCGCTTCGCGCAGGCTTTCGAGGTAGAGGGCAAAGAAGTCGTCCTGGTTCTTGATCTGGTCCAGGTTGGTCTTTTCCGCGACGGCCACGCGGAGGTCGGCATAGACCCCTTCGCTGGTCTTGCGGGCGACCTCGGCCTTGATCTGGGCCATCAGGGCGGCCACGTCCACGCCTTCGGCCCCTATTTTGACGTCGGAAGTATCCATAAACGCCGATTATGGAAGGTTTTTGGGTGTAAGTCAACGCAGGTAGTAGGGTGACCGTTCTTCTGTAGCCGCGGGCGCCTCGCCCTTCGAAGCGTATTCGCGTAGTAGGGTGACCGCGTTCGTGGCACCATCCTGGCCGATCGTGCTCATGGAGTGCGGCGAGGCGGACGAAGAAAAGAATAAGAATAACACGGTGGAACACGGCGAACGGAAGACACGGTTTCAACATCCGCGAGTGGTTCCCTTTGGGCATAATCGCAACTTAAAGAACGCAGCGGCTGGATGCAACTACGAAACACGCGGAAGGCGCGAAAAGGGGAAGAGTAACCACGGATCACACCGATTCCACGGATAAGAGAAATCAAAGAGGGGGCGCGAAGCGCGCCAATGGTTCAGTATCGGTATCGACATGCGCCTGGTGAAGAGAAGATTCACACGGAGCAGCGGAGAGGCTGAGAAGAAAGACGGAACGCGAATCGATCGTCTTTACCGTAATCTTTACCCTAATCTTTCTTGGACATCGTCTTCAACCGGCTGGCCTGGATCAACATCCAACACAGAGGCCCCGCCGCCCCGGAGGAGGAGGGGAAAAGAACGCAGCGGCTGGATGCAACTACGAAACACGCGGAAGGTGCGAAAAGGGAAGTCTTACCACGGATCACACCGATTCCACGGATAAGAGAAAGCAAAGAGGGGGCGCGAAGCGCGCAAAAGGGGATGTGTCCGCTATCAGCTATCAGCTATTCTGTCCCGCCGCCCCGGAGAAGGATGGGGAAGGAACGCTGAGGGGGGAGGTCGTGTTTACGGGGAAGCCCCGTACCCCCGAAGATGGCGGAGAATCGTAATCGTAATCTTAATCCTAATCTTAATCCTCCTGCTCTTGCTCTGTCTCGCGCCCATATGTTGCTTGCACTTTCGCTATGCAAAGCTGGATTACGATTACGATTAAGATTAGGATATTGAAATTGTTGCTTCGAACGACGTTCTCCTGCGTATCGCCGCTTGCGCTGCTCACGCAGAGCGGAGGTGCTCGGCAACCAAAGAAAAGAAACGACGATGAAGTGGGTACAGAGGTTTCTTGGCTGCATGGGCGTGAACAAGCGAAACAATCCTGAAAACACACCATTGATATTAGCCGCTGAGCAGAGTCGCATGGATAGAGTCGAGGAATCGCCGCAGAAAATAGCCCATGGCAATGCACAGGCTGGGAGTATCGATTACCTTCAGATGGTCGAGGCCGTTACGGGCAGCCATATGTCAGGCCAGGATGCCATGAATCGCATCGTACGGCCGCTATCACAAAACAACCACGCGGAGGCGAGGGCGGAAATAGCGCAAGCAGCGCAGGGCGTGGACCTCGAACGGGCTCGTGCTAGTCTGTCGGGCATGTCACGGGATAGAGCCGGCCGGGCCTGCAACCTCCTTTTTGAATTGGTCGAGAACGCAGTGCTTGCGGTATCCAACACCGATGATGCGGAAGTGCGCATTGATGTCTCCGGAAGGCGTCTGACCGTTCAGGACAATGGGCCGGGTATGACTGCATCTGCGGTTTTTGACGCCTTGCTCATACCGGGGCACAGCGGGTGGTTTAAGTATGGGCTTCTTCAAAAAGGTCAGACATATGACCGTGAAGGCATGGGCTTCACTTTGGCCCTGTTGTGGGGAAGAAGGATAAGCGTCGACACATGCGTGAAAGGCGGAGGTCGCACAGTCCTTCATTTCGTCGTTGACGAAGCCCATGACATTAGCTTCTCGAGTTGGGTGGAGAGCGGCTACGGCGGACGGATCGGAACAACCGTGACGATTGAGTTGCGCGATCCCCTTCCGCGAACATACTCCACGGGTCCTGCGTCCAAAATCTACCTCTGGCAGCACGGTGACGACATAGACAACGCGCTGAGGTGGCTTGTCCACTCCTATTGCGCATTTGTCAACCCGCGGATACGTGTTTTTCTCGACGGGCGAACGGTCAATCAGGGAAATGTGCCTGGCGATGGGCCACAAGTGGTTCGGCTCGTGCTTGCCGATCATCTCTCATGCAATGTCGGGATTCCGTTCTTCACCGCCACGATCTCAGATACTGAAGGCCACCCCGATCATTATACCGGGCGAAACCACGGTTTCCAGTGGATTGTCGAGTTTTACCAGAACGGGCTTTTTCTCTTCTTCGACTACTTGCCGGACGCAAACAGTCTCTCATGCCTGTACACGGAGAAGATCAATGGCCTTTCGGACTTTCAGAAGACGCGGCTAAACGACCGCATAATGCGAGTCTTCCTGCCTGCGGCGTTTCCGCTCTTGATCGGCAGACTCGGTCTTCCCGCTATGGCCGAGGCGCGCATCATCGAGCTGATAGTGGACAAGGTAAAGCCATAATTCAGAATCGGGAAGGTCTGGCACGTGACACGCCAGATATATTCGCTCGGTTGTGTCGGGCTCATAGCGCCCGGCTTGGCCTAATCAGGAGGGCTGTGGGGTGGATACGTTGGCGGCCAATCAGGGTCAACATCCAACGCGGAGGCCCCCGCCGCCCCGGAGAAGGAGGGGGAAAGAACGCAGGTAGTAGGGTGACCGTTCTTCTGTAGCCGCGGGCGCTGACCGCGGGCATGCACCAGGGCTGAAGAGAAGATTCATACGGAGCGGCGGAGACGCCCGGCTTCGCAAAGCCTTCGCCGTGGCAAGCTGAGAAGAAAGACGGAACGAGAATCGTCCGCTATTAGCTATTAGCTATCCGCTATTCTTCTCGGGCCCTCTGCGTTGGAAGCTGTGTCGATCTGCCGTTTTCTCGACTCTTCTTGGAGCCAGTGCGTTCGAACAATAAAAGATGGATAATCCAGGACGGATGACATATTCTGGGGACAGTTCCGCATAACTGACGGGGGCGGAGTCTGTCCGGAATCAAATCGAAATGATGCTTCGAACGACCTGCTCCTGCGTATCGCCGCTGGCGCGGCACGTAGAGCGGTTTGTTCGCCTTGAAAGACAATGAACAGACCGATACCAGTCATGCTCGGGTTTTTCCCAAAAAAGGTCGCTCCTCGCACGGAGTGGTTCAAGAACACGGTAGTGCACGACATTTGTAGCGTAAGTGACTGTATTTCAAAAGGTCCTGAAAACTGGATCGACAAATGGAAACACAACACGACCACATGGATGTTCGATAATCCGGAATCAGCTCGTAGTGTTCTTGAGCTAACTGATGCGGGTTTCACCGTATTCGCATACCGGGTATTCCCAATTCTTTTCGACGGTGAAAAGACTCAGCCATGGGATGTCAGCCCTGCTGCAAGTTGCGATCTGTCCGAATTCGAGTTCTTGGGCTACGACATCGTGAGCCGATATGGCGGTACAAATTTCAGTTGTTCTCCACTTTCCTGCAATAACGGATGCGAGACGATACCGGTCAATGAGCATTGTCTGATTGATGAATTGGAGACAGGATGGGAAACCGCGAAACGAATTGCTGCTGAAAGCAATGCCAATGGAACTTGGGAACCAGGTCCCTATTGTCTTGTCGAAGTATGGCGAGAAAGATCAGGAGGCGAACAAGCCGCTCGAACGCTACAACGTCCCGTGGGCGGGGCTCGTTGAGGTCCAGCGGCAACGTTCGCCATGACAAATGATGAAGACGAAAAGACAAAAGGCCGCACGATGGATTATCAGTCTGACGCTTGCAGCGATCTGTGTTATCAGTTTCAACATCAGAGTTCACGACATGTATACGATTAAAGAAAGGCTACAAATTGGGCTCAAGTGGATGCTTTCGTACCGGAAAAGCAATTGGACGCTCGCTGACTATCCGGTTCGTGTAAGATCAAACGGCTCGTCACCACAACCGGGAATAGCCTATTGCGCCCAGATATTGAATTGGTTGGGTCCAGCGGGTTTGGGTCCTTCCAAGTCAGAGGCATTTGACGATCTCTCTAAGAACTTGGAGGCGATACGGAAGAACCGCGAATCAATGCCACGCCCAGGAACGCATGTGCCGATACAATTTGCACCGGCCGATCGAGTGGAGAAGACGCCCGGTCTACTTGACAACTTCATTGAGAGGGTTCTCCTTTTCACCAAGAACGATCCGGTCTTCATCTCAGATGACTCATCCCTATCCGATTTCGGCGACAATGCCAAGGTTCAGGAGCTGGTTCAGAGGATCAAGGTTGTTTATTCTGTTGACGTGTCGGATATCGCAAACGAGTCGGGCAACATAGCGACAATCATTGAACGGATAGAAAAGGCCGGCCAACCATCGGCTGGACCGTACGGCTCACCCTGGGCGGGTACGCCGTCCGGTCAGCCGTAACGTCGTTGGGGCATGTTTCCAAGCACACTTCACCGACGACAAACTCAGCAACACGGAACTGTTCGATGATTGAGGAGCCTAACCCTCTGCTGGCTATCGCTCGAAGCTCGCTTAGCCAAAGAGGGTCCCGTTGGACAGTTAGAAAAACACTTGACGTAGCTACGTAATGTATATACAGTATGTTCAATGAAGTTCACGTGGGACGAAGGAAAGGACAGGATTAACCGGCAGAAGCACGGCATCGCCTTTGTCGATGTGCCGGTGATGTTCGACCACCCCATGGTGACGTTTCTGGACCAAAGGAAGTTATACGGAGAGGATCGCTGGGTGGGAATCGGATGGTTGGATGACGTTCTAGCGGTGGTGGCATTCACCGAGCCTGACGACGAGACAATCCGAATCATTTCTGCCCGCAAGGCAAGCCGACATGAACAAAACATCTACACAGAAGAAGTCGGGAACTAATTGGCAGCGGCTCCGCCGCATGAAGGACGCGGACATCGATTTTTCCGACGTTCCTCAGGTGGACCGGTCTGTTTTCAAGAAAATGGTCATCCGGATGCCGGAGAAGAAATCGGCCCTTTCCATTCGCCTGGACCCTAGCGTTGTCAAATGGTTCCGGAAAAAGGGGAGAGGGTACCAGACGCGGATCAATGCCGTGCTCCGATCCTATGTCGAAGCGCATTCACGCTGAAGTAACGACGAATCTGCTTAAACAACCGTACCGGCGTATCGCCGCTGGCTCGGCTCACGCAGAGCGGCCTGTTCGGTAACCACAAGTTTTTCAACACAGAGAACACAGAGAGATCCGGATCAAGAAAAGCAACACACAATGCAACAGTCCTCTGTGTTCCCTGTGGTGAAATCTTTCAGGCCCACAATATAAAAATTAAATCGAACGACAACACTGCCTATCGTCGCAGGCGCGCCTCAGGCAGGTTGCCGGTGTTCCGACAAAACAGCCTTGATCTGCTCTACTTGAAATCTACTCGGGAGAATGGGACACATGGATAATATGCTTCATTTCAGCGTCAATCGCGCCAAATGTATCCGTTGTAACGCCTGCATTGAAGACTGCCCCCGCCATATTATTGAGTATCGTGACAATTATCCCGATATTCAGAAAAACCTGGAGGAGAAATGTATCGGCTGCCAACATTGCCTGGCGATCTGCCCGACCGGCGCCGTGTCGATTCTCGGCCTGCGAGCGGAGGACAGCCTCCCCCTGGAAGCATCGCCCGCCGTTGCGCCGGACGCTCTGAGCCGGTTTGTCCGCGGCAGGAGAACCACGCGGCAGTACCGCAGTGAAGACGTGCAACGCCCGCTTATCGATAAGCTCCTCGCCGACATTGCCCATGCGCCCACGGGAGGCAACACATGCGACCTTACTTTCACCGTAGTTGACAAGCGGCTCGCCCTGAGCCGACTATTGAAGGATCTGATCGACGGACTTGAAAAGACCATCGCGGAAAAGCCCGCACTACCGGAGTTTGTCTGCAAGGCGATAGAGGCCTATCGTCATTCAAATGTGGATGAGATTTTTCGCGGTGCGCCGCATCTTCTGATCGCCTCCGCAGGCCCGAAAGCGTATTGCGGTGATGCCGATGTCGTGATTGCATTGAGTTACTTTGAGCTTCTCGCCCAGTCGCACAAGCTCGGAACGACTTGGTGCGATTTTCTGAAATTCATCCTCGACGCACGTCCAGAGTTGGGGAAACTCTTCGGGATAAACACGGAACGTCCTTACCGGGCAATTCTATTTGGACTGCCTGCGATTCAATACAGGCGCACCGTTCAACGCGATAAAATGGCTCGGTGCAAAACAATCAGCTCTTAATGCCCTTCTCATCGTCTCGGCCAGCCCCAGGAGCAACATCCAACGCAGAGGCCCTGGCCGCCCCGGAGAAGGAGGGGGAAAGAACGCAGAGACTGGATGCAACTACGAAACACGCGGAAGGCGCGAAAAGGGAAGTCTCACCACGGATCACACCGGTTCCACGGATATGAGAAATCAAAGAGGGGGCGCGAAGCGCGCATGTGTCCGCTATCACTATCAGCTATCAGCTATTCTGTCCCGCCGCCCCGGAGAAGGAGGGGGAAAGAACGCAGAGGGGGGAGAAATCCTTTACGGGGAAGCCCCGTACCCCCGAACATGGCAGAGGATGTTTGAAATGGCCGTCGCAAAAAAATAACTCTGTGGACTCCCTTTTTCTCTCCGGGGTAAGGGGTCTCTGCGTTGGAATCTGGGCCGCGCCCGGCCTACTCAGGCCGATACGTCAGTGCTTTTTGAGGAAGGGGGCGGTAGATTCGTCGTACGCCTCTTTTTCCAGCCAGGCAACATGGCCGTCCTTATACAAAATGTGACCGCCGTTGGGATAAAAGTGCGGTTTTGAGAAGGCGCGGACGGTCCTCGTGGGATCGTCGCCAACCGCGTTGGTGACGTACTTGTCGGATATGTGCAAGGCGGTAATCGGGGAACGGTGATGGGTGATAGGGTTCAGGGTTCGGGGTTCAGGGGTTGGAGAGGTTCAGGCAAACTGTCGCTATCGGGATCGATCCGGATCTTGGTCGACCTCGATAATACACATTTCATTAGACAATTCAGGGGAAAATACCCGAACACTGATCTGAGAAATGGTCTAGGTAGGGCGCTCAGTCCCTTGAGCGCCGCCATGCGCAAGCCGGGCAAATCTCGACGGCGAATGGAGCCTTCGCAAGCTCAGGGCAAGCCCTTCGACAGGCTCAGGACAGGCTCGCCGCATATCCACAGCCACCGATTGCTGGCAACTGGCCATTCACGGCGCGCAAGGGACTGCGCGCCCTACCCAGAACAACCAGTGATCAGTTGTCAGTGATCAGTAATCAGATCACGTACCGCAACTGGCGAATCCCGGCGCGCAAGGGACTGCGCTACCCAAACCCCGAACCCTGAACCACCGATCACTTTCCGATGACACGCTCGAACTCTTCCTTGTCCAGCCAGGCGGCATCGCCGTTCTGATAGAGGACGGTTCCGCCTTTCCGGAATACGCCGGGTTTGGAGTACATCCGGACGGCCTGACTGCCGTTTGTCACCGTATTGGTTGCAAGGACGTAGTCGGTCCAGGAGTCGATATTGCTCCAGGCGCCGGGTGTCGCGGAATCGGAGCAGGTGAAGACCCGGTAGTTGTTGGTGTCGATCAGGTAGGGGATGAGACTTCTGAAATCGGGCGGCGGCTCGTTCGCGTGCTCCTCCTGGTAAAGCTCGATCGAGATGGCGATTTGCTTTAGATGGTCGATGGACTCGGCTCCGCGATACCGTTCGAGCGATTCGTTCATGGACGACGAACGAAACCCGAAAATGAAGACGTAAAAGGCAATCGACAGCATCAGGCAGAAATAGCCGGCAGCCAGGCCCCCGTAAGCCAATCCCCTGCCGGTCAGTTGGCCCTTTGATCGATTGATCCGCGCCAGGGCGATGTGGCCCAGGATAATGCCGGGAATGGACCCGAAAAAAACGATGCAGAAGAAGCTGGAAAGCGAGAGGGCGAGGCTCCAGATGGAAAACAGGCTTATCTGGGGCCCTGACCGGGGGACGGCCGGCGGGATTGGCGGAGGTGATGGTTGCATGCCTCAAGTATGAATTGCCACCGCGCATTCTCAAGTATTTATTTTGAGCAAGGTGGCTTGCTGAAGAGCAGCGGGAACTACGAAACACACGAAAGACGCGAAAACGGAGCAGCCCGAACCACGGATTTCACGGATGACACGGATAGTTGAAGAGGAGAGGGAACTACGAAACACACGAAAGGCGCGAAAACGGAGCAGCTCGAACCACGGATTTCACGGATGACACTGATAGTTGAAGAGGAAAGGGAACTACGAAACACACGAAAGGCGCGAAAACGGAGCAGCCCGAACCACGGATTTCACGGATGACACTGATAAATCAAATGTCTGTGCGAAGCCACTCCGGATTTGTTGGCGCGCTTCGCGCCCCGCTCTTTGTTTTCTTTTATCGGTGAGATCGGTGTAATCCGTGGTGAAGTTTCCCTTTTCGCGCCTTTGGCGTGTTTCGTAGTTACACACGACACACGGCGGCTCCGGATTTGTTGGCGCGCTTCGCGCCCCTTCTTTGTTTTTCTCTTATCCGTGAGATCGGTGTAATCCGTGGTGAAGTTTCCCTTTTCGCGCCTTTGGCGTGTTTCGTAGTTACACACGACACACGGCGGCTCCGGATTTGTTGGCGCGCTTCGCGCCCCCCTCTTTGTTTTTCTCTTATCCGTGAGATCAGTGAAATCCGTGGTGAACTCAATCGATTTTTTTCAGCAGGGCTTTCAATTCCAGAAGGCGGGCGGTGCACGCGGTTGTCTTGAAACGAGGCAGGCGATTCTGGAACTGAACGAGGTTGCCGCCTTCCCGCGACAGGAGGATGCGGTCTTCCCGGGTGGCGATGGAAACCAGTTTTTTCAGGGCGCCCAGGATGCGGATCTCGGCCATCAGGAACAGCCGTTCCACCGAGTCCGGAATGGGCCCGAACCGGTCCCTCATCTTCCGCCGCAGGGCCGTTACCTCGTTAATCGTCCAGGTCGAGGCGATCTGGCGGTACTGGGTGATCTTCAGGGCTTCGTCGTCCAGGTAATGCGAGGGGATGAGGGCGGCGTTTTCCTGGTCCCCCTCGTCCGGCGAATAGGTCACGAAATCCAGGTGCATCTGCACATCCACGAGCGGGATCGTGCTTTCCTTCCCCTTGAGCCGTTCGACGGTCCGCCGGAGCAGCTGGCAGTAGAGGGAGAAGCCGACGGCGGCGATGTGGCCGCTCTGTTCATGCCCCAGGATATTGCCCGAGCCGCGGATTTCCAGGTCGCGCATGGCCAGCTTGAAGCCGGCGCCCAGGCCGGAATGCTGGCGCAGCGCCTGGATGCGCTTCTTGGCCGACGGGTCCACCAGCCCGTGCTTGGGCAGCAGCATGTAGCAGTAGCCACGCGCCTTGGAGCGGCCCGCCCGGCCGCGGAGCTGGTACAGGTCCGACATCCCGAAGCGGTCGGCCCGCTCGATCAGGATCGTGTTGGCGTTCGGGATGTCCGTGCCCGACTCCACGATGGTCGTGCAGAGCAGGACGTCGCTGGCGCCGCGCGTGAACTCCTGCATGATCTCCGAGAGGTGCTTGGGCGGCATCTGGCCGTGCGCCACGGCGATCCGCGCCTCCGGGACGAGGGTCTCCAGCCGCTGGCGGACCACGTCGATCGTATGCACGCGGTTGTGCAGGAAATAGACCTGGCCGCCCCGGCTCAGCTCCCGTAGGATGGCCTCGCGGACCACGTCGTCCTTGTTTTCCGCCACCACCGTCTCCACGGGGATGCGCTCCGAGGGGGGCGTCTGGATGAGCGACAAATCTCGCACGCCCGTGAGGCTCATGTAGAGCGTCCGCGGGATGGGCGTGGCGGTAAGCGTGAGCACATCGACCATCCGGCGCAGGTTCTTGAGCCGCTCCTTGTGCGCCACGCCGAAGCGCTGCTCCTCGTCCACGATCACCAGGCCGAGATCCTTGAAGACGACGCCCGGCTCCAGCAGGCCGTGGGTGCCGATCACGATGTCGATCGTGCCGTCGGCGACGCCCGTCATCACCTCATGCCGCTGCTCCAGGGTGCACATGCGGCTGTACATCTCGATCCGGACGGGAAAGGCGCTCATCCGCTCGGCGAAGGTGTAGAAATGCTGCTGGGCGAGCACGGTGGTGGGCACCAGGACGACGACCTGCCGGCCGTCCATGACGGCCTTGAAGGCGGCGCGCATGGCCACCTCCGTCTTGCCGTAGCCCGCGTCGCCGCAGATCAGGCGGTCCATGGGGCGGGTGGATTCCATATCCTTCTTCACGTCCTCGATGGAGCTGAGCTGGTCTTCGGTCTCCCGATAGGGGAAGGCGGTCTCGAATTCGTGCTGCCAGGGGTTGTCGGGCTTGAACGCATGGCCCGGCTGGAGGTCGCGCGCGGCCTGCGTCTCGAGCATGTTGGCGGCCAGGTCCTGGACCGCCTTTTCAACCGTCTTGCGCTCCGTCTGCCAGCGCCGGCCGCCCAGGGCGTGGAGCTTGACCGAGTGCTTGCCCATGCCCACGTAGCGGGTCAGCAGGTGCGCATGGTCCACGGGCACGTGCAGTCGCGCGCTTTCGGCGTATTCGATGATGAGCGCTTCCTGCTTCTTACCCGCCACCTCGATCTCGCCGAGCCCCCGGTAGCGGCCGATGCCGTGGTCGATGTGGACGACCAGGTCGCCGGGCTGGATCTCGGAGAAATCTCCGATCCGGCTGCCAGCCCGCTTCCGCGCGGATTCGATGCGGAGGCGGCCCCGGGTCAGTTTGCGGCGGCCGTAAAGGTCGCTTTCGGAGGCCAGCACCAGGCCGAACGTCGCGCTCGCGAAGCCTTCGGAAAGGAGGGCCAGGCGGGGGGTGATGACGGCGCGAATCTCCTCCGAGGCGCTTTCGAGAAAGCGGTGCAGCGCGCCCTCGGTCTCGAAGAAGAGGAAAACCTGGCGCCCCTCGCCGGCCAGGGCGGCCAGGCGCAGGAGGAACGCCTGGCGCTGCTGTTCGGCGAGATCGGGCCGGAAGGTGTCGCGCGTGACGGAGACCACCGAGGGCAGGGGCTCGAAATCGGCCGGCCGCACGTCCTCGAGCAGGCCCGAGCGGACCTCCCGCAGCCGGCGGGTCAGGACGAGCTGGTTCAGTTCGTCGAAGGGGATGGCCAGTTCGCCGCCCTTGCGCTCCCGGATGGTTTCCTCGTAGACGGCGGCCATGTTTTCGACCGCGGGATAATCCGCCCAGACCACCACCGTCTCGGGGGGAACCAGGGCCAGCAGGGACGCGGCCTCCTTGGCGGGGCGGCCGGTCTGTTCCGATACCGGGGTCAGGTAGGCCGTGCGGAGGGTGGCGCGGGAGGACTGGGTGTCCGGCTCGAACGGGCGGATGGATTCCACCGTGGAGCCGAAGAATTCGATTCGCAGGGGCCACTCCTCCGTGGGCGGCCAGGCGTCCACCAGGCCGCCGCGCACCGCCGCCTCGCCGGGCTCGTGGACCTCGGCCTCGAAGCGGAAGCCGGATTCCTCCAGGAAGGCGACCAGGGCGGCCATGTCGTGCGACTCGCCGACGGCGATGCGGCGCACTCGGCGGGCTAGTTCCTCCGGCGGGAGGGTGGGCTGCATGAGGGCCTGGATGCAGGTCGCGATGACCGGGCGGTCGCTGGTGGCCAGCGACGTCAGCGTCGTCAGCCGGGCGCCGCTGAGTTCGGGCGGGGGCGCGCTCTTGCCTTCCCCGGTCGCGCTTTCAAGGGGGGGAAAGAAGAGCACCTGCGCGGCAGGGTCGGGGGCCAGGGTCCGCAGGTCGCGGAGTGACTGGTCGAGCGACACGGGGCCGTCCGAAACCCAGAGGACGGGAACCTTGAGCGTCTCGCGGATGCACCAGGCCATGAAGGCCTGGGCCGAGGGGGGGAGGTCGCCAAGCCGGACCGGGCCCGGCTCCTGAAGCCAGGGCGGAAACAGCCGGCCGGCCGTTTCCCGGACTCCCGGAGCCCACCATCCGGGGCCGGCTGGGGGGCCGGATGCCGTCATCCGAATGTCTTGCGGAGATGGGAGGGCGGGATGCGCAGCGCCATCCGGTATTTGGCCACGGTTCGCCGGGCGACATCGATGCCGTCCGTTTTCAGACGGTCCATGATCTCCTGGTCGGAGAGGGGCGCCTGGGCCGATTCCGCGCCCACCATGGCCGCGATCTTGTCTATCACCGTCTTGTTTGAAACGGAGCCGCCGCTCATCGTTTTGATGGCGGGGGTGAAGAAGTATTTCATCTCGAAGAGGCCGACCGGGGTGCGCATATGTTTTCCGGAGACGGCGCGGCTGACGGTGGTCTCGTGCAGGTTGACGGCCTTGGCCACCTGCGCCATGGTCAGGGGCTTGAGGTGGGAGACGCCGTGGTCGAGGAATTCGGCCTGGACCTTGACGATTTCGGTCGAGATGTTGAAGATGGTCTGCTGGCGCTGCTGGATGCTCTTGATCAGGAACGTGCCGGCCCGGACCTTGTCCTGCACATAGTCCCGCAGTTCGGCCGTCGTGTTCTCGTCGCTCATCAGGCTGCGGTATTGGCGGCTGATCCGGACGTGCGGGATCTGCTCGTCGTTCAGGATCACCACGAAGACGCCGTCCACCTTGCGCACCTGGACGTCGGGCGCGATGTAGGCGGAGGCGTCCCCGGTGTAGGCGCCGCCCGGCCTGGGATTCAGTGTCGCGATGAAGTCCGCGGCCTTCTGGATCTCCTCGGGGGTGGTCTTGAGGGCCTTGGCGATGTCCTGGAGCTTGCGGGCGCCCAGCGCCTCCAGATGATCCTTCACGATCAGGGCGGCGAGGCTGTCGGCCTTGTCCAGCCGGTGGAGCTGGCACAGGAGGCATTCCTTGAGGTCGCGGGCCCCGACGCCCGTGGGATCGAAATCGTGGATGATCTCGAGGACGCTCTTGAAGAGCTCGGGGTCGGCGTTGATGCTGGAGGCAAGGTCCTCGATGGGCGTGGTCAGGTACCCGTCGTCGTTGATGCTGCCGATGATCAGTTCGCCGATCTGGCGGCTGGGCGCGTCCAGGTCGGACAGTCCCAGCTGGTTGATCAAATGCACCTGGAGCGATTCGTGCTGGGGAACCGAGTCGAAGAAGAACTGCCGCCGCTCGGCCGCCTCGGCGGTGTAGGGGCGGTTGTTCTCCTCCTGGAAAAAGTATTCCCGCCACTCGTCGTCAAGCCGGGCGAGGGTTTCGAATTCCTTTCGGAAATCGAGCGACTTCTGATCGGCGTCGAGAGGCGTTTTCCCGGGCTCGGGCGTTTCCTCGAGGGGCGTGTAATTCTCGGGCGGCTCCTCGAGCATGGGATTCTTTTCCAGCTCCGCCCGCACCAGGGCGCGCAGTTCCAGCGTCGGTACCTGGAGCAGTTCGAGGGATTGGCGCAATTGGGGAGCCAGCACCATTTGAAGGCGCTGTTCCTGCGACAATTGCATTCCCTGGACCATGAAGGAAAACTCCCTTTAAAGTAGCGCCATTTTACGCTTTACCACCCCCCATACAATAGAAATAAATGATCGAGGCATTCGATTGTTACGGGCGGGCAGCCGACAGCGTGCCGGTGACCAGGCCGGCGGCCAGGTAAAAGCGGGTTCCCTTGAAGCGCTCGGGGAAGTCGATCACGGCTCCCTGGCGGGCCAGCAGGGCCGCCTTGTCGGGCTCGTCGGCCAGCAGGCGGATGCGAATCCGGTGGGGCTTGTTCTCCAGATGGTGGGCCAGGAGCAGGTAATTCGGCCGGTAGTAGGAGCAGAAGGGGTCGAAGAGGGGGGTGATGACGGGCGGCTGGCCGTCGAGGGTCCATTCGACCTGGCCGCAGGCGGGGCCGATGACCATGAACAGGCCGAAGGCGGATCCCGTGAAGGATGCCTCCAGGACGGCGCCGGGTTTGTCCGCCACCCAGAGTTCGGGGAGCGTGTCGGCCGACCAGGCGATGGGGGGCCAGTCGTTTTTTTCAAGGCGGCGCCACTCGGGGGAGAGGGTGAAGTCCTGAGGCGGCGTCATGCGGGACTGCTCCCACTGGCCCGCGTCCAGGGGCGGGGGCAGGGGGGTCGGCGTGGTGCGGGGGGCCGCCAGCAGTTCCGGGAGGCGGCGGGTCACGGCCTCCGTGTAGAGCCGATGTCCCTCGGGGTGGGGGTGGCAGGTGTCGCGGGCGAAGACGAGCTTGCCCTTGGCCTCGTGGGCGGCTTTTGCGGCCCCGGTTCCCGTGAAGAAGAGTGTGCCGTCGCCTTCCCGTTTCGCCACGTCCAGTCCCACGTGAATGGACGGGATGCCGTAATGAGCCGCCACTTTCTCGTGCGCCACCACGGCCTTGTGGAGTTTGCCTTCCCGCAGGTCGGCGGTCATGGAGCCGTTGAGGGTGTAGATGAAGATGATTTCGCAGGCCGGCCTGCTCCGCCTGATTTTGCGCACGATGCCTTCCATGGCGCCGGTGACCAGGTCGTCGGTTGAATTGGAGTCGTTCACGGCGAACTCCACGAACATGAGGTCGGGCTGGTGCGCCAGCACGTCCTTGTCCATGCGGTAGACGCCGAGATCCGAGCCCGTGCCGCCGATGGAGGCCATGATTTCCGTGAAGCGGACTTGGGGATAGGCGGCTTTGAACCAGTTGAACGTGCCGGTGCGCCATCCGTCCGCCTGGGTGATGCTGCCGCCGAAATAGGCGATCGTCACCGGGCTGCCGGCGGCGAGGCGGGCTGCGGTCGCGGGCAGTCCGGCGCGGGGATGGAAGTCGAGGTGGGAAGGCAGGTCCATGAGCGCTCCTTAATTCCCCGTGTTTAGCGATTTCGGGCAGGGGATGCAATAAGAATAGCGGACGGAAGAGGAAGAATAGCTGATAGCTGATAGCTGATAGCGGACGGAAGAGGAAGAATAGCTGATAGCTGATAGCGGACGGAAGAGGAAGAATAGCTGATAGCTGATAGCGGACGGAAGAATAACTGATAGCTGATAGCGAACCCCTGCGACAGTTGTAGGCCCGGTGCCCTCACCGGGCGCATTGCCGGTGGCCTTGCAGGTCAGGCAACATCCAACGCGGAGCCACTCAGCCCCGGAGGAGGAAAGGGAGAGCCCGCTGAGTTACTTTTCGCGACGGCAAATTCGCCTAGTCGATCATCTTTACCGTAATCTCTCTGTCTGGCGCCTGGCCGTGGCACAGTCTCCACGCAAGCCGCCTGATGTAGGGGCGGTGCTTGCGCCGCCCGCCTGTGTTGCGCCTCACTGGCGAATAGCGGATGGGGCCGATGCAAGACGATGAGTGGGAGGGATGAGTGGGAGGGATGAGGGGTCAGGGTAGAATAGCTGATAGCTGATAGCGGATCGCGTAATCTCTCTGTCTGGCGCTTACGTGCACAGGCCCGATGCAAGACGATGATTGTCGTAATCGCAGTCGTAATCGAGATCGTGATCGTCGCTGCAACACAAGTGCATGGTCGACCACGATCTGGTCACTGATCACCGATCACGGCCCTGCCGCCGGGCAGGATCCCGCGCCGGGGACGTCGCGGGCCACCCTGATCACTGATTTCAATCGAGGCTGAGAGTCGTCCGAAAAGTTTCAGGGGTGAGGATGGGGCAGTTGTGTGCGTGTTTGAGAACCAGCAGGTCCGCATCCCCTGTGACGAGTGCGTCGGCGGCCGCCTGTATGGCGAGTTCAATAAAAATGCGGTCGTGGGGATCCCGGCAGGTCTGTGTTTCCGCCCGCCGCGGGCCCGGGGGCACAAGTTCGGCAAAGGGCAGGTAGTCGCCCAGCAGTTCCTCGCGATCGGCGGAGGAAAGTTTGAACTTCGGGTAGGCCAGCACGCGCAACAGTTCGTCGACGGTGGAGCGGTTGACCAGCGGAATGACGAGGCCTTTGGACCAGGCCGTCCGCAGCCAAGCCAGACGTCCGGAGGCGAACAGCAACGCCGAAACAACCACGTTGGTGTCGAAGACAACACGCGGCTTGCGCTTCACGACGATTTTTTCCGCGCCCACCGGACGGCCTCGGCCACGTCGGAATCTTTCAGCCCGAGCCGGTCCAGTTTGGATCGAACGGCATCGGCCCGCTGCCAGCGAACGGGAGTCAGCATGATGCGTCCGTTCTCGGTCGCGACTTCGAAGTATTGAACCCCCGCGAATTGGCCCATTACGCGCTTGGGCAGCGTGATCTGGTTTTTGGAGGTCATTTTGGTAACCATGGCTATTTCCTTATTTCCTTACATTCTTACTTTATACCAAATCAACTTGTTCGTCAATTGGCCTTACGGGGTAAGCGACATAGGCTTGATTGCCGGACCGGGCGCGGGTATTCTGGCCCCATGAAAAAGCAACTTCCAGCCGGGCTTGCGCTGCCGTCGCTGACCTGCGTCAACAAAGGCAACCGGCCGCTTGCCGCCTATCCCATGACGGTCGGGGTGCCGCTTCTTCCGGGGGCCCTCAAGGACGGCGAGGCCGTGCGACTCAACGTGGGCGGCAAGGCCAGCCTTCCCGTCCAGGGGCGGACGCTGCAACGCCACGCGGACGGCTCGCCCGCCTGGCTGCTGCTCGACTTCGAGCTGCCGCTGCCGGCGAACGGCTCCTGTCCGGTCCGTCTCGAGCGCGGCGCGGCCGCCGTCAAGGACGGCTTGAAGGTGAGCCAGGACAGCCGCGGTCTCACCGTCCGCGGGCCGCATTACACGATCCGCCTTTCCAAGGAAACTTTTTCTCTGTTCGAGTCGTGGAAGTCCGGCGGCAAGGAGCTCGCCGGGCCGGGTGGCGACATTCTCATCGAGGATGTCAACGGCAAGCGGTTTTACGGATCGGATGCGGTTGGCCTGGCGCTGGAGCTCAAGGAGTCCGGTCCTCTGCGCGTCGTGGTCGAGGCCACGGGGCGGCATACCGCCGGCGACGGCTCGGAACTGCTTTCCTTCCGTGTGCGCTACACCTTCCGCCGGGCCGATCCCTGCGTCAAGCTTTCCTACAAGTTCATCAACCGCGAGATGCCCGAGCTGGGCGTGACGGCCAGCCTGGTGCGGCTGACGCTGCCGACCGCGGTGGGCCGCCGGTCGGTGCGCCATATCCGGCAGACGAATACCGGGGCGAACTGGTTTTCGCGGCTGGTGGACGTGGCCGAGAACGCGGAGATCCTCGCCACCAAGTCGGTCAACGAGGCGGCGAAGGCGCGCTACGGGAATTCGGCGGACGGCAAGATCCTGATCCGCAACCTGGCGAATTTCCGGGAAAACCCGGCGGAGTATCCCCATTTCCTGCGGCCGGGCAACGCGCGAACCGACATGACGGGCGGCCTGCGCTCCTGCTATCCTTATATGGCGGCCACCGGAAACGGAACGTCGGCGGTGGCGTGGTTTGCCGAGATGGACAACCATTTCCCCAAGGGCGTGGCCATGGACCGCGACCTGCTGTCCTTCGACATCTGGCCCGCGTGGGCCGGCGACATGCGGGTGCGCCGGGGACAGTCGAAGGAGCACGACCTCTACATCGGCCTCTTCCCCGCCGTCCTGCCGCACGCGACTCTGGAAGGTCACTATTTCGATCACGAATTCCAGGGTTACGGCGTCTGGGGGGCCTCGTCTCCGCCCGTTGAATTCACCTTCGACCCCGCCTATATTCGCGAGACGCGCGTCTTCGACCTCCACCGTTATCTTCCGTTCAACGAGCAGGAGTATCTCCCGATCGAGCAGAAGCTGAACACCTTCGCGCATGCGGGGCAGCCTTCGCGCGGCATGTTCGATTTCGGGGACCATGTAACGCCCGACCGCTCCTGGAGCCACAACAACGAAAACGACGCGATCCTGCACAGCGTGCAGGAATACATGCGGCGGGGCGCGTGGGACTGCCTGCGCGGCGCGCTGGCGAACGCGCGCCACAATGCGCACGTCGATTTCGTGGCGTTCGATCCGGATCCGCTTCGTCAGGGGACCATGCCCGCGCACTGCCCTGAACACGTGGATGGCGCCGCGTATCCGTCGCACATGTGGGTGGGGGGCCTTCTGGCGGCGTACCTGCTTACCGGCAACGAGGATTTCCGGGAGGCCGCCGTCTCGGTGGGCGAGAACATGATGCGCTGGCAGGCCGAGCGGCCGGAGATCTTCTACACCGACAGCCG
Source organism: Kiritimatiellia bacterium (assembly GCA_044346855.1). GTDB lineage: Bacteria > Verrucomicrobiota > Kiritimatiellia > CAIKKV01 > CAIKKV01 > CAIKKV01. The sequence continues at coordinate 21,533 of JBIIYJ010000033.1, forward strand.
CGAGTGCGGCTGGCCCATGCTGGCGTGGATCCAGTTGCACGACCACACGGGCGAGGCGCGCTGGCTCAAGGCCGCCCGCAAGGTGGCCGAGTATTACCGCGGGGCAGTGAACGACGACGGGGTCATCCTGTACGACCTGCCGCACGGCGTCGGCACGTATCGGGGCGGCTACGGGGAGTTCATCGCGTGGCGCGCGCTCTTCTTCTATTACGAGCGCACGCAGGACGCCGCCGCGAAGACGCTTCTCCTGAAGGCGCTGCCCCGGGCGTTCCGGCGTACGCCCGCGCAGTATGCGGCCGGCGGCTGGGCCTGTAACGACCTGTTTCCGGCCTGGGCGGCCTACACCCTGTCGGGGGACCGGGGGTTCCTGGAGCAGAATTACGAGTTTCTCCGCTACCTGTTGCGGCAGCCCGGCGCCTTCGCCTGGGGCGGGGTGGACGTGCATTACTTTCTGGCGGAGCTTGACAAGTTGGGCGAGTTGAAGCAATTTTGTCGGAATTCATAAGTGTCTGTGAAAACAAAGGAGCGTATATGGCCAAGATTCCCGTCGCCGTCCAGTTGTATTCCGTCCGCGAAGCCTGCGCCAAGGATCTCCCGGGCACGCTGAAGGCCATTGGCAAGATGGGCTACCAGGGCGTCGAATTCGCCGGCTATCATAATTTCAGCGCCGCCGACATCCGCAAGATGCTGGATGACAACGGGCTCAAGGCCGCCGGCACGCACACGGGCATTGCCTCGCTGCTGGGCGACGAGTTGGAGAAGACCGTCGCGTTCAACAAGGCGATCGGCAACATCTATCTGATCGTGCCCGGCCTGCCGCCGGAATACCGCACCGATCTGGCCGCCTGGGGCAAGACGGCCGACCTGTTTTCCGAAATCGCGGACAAGCTCGCGAAGTTCGGCATGCTGACCGGCTACCACAACCACAACCACGAGTTCAAAGCCGAAAACGGCGTGACACCCTGGGACGCGTTCTTCACCCGCGCCAAGCCTTCGGTCGTGATGCAGGCCGACAGCGGCAACGCATTGCACGGCGGGGCCGACGTGATTCCGCTGATCCGCAAATACCCGGGCCGCGCCATCACCGTTCACCTGAAGGAGTATTCCAAGACGAACGACAAGGCCCTGGTGGGGGAAGGCGACATCAAGTGGGACGACCTGTTCAAGGCCTGCGAGACCGTGGGCGGCACCAAGTGGTATATCATCGAGCAGGAAAGCTACGCCTGCCCGCCCATGGAATGCATCCAGAAGTGCCTTGAAAACGTCCGCAAGATGGGGCGCTGATCCTACACACAAGCAGGCCTCCAAATGCGCCTTTCCCGTTGCCTGTCGATCCTGGTCCTGGCGGCGGCCGCCGGACTCGTTTCCGCGGCGCCGCCCGTCTGGCAGCGTTCAATCCGGGTTGAGGAGCCGACCGGCGCGGGCCGCGAGGCCTGGCCGGTCCTCGTCCGGGTGGACGCTCCGCCGGATGATCCGGGCGGCCGGCGTCTGCGAGTCTATCAGCGCGATGGCGAAGGAAAGCAGACCCCGGTTCCCTCCCAGGTGATGGACGTGGCGGAGCCGGGCGTCGATCGTCCCGGGGTGTCGAACGGGACGGTGGAGCTATGTTTCCAGGCGGACCTGAAGCCGTTTTCCACCAACCTCTTCGTCGTGCGGGCCGGCCGGGAGCCGGTCGTGAAGCCGGCGGCCAGGCTGTCATATGAGAGCGGCGGTTTCGGGATCAAGGTGGATTGCGGGCCGGCCCTTTTCAGCTTCGACCCGCTGTCGGGCCAGTTCGCCAGTTACCGGCCGGCGATGGCGGGGCTTGACCGGGATCTGTCGTTCAAGCAGGCCGGCCGGTACCGCCCCTGTCACTGGAATCCGGACGTGTGGGTGGAGGGCCGGTCGTGGGGGCACACGTCGGACTGGAACTGCGAGCGGCCCGAGCTGCGCCCCGAGATGGCCATCGACCGCGGCGAGCTGGCGTTCCGCATGATCCGCACCGGGCGGATGTGGTCCGCGGAAGCCGTTCAGGCCACGGTCGTCTACACGGCGTTCGCCGGCATGCCCTTCCTGCTGGAATCGTCGGACATGCTCTTCGTGTCCAATGCCGTCGTCAAGGCCATCCGGCACAACGAGCTGGTTTTTTCTCGCGGGTTCCACACCCTGGCGGTCTGGCCCGACGAGGCGGGGGTTCCCCGGAGCACGCCGCTTTACAACAAGCCCGATCCGAAGACCTTCCTCGGCCGGGTGAAGACGGTGTCCGCGGACAGCCCCTGGGTGGCGCTGGCGAACGACGACCTGGGCTACGGCATCGGGGTGGTCAACTTCCGGCGCTCCGAGACGGCGCCGGCCGGAGCCTCGCCGCAGAGCGGGAACGCCTGCATCTACTTCCTGGATTACGGCGACCACGGGACCGGCGACCACTACGACTGGAACTTCGCCTACGTGTGCCGGCCCCTTTACTATGACGACAAGCAGCCCGTTGCGATCGCCGCCGGGTCCCGGTACGCCGAGCAGTCGGCCTTCCTCGCGTTCGGGCTGGGCGGTCCCGGTCGTGCCGATTATCGGGACATGCTGCGCTGGATCGAACTGCTCCGGAACCCGCCCCGGGTGACCGTCGAGTAACCAGGAGAGAGCCGTGAAGACGATGACCACGCACGAGCGGATCACCCGGATGTACGAGCACCGGGAGGCGGACCGGATTCCCGTCCTGGATTACCCCTGGAAAGCCACGCTCGAGCGCTGGGCGCGGGAGGGCATGCCGGACGGGGTCGATTATGCCGACTATTTCGAGCTCGACTGCATTTCCGCCATCGGGGCCGACAACAGCCCGCGCTTCCCGGTCCGCACGATCGAGGAGACGGAGGAGCACCGGATCTACACGTCGCCCTGGGGCGTCACCATGAAGCAGTGGAAGCACGCCGCCTCCACGCCCGAGTTCCTGGATTTCACGATCGTGGACCGGCCGTCGTGGGAGAAGGCCAAGGCGCGCATGGCTCCGACCGCTGACCGGATCGACTGGGAGCACTTGAAGAATACCTATGCGGCGCGGCGCAAGCGGGGCGACTGGATTTCGGCCGGCTTCTGGTTCGGCTTCGACGTCACGCATTCCTGGATGGTCGGCACGGAGCGGCTGCTGACCGCGCTGGCCGACGATCCGGAGTGGTGCATGGACCTGTTTGGCACGCACCTCGACATGCACCTCGCGCTGTTCGAGCAGATCTGGCAGGCCGGCTACACGTTCGACGAGATCCACTGGCCCGACGACATGGGCTACAAGGGAACGCCCTTTTTCTCCACCGGCATGTACCGCGACCTGCTCAAGCCGTTCCACCGGAAGGCGGTCGAGTGGGCCCACGCGCATGGCATCAAGGCGCGGCTCCATTCCTGCGGCAACATAAACCCGCTGATTCCGGACCTTCTCGACATTGGCCTTGACGCGTTGAACCCGCTTGAGGTCAAGGCCGGCATGAATCCCACGGAGTTGAAGAAGACGGTGGGGGATCGTCTGGTGCTGCACGGCGGGGTGAACGCGGTTCTGTGGGACACGCTTCCGGCGATCGAGGCGGAAATGGAGCGGGTCATTCCCGTCATGAAGGCCGGCGGCGGGTATATTTTCTCGTCCGACCATTCGGTCCCGTCCAGCGTCAGCTTCGACGGCTTCCGCCGGATCGTGGAACGGGCCAAGGAACTGGGCTCCTACGCCTGAGGGAACCACGGATTGCGCGGATAATGCAAATGTCCGTGAGAAGCCGAGCCAAAGCGAAGAGGGGCTGGAACTACGAAACACGCGAAAGTCGCGAAAGCCGGAACCACGGATTGCACGGATATCACGGGTTTTTTTTTGTAAGGAGCCAGGCCGGGTCTGGTGGCGCACTTCGCGCCTCTCTCTTTGGGCGCTTGCCTGGTCAACATCCAGCGCAGAGAGCGCGGAGGAAGATCTACGGGGAAGCCCCGTACCCCCGTTCCGGACGAGGACGCGGAGTCAGAGTTGTAGCCCGGTGTCCGCTGTCAGAATCGAAGAGGGGACGGAACTACGAAACACGCGAACGTCGCGAAAGCCGGATCAAACTATTTACAAAGCCTGGATTTGGCGCGCTTCGCGCCCCCTCTTTGTTTTCTCTATCCGTTAGATCGGTGTGATCCGTGGTAAGGTTTTCCCTTTTCGCGCTTTTCGCGTGTTTCGTAGTTTAAAGAACCAGGCCGTGGTGGCGCTGAGGGCTAGCGGGTGGGCTCAACAAGCCGGTCCTTTTTCCAGATGCCTGACAGGATGCTGCCGTTGACATCCGTGAAGGTTCCCGCGCCGACCGGGTGGTCCTTGATCCACTCGCCGGAGTACCGGCTGCCGTCGGAAAAGGTGTACAGGCCGTTTCCGGAGGCGAGCCGCCCTTTGACCCAGGTTCCGGTCAGCGTCGAGCCGTCGGCGAACGTGTAGAGGCCTTCGCCCTGCATCCGGTCGGATTCCCAGGAGCCCTTGAAGGTGTCGCCGTTGGCGAATACGGCCGTTCCGGCCCCTTCGCGGCGGTTGCGGACCCACTGGCCGTCATACCGCGAGCCGTCCGGGAATTGCGCCTTCCCTTCGCCCTGCCGGAGACCTTTGCGCCAGCCACCCTCGTAGCGCTCGCCGTCGGGGAAGACGACCAGGCCGTCGCCGTGGAAATGCCGGCCTTCCATGCCGCCGGTGTAGACGGTGCCGTCGTCGTATTCCATGACATGGAAAGCGGGCGGCAGTTCGGGTTCGGGGAGGACTTCAGGTTCTGACTTCTTGTCCGGCTCCGCGGAGGCGGTCTGGACGGGCGTCTCCGACTTTCCCTTCAGCAGGTCGGCCGCTTCCGGCGTGTCGCCGGCCAGGGCCAGCATCTCGGCGGTCTTGCCCGCCGTTGTTTTCAGGTCCGCCTTGGCGGCGTGGGCAAGCAGCACCTGGATCAGGTTGGTGGCGCCGTTCTGGGCGGCCCAGTGGAGGGGCGTGGCGTCGAATTCGCCTTTCGCGTCGATCACGGCGCCCTTGGCGATCAGGGTTTCGGCGACTTCCGAAGCGTCGCGGTAGGCGCACCAGTGGAGAGGCGTGGCCTCGGTGTCCGTGGTGGCCGAGACGTTCGCGCCTTTTTCAACCAGCAGTTCGGCGATTTCCGGGGCGTCCATGTAGGCGGCCAGGTGCAGGGGCGAGTGGCCGCGGTCGTTCACGGCGTTGAGGTCCGCGCCCCGCGTGATGAGCAGGATTACGGCCTTGTACTCGCGCGAGAGGACCGCCCAGTGGATCGGCAGCCAGCCCTCCTCGCCTTTCTGCGTCAGGAAGTCGGGGTGGGCCTTGAGCAGCGTGGCCATCTTGGCCGTGTCGCCGCTTCGGGCGGCTTCGGTGAATTCCCGCTGGTCGTCGGCCCGCAGAGGGGAGCCCAGCAGCCAGGCCGCCGCCGTGATGAGCAGGAGTCGGTGGAGCGATGTAGATGTCATAATGTCCGCCATTGATCGGTTAATTCGCGATTATGCCGCAGACGGGCGGAGGGGGCAAGGAAAACCAGTGATCAGTGACCGGGGAGAAGGCGGTCGATTTCGCCGGACTCGATCATGGGTTTGAGCTTTTTCCAGCCGGCGATATGCGTGCCGCCGATGAACATCTGGGGCACGAACTCCACCTTTTCGCCGCAGCGCTTGTACATCGCGCGGGCGTTTTCCGAATCCACGAACTCCTCCTTCGCGTCGTCCCACTCGACCGCGTAGGCGGTGAAGGTGATCCCGCGGGAGCGGAAAAAGTTGATGGCTTCGGTGCACAATCCGCAGATGCGGCAGTAATAGATGTCAACGGCCATGGCGGTGATCCTTTCGGTTCGATGGGCTTATTTTCCACAAAGCGGCCGGATAGGAAAGCTCAATCGCTCGATTTGCGCGCCTGTTCAAACAACACGGATGACACGGATAGGTGAAGAGAAGACGGAACTACGAAACACGCGAAAGACGCGAAAGACCGAGAATCCGAACCACGGATTGCACG
>JBIIYJ010000542.1:0-2503 GCA_044346855.1 Kiritimatiellia bacterium
TCCGCACCAGCCTCAACCGGCGCCACTCCCAACTGCTCGTCAGCCAGTGGGAAGAGGATCTTCTGAAGAAAATGGGCTACAAGGAACCCGCCCCCGCGCAGGTCGAAACCGACGAGGAAGCCGGGAGCGAGTCCGGTCCCAAGGCCCCCTCCGGCGCGCCCGGCGTGCTCTAGCCTGACTTCCGGAAAAAGTTCAGGGGGTCTTGGCGCGCTGTTTTCAGCGCGGAAAAGCATCCGCCAGATTCCGGCCGGAACGCCGCACCCTCGCTGGTAAACCGCCGCCAAACAGGCACATGGCGTCGGGCAAGGGACCCTTCGACAAGCTCAGGGCAAGCTCGCCGCCCTACCTGCTTCGCGCAAGGACAGCCCCCAGACTGGTGAGCCGCTCGCCTCCGCTCTCAACAGATGATATCCGCCTTCCGGCCGCACTGGCGGCAGACGCACGACTCGTCGAGCCCCGCCATCTGAACCGTGAAACCGCTTCGACGGACCAGGAGCGCCTTGCACCCCGGGCACTTCGTGTTGACGCCCTGGTCGGACAGAATGTTCCCAAGATAGACATACCGCAGGATCGGGGAGGCCGCGGCATAGGCCCGGTCCATGACCGCCCGCGGTGTGGCCGGGGTCTTCAGACGGTATTCGGGCCGGTAGGCGCTGAGGTGCAGCGGCGTCGCCTCCCCCAGGTTCCTCTTCACCCAGAGCGCCAGTTCGGCAATCTGCTCGGCCTGGTCGTTCAGGGTCGGAATCACCAGATTGGTGATCTCAAGATGGCAGCCGGCCGCCCGGGCCTGGACGCAAAAATCCAGAACCGGCTGCAGCGCGCCACGGCACTGGCGCGTGTAAAAATCGTCCTCGATGCACTTGATGTCCACGTTCAGCGCATCGATTAGCGGCAGCAGGTCGGCCGCCGGCTCGGGATTGACGAACCCGTTCGTGACCAGCACGTTGAGGATGCCCTTCTCGCGCGCCAGCCGGGCGCAATCAAGGACAAATTCAATATTCACCAGGGGTTCGTTGTAGGTGTAGGCCACCGCGCCGCAGCCGCTCCCCACCGCCTGCTCCACAAGTTCCGCGGGGGTCGTCGCCGCGCCCCCCTGCCGCTCCGGCCCCTGCTGGGAAATCGAGGCGTTCTGGCAGAACACGCACGCGAAATTGCACCCCCACCCGCCAACGCTGAAAACGGAGGACCCCGGATGGAAATGGTACAGGGGCTTCTTTTCCATCGGGTCCACGTGCTGGGAGGAAATACGGCCGTAGCCCAGCGCCGTCAACCGCCCCTCGTGAAACGCCCGCGTCCGGCAGAGCCCCGCCCGCCCTTCCCGGATTTTACAGAAATGGGGACACAACACGCACTGTCCCATATCGTCCGTCAGCTTGCGCCAATACGCGGCCTCTTTCATCGCAGCCCCTCCTTGAGCCCTATGTTCCGTTGGCGAGCGTATTGTAGGATGAACAGACCTGCGCGTCAATGCCGCCGATGCGGTCCCGAGAAAATGGGCCAGACCCGCTTGGACCAAGTTTTTCTGTAGCCGCGGGCGCTGACCGCGGGCATGCGCCTAATCGATACGAGCCCAGCCGAAATGGTTAAGTCTACGTAGGGGAGTAGACCTCGCAAATGAACAGAGGCCACCTGTCGAGGTGCGGTCGGCGAAGATCGAGTACGAGTACGAGTAGGACGTACGATGTACGACTCTGGACAGAGGGGGTCGAGACCGCAATAAGACTTTGATTTGGAAGGAGGGAATGAGTAGGATTGGGATCAAGATTAAGATTAGGATTACGATTACGATTTTAAGGAGAGCCCCCCCATGTTCAAGCCCCCGGCCGAGGCCGCCCGCGCGGTGATTCCCCTGATCGACCATACCCTGCTGAAGCCCGAGGCCACGGCCGCGCAAGTCGCCCGGCTCTGCGATGAAGCCGTCTTCTACGGATTCGCGACCGTTTGCGTGCTGCCCTGGTGGCTGCCCGAAATCGTCCGCCGGCTGGCCGGTTCAACGGTCAAGCCGGGCACCGTGGCGGGGTTCCCCCTGGGGGCCTACCTGTCCGACATGAAAGCCGCTGAAGCCGCCCGCTATGCCGGGCTGGGCGCCAAGGAAATCGACATGGTCATGGCCGTCGGCGCCTTCAAGGACAAGGCGTTCGCCGCCGTGGAACAGGATATCCGGGGAGTCGTCAAGGCCGCGGGCCCGGGCATCACGGTCAAGGTGATTCTCGAAACCACGCTCCTGGAACCGGGTGAAATCGCCGCCGCCTCACGGCTGGCCCTGGAGGCGGGCGCGGCCTTCATCAAGACGTCGACCGGCTTCTTCGGGGGCGCTTCGGTCGACGCCGTCCGGATCATGCGAAAAGCGGCCGGCCCCGCGGCGGGCGTCAAGGCCAGCGGCGGAATCCGCACCCTGGCCGATGCGCAAACCCTGATCGCGGCCGGCGCCAATCGCATCGGCACCAGCGCCGGGGTGGCGATCGCGACGGGGGAAGAATAGCTGATAGCTGATAGCTGATAA
>JBIIYJ010000221.1:0-9026 GCA_044346855.1 Kiritimatiellia bacterium
TGGCCTGATCCACCAGCGCCTTCATCTTGTCCCCCGCGTTCGCGGCGTTGGCAAAGGTCAGGCGCCCTTCGGTGCGCAGCATGAGCAGGCCGGGAATCGTTTCATCGCCCGCATGTTCGCCGGCCCGTCGGAAAACGGACTTCTCGCGGTTGTAGGCCACGGCATAGACGGGAGGGTGGTTGGCCTGATAGAAGAGGGTCAGGATGGAGATGACGACCGCGATCAGAATGCCTTCCAGTGTTCCGATGAGAACCACGCCGGCCATGGTCACGATTGCCCATGCCAGTTCGTCGCGCCGGATCCGTCCAATGGCACGGAACTTCTCCGGCTTGATCATCGACAGGGCCACCACGAAAACCAGCGCGCCCAAGGCGGCCTGGGGCAGCAGGCCGATCGCTTTCGACAGAACCAGCAGACAGATGACCACGCCGATCGCGGCCACCCACTGGGCCCCCTGGCTGCGCGCGCCGGCGCGGGCATTCACCGCGGTCTGGGAGGTGCCGCCACCAGCGGGAAAGCCCCCGAAACAGGCGACGGCGAGATTGGCAGCCCCGATAGCGACCAGTTCCCTGTCGGACCGGACGGGCGGATCCTCCCGCCGGATGAAGGTCCGGGCGGACGCCACCGATTCCGTAAAGGACATCAGCGCGAGCCCCAGCGCGAGCGGCCAGAGGCGGGCAACCAGATCGAGATCCGGCCAATGAGGTGCCGGCAATCCGCTGGGAATCGCGCCAACAAGCGCCACGCCCCGAGTCCCCAGGCTGAATAGCGCCGACACCAGAACGCTCAAGACAACAAGCACCAGGGAGGCGGGCACGCGCGGCACAAGACGGGGCAGAACGAAAAGAAGCAGAATGCCCGCCATTGCCACGCCCAGAGTCAGCGGGTGCGTCTGGGACAACAGCCCCGGCAGTTCCTGCAACGTTCCGGCCGTGGTCTTGCTGGCCACGTGAACCCCCAGAATCGATTTCAGCTGGCTCACCGCAATCACAACGCCGATACCGGCTTCAAAGCCGACCAAAACCGGTTTTGATATAAAATTAGCAAGAAACCCAAGACGGAGAATCCGTGCCACAACCAAAAACGCACCGACCAGGAAAGCCAGCGTGACACCCACGGCCATTGGGTCCGCCGGGGAGCTTCCCCCATTCATCACGCCCACGGCTGCAGCGGTCATCAGGGCAAGCGTTGAAGTGGTCGTCACGCTCAACACGCGGGACGATCCGAACAGCGGATATACCAGCAGGGCAGCCAGGGCCGTATACAGCCCTGCCTGGACGGGCAGCCCGGCTATCACCGCGCAAGCCATGGCCTTCGGAATCACGACTGCGGCGGCTGTCAGTCCAGCCACGCAATCCAATCGCAACCAGGCAGGGGTATATCCCTTCAGCCAGTCCGCGATCGGCAAAATTTCACGATGTTCTTTCATCTACCCATTCACTGGGAAACAAAGACAGAGGGTTCAGGGTTCAGGCGTCGGCCAACTATCCTGAACCCCGAACCCTGAACCCCGAACCCTACCGTCCTGTTCTTTTCCTACTGCCGCGCCAGCGCGACCCGGATGGCGTCCGACGCCGTGACCAGGTGATCCGCGTTGACCGGATCATCCGCAATCGACAGCAGCACGCCCTTGACCTCGCCGTTGAAGGCGTTGCCATGGGACCCGTATTCCGAGGAAACTGGCGCGCCGGTATCCTCGCCGACGTCGCAGCCGTCGTCAGCGGAGAAAACGATCGCCAGCGTGGCCCCGATGTCGCCTTCGCCGGCCTTCTTGCCGTCGATGAAGAGCGTGGCCTTGCCCCCCTTGCCCAAGCCGCCTCCGGCATAGGCGAACTCCATGCGCACCTGGTGCTGGCCGGCCGGAATCGCCTTGTCGGAACCGACGATGAAATGCTTCAGCCCGCCCCAGTTGTAGCAGTATTTGAGCTTGCCGTCCTTGGCGTACAGACTCCAGCCGCCGATGTTGGCGCCCTGGGCGATGATGACCCCTTCGGCGCCCTTCTCCGGCACCACGATCTCGGCCGTCACGGAATGCGACTTGTTCTTGATGCTGAGGATGCAGTTTTCCGACAGGCGGCCCATCCCGCCGAACAGCATCTGGTTCTTCCCCTTGATCAGGATCGGCCGCCCGGCGGTGTCCGGATTCATTTTCTCCATCATCCGATCATCCAGCGGCAGCACCTTGTAGCGCGTGGCCTCGATCAGCCACAGGCGCTGCAGCTCGTGAAGTTTCTGGGGATTTTCTTTGGCCAGATCCTTGGCCTGACTCCAGTCCTTGGAGGTGTCGTAGAGTTCCCAGACATCGTCATCGAACGCCGGGGCCTTCGCATCAAGAGCCGCCCACGGAGTCCGGTGTTTCGTTACCGCGGCCCAACCCTTGTGGTAGATGCCGCGATTGCCGAACATCTCGAAATACTGCGTCTCGTGCCGATCCGGCGCCTTCACGTCATTGAAAGCATAGAGCATGCTCGTGCCTTCGATCGGGTCCTGCTGGATGCCGTCCACCGCCACCGGCTGGGGAATGCCCGCCGCCTCGAGAATGGTGGGCGCAACGTCGATCACATGACTGAACTGCGAGCGGACCTCGCCCTTCGCCTTGATCCCGGCGGGCCAGGAAACGATGGTGCCGTTGCGCGTACCGCCGAAGTGGGAGGCGACCTGCTTGGTCCACTGGAAAGGCGTGTTCATCGCATGGGCCCAGCCTACGGCGTAATGGTTGTAGGACTCGGGTCCGCCCAGCTTCTCGAGCCGGGCCGAAAGGTATTCGGGCGTCTCGAAAGCCTGCAAGCCGTTGAAGTAGCTCATCTCGTTGAAGCAGCCGTTGATCCCGCCCTCGGCCGAGGCGCCATTGTCGCCGACGATATAGTAGACAATCGTGTCTTCGAAGATGCCGATCTTCTTCAACCCGTCCAGCATCCGTCCCACCTGATGGTCGGTATACTCCATGTATCCAGCATAGACTTCCGCCTCGCGGCGCAGGAACGGCTTGAACCCCTCCGGCATCTCATCCCACGCGGGAATCTCCTTGGGGCGGGCGGTGAGCTGGGCGTCCGCCGGGATGACGCCAAGTTTTTTCTGCCGGGCAAGCGTCTCCTCGCGCAGTTTGTCCCACCCCTTGTCGAATTTGCCCTTGTACTTGTCGGCCCAGTCCTTCGGCACATGATGCGGGGCATGGGTCGCGCCGGGGGCGAAGTAAACGAAGAACGGCTTGTCGGGCGCGAGCGCCTTCTGCTGGGAGATCCAGTTCATGGCCTTGTTGGTCATGTCCTCCACCAGGTGGTAGCCTTCCTCGGGCGTCTTGTCGGGCTCGACCGGAGTCGTGCCCTCGTAAAGCGTCGGATACCACTGGTTCGCCTCGCCGCCGATGAAGCCGTAGAAATACTCGAAACCGCCGCCGCCCGTGGGCCAGGCGTCGAACGGGCCGACCGGGCTCGTCTGCCACACCGGCACCTCGTGGCACTTGCCGAACTGCGCCGTGCTGTAACCGTTGAGCTTGAGCGTCTTGGCCAGCGGCGCCATGGAGTTGGGCAGCACCGAGCAGTAGCCCGGGGCGCCGGTGGCGATCTCGGTGATCCCGCCCATGCCGCAGGAGTGGTGGTTGCGCCCGGTCAGCAGCGCCTGCCTCGTGGGCGAACAGAGCGCGGTGGTGTGAAACCGGTTGAACTTGAGTCCGCCCGCGGCCAGCTTCTCCGCATTCGGCGTCTGGCAGGGGCCGCCGAAGGCGCTGGAGGAGCCGAAGCCGGCGTCATCGATGAGGATCACCAGGACATTCGGGGCGCCCTTGGGCGGCCGAAGCTGCGGAATCGGCGGGAACTTGCTGTCCGGATCCTTCGCGTCATAGGCGATGAAGGTCGTTCGTTCGGTGTTCGGCATCGGAAGATGGGAACGATGTTTCTTGTCTTCGTTGCTCATGTTCGGGTCTCCTTTGCGTCCTTGTCTTTTCGTGATCGCAATCGTGATCGTCATCGGCCACGACGTGCCTTGACACCTCGACTACGATCGCGATTACGATCACGACTCCGATTAATCTTTGCTCCTAAACGATCAAATCATTTATTCGACAACCCCTTATCACGGGCAATGTAAAGCGTCTGCGAGGGAAAAGCAAACCCTGTCCCGCTTCGCTCGACACTATCCATGACGCTGAGCCACACCTCTTCCCGAACGCCCAGGAACACGGTCTTGTCCCGGGTCATGACATACGCGACCACCTCGATGTCAAGCGACGAGGGACCGAACCCGATGAAGCGGGCGCGTGACGTCCCGGTCTGGATGAGCGGATGCCCCGCAAGCAGCTCCCGGATCTGGCCGAGGAGGACCCGCACTTGTTCCGGGCTGGTCTCATAGCGCAGGCCGATCACCGCCTGGAGCAGGAACCGGTCGCGTTCGGTCAGGTTCACGATTGCCATCTTGGACAGTTCCGCGTTGGGAATGGTCGTCACCGTCCGATCCAGGCCCCGGATCCGGGTCGACCGGAGACCGATGCTCTCGACCGTCCCCTCGTCGCTCCCGCACCGGCACAGCTCCCCCACCCGCACAGGCTTGTCCGCGAACAGGCTCAGGCCGCCGATCAGGTTCTCGATGGTCGGCTGAGCGGCCAGGGCGATGGCAAGGCCGCCGACGCCAAGCCCGGCGACAATCCCGTATACCGGCGCCCCCAGCCGGTCGGCGCCCATCGCCAGCAGCGCCGCTCCCGCCCCGATCCCCAGAAGGCGGGTCGAAATGCGGATGAGATGGGCGTCAATGCTCTCGGGAGCGATGGAGGGCGAGGCGATGATCGCCTCGGCGACCACCGGCGCGGCGCGCCAGGCCATCCATGCGCCCGCAAGAAAGATCAGACCGGTCGACCAGAGTTCGATGGCGCTGCCCACATGGTCGCGCATGTTGATCTGCACGAGCAGCAGGCACGCCAGCGCGGGGACCGCCAGCAGCACGAACAGCGGAAATGCCTCCTGCGCCACGGCCTGCCGGAAAGGGCTCCCCTTCGTGAGGCGCCGGGACAGGCGGAAGACCAGCCCCAGAAGCAGGGCGAAAGCCGCCAGCAGCAGCGCCGAGGCGATCCACTTCCACACGGCCTGCCCGGCCAGGGGACTCCGAAGCCAGGCTGGCATCGCCCTGACCCAGGCGTAGGGGACAAGCCAGCCTCCCCCGGACGCCAGGACATCCTGCACGTTTTCAAAAGGAACCGCGCGGGCATACGGAAGCCCCCTGACCTGGCTGAAGAAGCGATCCGCCCGGTCGACGGTTTCCGGGCTGAACAGGAACGCGCCCGCGCGAGGGCCGGCAGTCGCCCGGATCATGACGATTTCCGTGTTCGGCACAACCCAGCGCACGGCATTCGTGCCGGCCTGCCCGTAGTCTGTATCTAAATTAGAAACATCAGAAAGGGAGGGCAGCGGAAGACGATTCAGCGTCTCATACAGGGCTAATGCCGCAGCCCGGCCCTCCTTCAGGCGGGCGGCCGGAGGCAGCTGGCTCAAATCAAGCCCGTGCGTCAGTTGCTCCCCCAGGAAAACCACATGGCGATAGCCCGCCCGCGTGGGAGACTGGATGTAGTCCCGGGCCAGAAAGGCGCCAAACGCGTCGCCCTGCGCGAGAAAGGTCCGCAGCGCGGCGCGGGGGGTGGACTGGTCGGGCGGCTGGAGGGGAAAGGAGTCCTGACCGATAGCGCTTAACGCAATCAAGAAAAAAAGTGCACAGGCAACTTGATTTCGCGCACGTTGACATACGCCGGGTGACGGCACAACCCGTTTTTTCCGCAAAAGCATTAGGCCCCCGATACGGGTTATTTGGCTCACACACATTAAAAAAAACCGGCAATCCCAACCGTGCAGGATTGCCGGTACTGACCTGACTTACTGCCTCATCATGATGGACTTCAGGGCCATCTCATCGTCCTTGATCAGCTCTCCGCTCACATCCACCGTCACCCCCTTGATCGTGCCGGTAAACTTGAACGGCGACTTGTACTTGTCCCAGACCGGCGACCCTGAGTCGGCTCCGCACACGAATCCGCCGCCCAGCCCGAGGGACAGCGGCATCGTGAGCGGAATCTCGGCCTGGCCCGTCAGCTTTCCGTCGATGTAGAGCTGCCCGCGACCCGGGGCCCCCTTGCCGTTCTTGACGTCCGGCTTGCCGGTCACCTCAAACTCGAAGCGCAGGGTGTGCCGCCCCTCCGGAACCGTCACATTCGAAACCGCATGGAAAAACTGGCTGCCGACATAGTTATAGACATACTGCAGCTTGCCTTCCTGCACATACAGGGCAAATCCGCCCTGCACATCCCCGGCGGAGAAGAGCGCGCCTTCCGCTCCCCCTTTGGGGATATCAACCTCCGCCGTAATGCTGTGAGGCCGGTTCAACACCGTCGGACAGGCATTGATCGGGATGGCCTGGGTGTTCTGGTAATAGGTGTAGGACGTCTTGGCCACCGCAATCTGGGGGCGGGGATCGGCAAACCGCAGCGTCCCGCGCGAATCGACGGGCAGGACGTTGTACTTGCCGGCCTCGACATACCAGGTGGCGATCATCTCGATCAGTTTCGCCTTGTTCGCGGCCGCCAGGTTGTGATTTTCCGCCCAGTCTTTCTCGATATGGTAGAGCTCCCAGCCCTTGGCATCCAACTCCGTCAGCTTGTCCTTGTCAATCGGAGCGCCGAAGAAGGCGCCCGCTTCCGTGAACGAGGTGCCCGGCCACGGACACACCGCGCGCCAGCCGTCGTGATAGATGGAACGATGCCCCATCATCTCGAAATACTGCGTGATGTGCAGGCTGGGCGCCTTGGGGTCATTGAAAGCCGCCGCAAAACTGTGGCCTTCGATCGGCGATTGCGTCACGCCCTTGACAACCGTCGGCGCTTCCAGTCCCAGAGCCTCCAGAACGGTCGGCACCATGTCGATGGCATGCGCGTATTGGGTCCGCACTTCGCCCTTCGCCTTGATCCCCTTGGGCCAGTGGACAATGAACGGGTCGCTGATGCCGCCGCGATAGGTTTCGCGTTTCCATCGGCGGAACGGCGTGTTGCCGGCGAAGGTCCAGCCCCAGGCATAATGGTTGAACGTCGAGGGGCCGCCCAGCTGGTCGATCATCGACAGGTTCTGCTTCAGGTCGTCCTTGACGTTGTTGAAGAACTTGTTCTCGTTCACCGACCCGGTGGGCCCGCCTTCCGAACTGGCGCCGTTGTCGGAGATGAACATGACGATCGTGTTCTCCCACTGCCCGATGGACTTGAGGAACTCGAAGAGGCGGCCGTACTGATGATCCGTGTGGCTCAGGAATCCGGCAAACACCTCCATCATGCGGGCGTAGAGCTTCCGCTCGTCCGCCGAAAGCGATTTCCAATCCTGCACGTCGGGATCGTGCCGCGACAGCTCGGCGTCCTTCGGGATGATGCCCAATTCCTTCTGCCGTTTGAACGTCTTTTCCCGGTAGGCGTCCCAGCCGTCGTCAAACTGGCCCTTGTACTGGTCGGCCCATTCCTTGGGCACATGGTGCGGGGCATGGCCCGCTCCGGGGCAGAAATACATGAAGAACGGCTTGTCCGGCGCCACCTGCTTGGAGTCGGCGATGAACGAAATCGCCTTGTCCGTCAGGTCTTCCGTCAGGTGGTACCCCTCTTCGGGGGTCTTCTCGGGCTCCACGCTGTGATTGTCATACACCAGTTCGGGATAATACTGGTGCGTATCCCCGCCCAGAAAGCCGTAGTAGCGCTCAAACCCGCGCCCCAGGGGCCAGCGCTCATAGGGGCCGGCTGCCGAAATCTGGTCCGCCGGCGTCAGGTGCCACTTTCCGATCGCGTAGGTGTTGTACCCTTTCTGAAGAAGCATTTCGGACATGAACCCGTTTTCGAAAGGGATGTTCCCGTTGCCGCCCGGGTATCCGGTCGAACCTTCGGTGATGCAGGACATGGCATTGGAATGATGGTTGCGCCCGGTCAGGATGCAGGACCGGGTCGGCGAACAGAGCGCCGTGGTGTGCATGTTGTTGAACAGCAGCCCGTTTGCCGCCAACGAATCGATGTTCGGCGTCTTGATCGGACTGCCATAGCAGCCCATCTGGCCGAAACCGGTATCGTCCTGCACGATGAACAGCACGTTGGGCGCGCCCTCTTTGGCGCGCAACGGCTGGGGCCAGGCGGGGCTTGAGACATCGAATGTCCGCCCAATGACGCCGTTAAATGCAGTTCCCGGTTTATATTCTTTTAGAGCCATGGCAATCTCCTTTTTTCAACAATATACAACTAAGGTTTTTGCAAGTCTCATCTCTCATGTTATGCCACTTTTACGAAAGAGGGTCAATGCTGAAGAAAACCGGAGAACAGTCAATGGATCGCCCGAACTTCCGCAGCCCGTTCATCCACTGGGATCACGGGCAGGTCACCCGCTTCCTTGACCGGCAGGCTGCGAAGGTGATCCATGATGGCCTGCCATTCCTTGATCTCCCGGACCGCGCCCGCGCCCGCCGCCGTGGCGACGCTGGCCTTGTCCATCGCGCCGGGCGGCGACAGAAGATGGGCCGTGCTGCCGCGGGGATCATCAAGCGCCTCGATCCGGGATGCGAGGGGCTTCCCATCCCTGTTTTTAGGGACAAGCGGAAGCTTGTTCCTGGTGTATTTGGGGATGGCCGCGAGGATCACGCCGAGCATCAAGGGACACGTCAGGCTGTACAGGCGCGCATCCTTCCCGGCGATGTCGATCGCCCGGTAGCCGCGGTCCAGGTCCCCCAGCTCGATGGCCGTCACCACGTCGAACTTCGGGCGGGACACGTCGTAGCGGAACCGCATGCCGGAAGCGCGGGGGAAATACTCGCCGGGATGGGCGGGATTATCCACGAGAAAGAACTCGAGCACGTTCTTCAGCTCAAGCCCGGTGAAGTATCCGGTCACCAGCGCGCTGCCGGCGGTCGCATCCACCACGCCGGCGCCGAGCGGAGCCACGGCAAAAACGTCGTAAACCGTTTGCACGCCCGTCTTACCCCGGGTCAACGGGGCGCGCATCATCCCGTTGGCGGTGAAGCCAATGTCAGCC
>JBIIYJ010000034.1:0-27127 GCA_044346855.1 Kiritimatiellia bacterium
TCTCGGCGTAGCCGAAGAAGACCTTGTTCGCGCGGACGGCGGCGGCCAGGCGGCGCATGACGTCGACGACCTCCTCCAGCATGGGCTCCTTGGGCGCCTTGTTCCCGTAGAAGGAATCGTCGCCGGGCCCGAAGCTGCCGGTGAGGGGCTTTTCGCAGATTACGCCCTTGCCGGCGGCGGCCGCGGCCAGGATCCCCTCCACGTGGGCGTAGGGCGGGGAGCAGACGTCGAGCACGTCGATGTGGGGCAGCAGGGCCTCGACCGAGTCGAAGACAGGGATGCCGTGGGCGCGGCCGAAGGCCTCGCGGCTTTCGGCGCGGCGGGAGGTGACGCCGGCGAGGCGGACGTCCACGCCGTAGACGCGGCGGAGGCACTCGGTGTGGAAGCGGCCCGCGAAGCCCGTTCCCACGATGCCGACCCGGATGGTTTTCATGGGGGCGCTCCGGTTAATACTGGCCGTTCTGGGTTTCGAAGTGGGTGGGCTTGCCCAGGGTGGCGCCGCCGAGGCGGACCCAGTGGGCGACCCACTCCATGAGCAGGCCGAGGGGGACGGTCGGGTTGCCGTAGAGGCGGTTGGCCTTGCGGGCGTTGTTCAGGTAGCCGCGGCCGTTTTCCGTGCCCTCGATCAAGGCGGGCATGCCGAACATCCGGCCGAAGGCGCCGGCCACCTCGCGCACGGAGAAGATCTCGGGACCGGTGATGTTGATGGCCGAGGCGGGGGCGGAGGCAAGGCCCAGGGACTGCAGGATCTGGTTGCTCGCGTCGCCCTGCCAGATGCCGTTCGCGTAGCCGGTGGTGACGTCGACCGGCTCCCCGTGGAAGACGCGGGTGGCGATGTCCACCAGCACGCCGTAGCGCAGCTCGATGGCGTAGTTGAGGCGGACGTGGACGACCCGCTCGCCGGCCGTCTCGGCGTAGTAGTCGAACATCCGCTCGCGGCCCAGGCAGGACATGGCGTATTCGCCGACGGGATCGGGGCGGGTCTCCTCGGTGGCGCCGCCGGTGCCGAGGTCGACGACGGGGTAGACGCAGCCCGTGGAAAAGGCGGCGATGCGGGACTTGGTGAAGGCGCGGGCCGTCGCCTGGGCGGCCATGACGTTGGTGGCCCAGGTCAGGTGCTCCTGGCCGCTGGACCCGAATTTGCGGCCCACGAGGTAGTAGATGTTCTCGACCTGGGGCAGCTTCCGGATGGCGTCGGGGTCGAGCAGGTCGCAGTTGATCGTCTCGATGCCGCGCGCCTTGAGGGCGGAAAGATCGGAACGGGCCACGCCGATGACGCGTTTCTTGACCCCGGCGGCCTCCACGGCCCGCCTGGCCATGAGCGCGAGGGTGGGGCCCACCTTGCCGCTGGCGCCGATGATCATGATGTCGCCGTCCAGCTTTTTCATGAAATCGACCAGCGCGGGGAGCGGGCGCGTCAGCACCTCGTCCAGCTGTTCAACCGTATCAATGAGGGCCGGGTAATGTGTCACGGGGCAGGTCTCCGGTAGGCGGTCTCGTAAAGCCTGAAAATCTAACATGTGACACGTGCTAAAGCAAGCGTTTCGCGCTGTTTCGAAGGATCAGAGAGAGCCGGCCGCGGCCCGCATCAGGTATTCGAAAAAATTGCCGTTGAAGGCGTCGGGATTGATGAACGGGACGGCCAGGCCCGGCTTGGCGAGGAAGGGGCTGAAAACCCAGGCCAGCTCGCAGCCCGTGAGGCCGGAGACGGCGATCCAGGAAAGCAGGATCCGGCCGGCAACCGGGGCGGATTGGGGGATGCCTTTGAGGAGGCGGTAGGCGTGGATGTTGCCGGCGATCCCGCAGGCGCCGATGAGCGCGGTGTGGGCCGGCAGGAGTATCCGGTAAACGGCCATGGCCCCGGGCAGGTCGGAGGGCGGCGCCTGGCAGGCCAGGAAGAGGACCGCGGGTGCGAGCGCGCCGAGCAGGAGCGAACTGATCGCCAGGCTGAGAAGGATGCAGGTCAGGGTCTGCCGCAGCGACAGCCCCGAGCCCAGCACCTGCGCCAGCATGCCGTTGATGAGCCCGCTGGCGGCCGTGACGGAGAAGATGAGCAGGGGCAGTTTGACCGCGGAGAGTCCGGCCTGGAGAGGCGAACGCCAGAGGCCGAAGACGGCGCCGTAGGCGGCCGAGCCCGCCAGGACCGCGAAGGAGGCGGAGGCGATCACGCCGCCCAACCCCCGGTTCGCGGCCAGGGTCTCCACCAGCGGGCGCTCTATCCGGCACAGGGCGGCGGGGCTGTGGAACTTACTTACCATCAAGGGTGTTCATCCAGTGGGTCAGGAAGAACTGCTTGCCCTGCAGCTGGAGGCCCTTGAATTCCCCGACCAGGGGCCGCAGGAACGTGCACATCTGAAAGACCACCACGATGAAGATCAGGGACCAGACGTGCAGGGCCTGCAGGCTCTCGCGGTTGATGAACTCGAGCGACACGGTCAGCAGCCGAAGGGCGAAGTAAATGCTGATGATCCAGAACGCGAAGTGGAGGAAGCCCATGAAGCCGGCCCCGCTGGTCGACTGGGAGAAGATCCACACGATCGGGGCGAAGCCCACCAGCAGCAGCGCGCTGAGCGCCAGGCTCTGCAGGAGCAGGGCCGAGAGCTGGGCCAGCGAGAGGCGTCCGCCCGAAAGGCAGACGAAGATATAGAGGCTCGGCAGGCAGAGGACCGCGCTGAACAGGTAGCCAAGCCAGACCTTCAGCGGCACGATCCACAGCTGCGGGCCGCCCGAAAAGGTGGCCATCAGCGCGCCGTAGGCGACCAGGCAGGCCATGATGGCGACGAAGAGCGAGACGCTGACCCGGGCGGCCTGGCCGTTCATGATGGAGAAGGCGATCGATCCCGGCCGCTTCAGCAGGGCGTCGATGATCCGGAAAAAGGTGAAATTGTCCTCCGGAGGGGCATACTGAGCCGAAAAACCGGAAAAAAGCTCTCCTTTTCCGCGGGGAGACAGGGGGACGGGGGGGAGCGGAGGAGGCGTACTGAACGATTCATTCATGGCATTCTCCTGTTCCGGCCAGATATAGCGGGGGGTCGGTGGAAAGTCCAGATTAAAAGGAACAGAAAATCGGCAATTACACGTTGTTTTTGGGTTGATTTTCCTTAGGCGCTTTGGGATAATCTTGGACTGATATCCGGGAAGAAACCGTATCTGGAATCAAAAGGAGTCTCATGAAAGTTTCGATCGATCTGGATGCTTGCGTGGGTTGCGGGCTCTGCGAAGGCGATGCCCCCGAGGTGTTCGTGATGGATGGCGACAAGGCCAAGTGCAAGATCGCCGTCGTTCCCGAGAACCTCCTGAAGTCGGCCAAGGAAGCCATGGCCAACTGCCCGCAGGAAGCCATCAAGCTGTCATAACCAACGGGAAGGCCGGCGATGCGTCGCCGGCCTTTTTTTCGCAAAGGGGTGGGGATAATATGACCATTTTCGAGTGCAGCGTGTGCGGTCACATCGAGTTTGAGTCGGCCGACAAGTGCCTGGTTTGCCGGGCGACCTCGTCCTTCAAGGAAAACGGGGCGGCCATCAAGAAGCCCGGGCAGACGCCCGGCGGCGAAGCCGACAAGAAGCACCTGCCCTTCATCAAGATCGAGGCGGACGGCTTTTTCGGCGGGACGGATTCGGTCATGGTCAAGGCCATGGTCGGCGAGATGGAGCACCCGATGAAGGCCGAGCACTTCATCCGCTGGATCGACATCTATCTCAACGGCAAGTTCGTCAACCGCATGTGGCTGTCGCCCGACGCGAACCGCCCCGCGGCCGCGGTCAGCATCAAGGCCAAGACCGGGACCATCACGGCGTGCCAGAACTGCAACCTGCACGGAACGTGGATGATGGAGAAGGCGTTCTAGGTCCGGCCGTTTTAAAATCTCCCTAAGAGGCTGTTGTGCGGTGCCAAGCCACAGCCTCTTTTTTTTTGCTCCGACGGCGTGGTCCCTGAAAAACGGGATTTAGTGAGCCGCCGAATTGACCGCGATGGCCATGACAATGCCCAGGATGAGGCCGATGAAGACCTCGAGGCGGGTGTGGCCGAGCAGTTCCACAAGCTTGCGTTCCGAGAAATGATGTTCCTTGAAGAGCTCCTGGACGATGTCGTTGAGCAGGGAGGCCTGGAGCCCCGCGGCGCGCCGGACGGTGGAGGCGTCGAACATGACGATCAAGGCCACGATGAACGTGCTCATGAAGACCTGGGAGTCGAATCCGCTGTTGATGCCGACGGACATGGCCAGGGCGCTGACCGTGGCCGAATGCGCGCTCGGCATGCCGCCGAGGCTGGAGAGATAGCGGAAATCGACCCGCTTGCTGGCCCGGAAATTGATCGCAACCTTGATGACCTGCGCCAGGAACCAGGCCAGGAAGGGCGACCAGAACGTCGGATTCTTGAAGAAATCGGACGCTTGGATGTTGATCGTCATAGTTAGAGTATGCGATTGAACCTGCGGTCCAGTCAAGAAACGCTTTGCCCGGGGATTTCCCTTTCAGTCTGAGATCCGCTTGTTCATCATCAGGCAAATGCCAACGATCAGGAGTAGCGCGCCTCCGCAGGCGCCCAGGAGCGGATAGAGGTCGTCGGGCACCGATGACGGACCCGCAGGGTTCGAGGAGCTCATGCCAGGTTCGATTTTGGCCGCCTTGCGGTAGGCGATGTCATCCAGCGTTTTCATGATGGACGCGCTCAGGAGCAGCAGCCCGATCACGCTGCAGGCCGTGCCGGCATACGATCGCTTCGCTCTCTGCGGTTTGATCATGCCTGATTCAATCAGGTACTCTTCGTTTGTTCAACAGGAAAAGAAGGGCCAGGGGCAACATGCCTCCGCCGACGAGCAATTGGGAGCCGTTCAGGGGCACGGGTGGATGGCTGAAGCGGGCCAGGTTCCAGAAGATCAGGAGGACGGACAACCAGACCAGCGACAGGTTGGACAGGCTGTCGCCGGACTTGGTGAGCTGGAAGCCCGGCAGGCGCTTCCGGCTGAACGGGTAGAAAAGGGCCGAGCCCAGGAATCCCAGCTGGTCCGCCAGGGCGTGGGCGGCCCAGCCGGAAAAGGCGGTCAGGCCCGTCAGCCAGCCGGCTGCCGGCGCCAGCAGCAGGCCGGCCGCCGCCGCGAGCACCAGGCTGTGGCTCCACGCACGGTGCCAGGGGATGAAGTCGATGCGCACGCGCCCGTCCGGCAGCGGTTCGAAGGCCAGCATGGGGCCATCCAGGATCGTCACCTCCACCCGCGCCTCGTAGCCGATCACCAGGTGCGTTTTCACCCGGGCCGACCCCGTCTGGCTCTCGGGAGCCTCCTCGAGCGGGCGGCCGCCGGTGGTGCAGACGGGGCCGAGGGCCGTCTCCACGCCGCCGTCTGGCGAGAAGGTTGCCGAATAGTGGCGCCAGGCGTCCGCGCCCAGCTGGATGAAGCGGAGGCGCGCCCGGATGGTCCGTTTCGTTTTCCGGGCCTGTTCGATGCCCAGCGCCAGCCCGTCCGCCACCATCTGCATGTCCGGGTCCAGCGGGTCGGGCACGATCTCGAAATCGTGCCGGGCCAGGAAGCGCGCGCCCTTGAAGTCGAGCGCATCGGGCAGGAGCCCGAAGACGCCCCCCGCCAGCAGGGGCAGGGGATTGCCCCGGGAGGCCTCCCGCACCGCCTCGGGGAAGCAGGAGGCCGCGGCCAGGCCGGCGATATAGTGGGCGACGCCTTTCATGGCTGCGACATCCTCAGCGCGATGGGCAGCAGCACCACGCCCAGGGCGTTGAGCCGCCGCGAGTGGTAGAGCAGCGGGATGGCGCCGATGCCGGTCGCCGTCGCCAGCACGGCCAGGCCTCTGAGGCCCGTGGCGGCCAGGACCATCAGGATCAGCAGCAGCAGGGCGGCGGCGCAGGCCGGCCGCACCCGTCCGGGCGGGCACAGCCGCGTCAGGAGCGAGGCCAGCGGGCCTTGCGCCAGGAAGGCCAGGGCCGCCCCGAGGGCGACGGCCGCGGCCAGCGCCAGCAGCAGTCCCGGCTGGTCGGGCGGGCAGAGCGACTGGACCTGCCAGGCCGCGCCGCCGCGCACGAGGCTGACGCCGGGCAGGGCGAACAGCAGGAGCGAGCCGGCATAGTAGACCATCCGCGAGGAGCCCTGCGAGGCGAGGAAGGCGCGGTCGTCCGACTGCGCGGCCGCCTGTCCCGCCAGCAGCGCGCCCAGGCCGCCGGTGACCCCCGGCATCAGCGAGGCGAAGCCGCCTCCCGCCGCGCCGGTGACGGTGCCGCCCAGCCAAGCCGCCAGGCCCAGCCCGCGCGGCGGCTTTGTTTCCGTAACAGGGGCAGGCTGGCCGAGGCACGCCTGGACCAGCGAGGGGACCGCGAAGAGGCCCACGAGGGCCGGGGCGAGCGCCTGGGCGGCCTGCTCCGGGGGGAACGGCGACCGGTTCATGAGCAGCCAGCCGAGGGCGCCCGAAAGCAGGAGGGTCAGCAGGCCCGCGAGCCAGGAGGAGGCGCCGTCGCCCAGCCGCCGCCAGCCGGCGGGGCCGCGGACGCCGCCCTTGGGCCACTCGGAGAGGGGCAGGTAGAGGATCACGGCCCAGAGGATCCAGTGGAAGTGCGGCCGCAGCACGGCCAGCATGACGGGGAGCGCGAGGGGCAGGAGGGGAAGGGCCAGCAGCAGGAGCAGGGCGCCGCCGAATCCGCCCGCGGCGGCGTACAGGGCGGCGGCCTTCCCCTGGCCGCGGCGGTAGGCGGCCTGGGCGGCCGGCATCATCATCGTGGTGCTCTCGTCGGGCGCGGAGAGGAAGATCATGGGCAGGACTCCCGTGATGGACCAGGCGCTGACGGCGGCCGCGGCCATCGCCGCGAAGGCGACGGGCGGGACAGCCTCGGGGGGGAGCGACTGGGCCGCCACCAGCAGCACGGCGAGGAGGTTGTAGACGTGGAAGCCGGGCAGGCAGCCCAGCAGCAGGCCGGCGCCGGTTCCGGCCAGGATCCAGAGGAGCAGGACCCCCGCGGTCACGGGGCGGCCCCGGCCTGGAGCGCGGCTGGCTCGTTCACCTGGAGCGAGGGCATCTGGCCGGCCCGCACGCTCAGCCAGCCATGGACGCGGACCGGCATGCCGCTCGCGGCGGTTCCGCTCGCCAGCGCGGCGGCCGTCTCGCCGAAGGCCGAGACGCGCACCCGGCCCGTGCCGTCGTCCAGCGTGAAGCCGTACCAGCGCTCCCCCGAGCGGGTCGAGCCGGAGCGGGGCTTGCCGGCCACGACGCCTTCCATCCGGACGCGGGCGAAATTCATGGAGGGGCGGATTCCGGAGGCGGCCAGCAGGGGCGGCTCCTGCCGCCGCACGGCCAGCGTCAGCAGGATGAGGCCGCCGAAGGCCAGGGCCAGGGCTGCCAGGCGGAGGTGGCGGAGGCCGGCCTGGCGCTGGGCGGGGCAGTCGCAATAGGGGCATTCGTCGAGAGGGCCGATGAAGCGGTTGCAGGCCGGGCAATACCCCGGTTTCGCGGACATGCTACAAGCTCCCTACGACGAGCCGGAGAATGTCCTCCGTCGTCAGCAGGCCGGTGACGTCGCCGCGGGGCCCCACGACGAGGCAGAGCGTCTGCCGGGCGCGGCGCATGAGGGGGAACAGCTCGGTGAGCGGGGCGTTGTGTTTGACGAACAGGGCCGGCTTCAGGTAGCGGGAGATCGGCACGGTGCTGTCCGCCGGCTCGAGGGGCAGGATGTCGTAGAGATGGGCCAGGCCGACGAACTCGCCGCCCTCCGAGGCGTGGAGGGGGATGCTGGAGCGGCCACTGTCGCGGGCCAGGGCGTAGAATTCGGCGACCGTCGCGTCGGACGACAGGTGGACCATTTTCGCGCGGGGAACCATGCAGGCCGGGGGGGTCGTTTCGGAAAGGTCGGCCACGCGCAGGATCATAATCCTCTGTTTCGGGGTCAGCAGCCCGTTTTCGGTGCTCTCCTGGGTGAGCACGATCAGGTCGTCGCGGGTCATGACGGGGGAGCGGGTCACGCGGCCTTCGGGGTCGCGCACAACCCAGTCGGTGAGCATGGTGACGCCCTTGATTACCGGCATGAAGAGGCGGGCCAGCATCTCGAGCGCGCCGATGAAGTGGCGGGAGCGCTCGATGGGGTGGGCCCGGAACCAGGCCTTGGGGGTGTATTCGCAGAAGACCAGGACGATGACCGTCATGATCACGCCCGCCAGGAACTCGCCGTAGCGGGGTGACAGGGAGTCGAGCAGGCTGGCGGCCAGGATCGAGCCCATGATCATGCAGAGGTTCGTTCCGACCAGGGTGGTCCCGAGCATGCGGCCGGAGTTGTCCAGGAAGGCCTGGATCCGGAGGGCCCATTGCTTCTCCTCCTCCACGTGGGGGCGCAGCTTGAGCCGGTTGATGGAGATCATGCCCGTCTCGATGCCCGCGAAGAACGCGTTGCCGATCAGGCAGAGCAGGATCAGGTTGACCTGGAGGAAGAAGAGCATGTCAGGCCTCCTCCACGGCTTTTTCCAGGATTACGGAGCGGATGCGGTGGCGCTTCACTTCGCCGACCGTGGCTTTGCAGCCCTGGGCGACGATCACCTCGCCGCTCCGCGGCAGGCGCTCGGCCTTTTCCATCACCCAGCCGGCGATGCGGTCGGCGCCATCGGAGGTCAGCTCCAGTTCCAGTTCGTCGTTGATGTCCTCGAGGCTGGTTGCGCCGTCCACGATCCACCGGGTCTCGCCCAGTTTCTTGATGCCGCTTCCGCCCGGGGCTTCGCCGGGGTCGGGGAGGATTTCCTCCAGGATGTCGTCGCGGGTGATCAGCCCCGCCGTGCCGCCGTACTCGTCGATGACGATGGCGATCTGGATATGCTCGTGCTGGAAGAGGGTCAGCAGGTTGTCGAGGGGCATGGTGTCGGGCACGAAGAAGTGGGGGATGAGGGCGGTTTTCAGGTCGGGCTTTTCCGACAGGATGAAACGGGGAACGTCCACGAAGCCCTCGATGTGGTCCATCGAGCCGCGGAAGGCGGGAATGAAGCGGCCGCCGGCTTTCCGTGCGGCTGCGCTCCAGGTGGCGGGATCGTCCTCGAGGTCGAGCCCCGCGATGTCGACCCGGGGGGTCATGACGTCGCGCACCTCGATCTTCTCCAGCCGGATGATGCCGTCGATCATGGCGCTCTCCTCGTTGTTGAGGACGCCCTCCTGCTCGCCAACGTCCACCAGCGTGCGCAGTTCCTCGTTGGAGACGGGGGTATGGCGCTTCTCGAAATGCTTGTTGAAGGAGCGGGTCACGCGGGCGAGGAGCCAGCGGAAGGGGGCCAGCAGGATCATGTGGAAGCGGATGAAGGGCAGGAGCCGGACGGAGAGCGTTTCGGCGTGGCGGATGGCGAGGCGCTTGGGGACCAGTTCCCCGAAGATGATGATGAGGAAGGTCATCAGGGGTATGGCGACGGTGGCGCCGTGCCCCGGGAGGAGGCGGTTCGCCACCACGTACCCCAGGTTGGCCGCCGCGATATTGACCAGGGTGTTGCCGATCAGGACCGTGGAAAGCGGCTGGGTGGGGCGCGAAAGCAGGACTTCGATCTCCCGGGCCGCCTTGGGCTTCCGCTGCGCGATCCGGTGGATCAGGATGGGGTTGAGCGAAAAGAGGGCCGTTTCCGCGCAGGAGAAGAAGGCCGACTCCAGGAAGAGCGCGAGGATGATCAGGATTAGGATGAAGGTGAGCATGGGGGTGTCCCGATGCGCCGGGGGGCGCTCAACGGGGGGCGGCCTCCACTTCCGGCTTGTCCACGAGGTTGATCTGCAGGATCGTGCGGGTTTTTTCGGGCAGGCTGGTGATTTCCAGGTCCTTGACCATCCACTCCTCGTCGATCTTCTTGATGCTTTTCACCGCGATGCGCCGGATCGGCCGGCCGGCCGGGTCGAGCCCCTCGGCGCGGACCAGCATCAGGTATTTGCGGTCGATCCACATCCGGACCGCGGCGTAGGGCGCGGGCTCCCCGGCGGGCGCGGGCGCCTCGATCTCGTAGCACTCGCGGTCGAGAACCGACTCCAGGCCGGTCAGGCGGGCGTTCCGCCACCAGAGGAAGGAGAGGCTGAGGTCGGACCAGGTCAGGTCGGTCCCCTGGACGGGGAGGCGCGGATCGGGGAGCGGGGCGTCCTTGAGCGGGTAGCCCCGGGCGTAGTGCCAGGAGACGGCGGCCTGCCGGGGGCGGAAGAGGGTAATCTGCTCCAGGTCCTCCCCGAACGCGTCCATGATCGTGTAGCGGGCGAAGGGCGGGTTGGCCCCGTACTCCAGGCGCAGCTGAACCTGGCAACGGCGGCCGGGCTTGCCGCCGCGAGGGTCGGAGCGCAGCTCGCCGCCGATCTGGAGCGGTTCGGTGGGCAGCCGCGCCACGACCTGGTCGAGCAGGGCGTCGGCTTCGGGAACGGCGGCCGGGGCGGCCCCGGCCGGGATGTCGGCTGACGCCGCACCCGCCGACGCCAGGAGAACCGCGGCCAGCCATGAGAAAATTCGCAACATAATGGGGCTGATCCTAGCGGAAAGAGTTGAAAGATGCAATGGTTTCCTCATAATGGGGCTGCCATGAAGATGACATTCCTTGGAACCGGAACCTCGATCGGCGTACCCGTTATCGGGTGCGCCTGCGCGGTTTGCCGGTCTTCCAATCCCAAAAACAGGCGGCGCCGGTCGAGCGTGCACGTGGAAGCCGGGGGGCTGCACCTCCAGATCGACACGCCTCCCGATTTCCGCGACCAGGTGCTGGACCACGGGGTTACCCGGGTGGACGCGGTGCTGATCACCCATGCCCACGCCGACCACATTTTCGGGTTCGACGACCTGCGCAGCTTCAACACGATCAAGGGCGGGGTCATTCCCGTTTACGGCTCCTCGATCACGCTCGACGAGGTGCGCCGCATGTTCCCCTACGCCCTCCGGCCGGCCCCCCCGGGCATGTACCGGCCCCAGGTGGACCTGCACAACGTGACCGGGCCCTTCGACCTGGGGCAGGTTCGCGTCACGCCCGTGCCCGTGCACCATGGGGGGGTGGACATGATCGGCTTCCGGCTCGACGACGGGGGGCGGTCGCTGGGGTATGTGCCGGACTGCCTCTCGATGACGGCCGGGGCCGTGGAGGCGTTCGTGGGGGTGCACGTGATGGTTCTGGACGCCCTTCGCCACCGGCCCCACGCCTCGCACTCGCACGTCGAGAGCAGCCTGGCGATGCTGGCCAGGATCGGGGCGGAGCGGTCCTACCTGACCCACATGTGCCATGACATCGAGCATGACACCGTCGAGGCGGGGCTTCCGGCGTCGGTGCAGCTCGCCTATGACGGGCTCGTTGTGGACGTTTAGCGGGAGGTGCGCATGCCGGCCTGGCTGAAAGCTGTCGAGGGTGGCGTGGAGCTGACCCTCCGAATTGTCCCGCGCGCCTCGAAGGACGCCGTGGCCGGGGCCCTGGGGGAGGCGCTGAAGATCCGGCTCCGGGCCCCGCCCGTGGACGGGAAGGCCAACGCGGCCCTGCGCGCTTTCCTGGCGGAAGCGCTGGACGTGCCGGAGCGGGCGGTGACCCTGCTCTCGGGCGAGACGGGGCGGCTGAAGCGGGTACGCGTGGCGGGTCCTTCCGCCGCGGCCGCCCTGGCCGCCCTGGCGGACTAATCCAGGTTGAACAGGCGCCAGGCGTTGGCGGTGGTGACGGCGGCTAGGTGCTCGGGCTCCGCGCCCTTGACTCTCGCCAGTTCCCTCAGCACACATTCCACCCACTGCGGCTCGTTGGTTTTGCCCCGGTGCGGGGGTGGTGCGAGGTAGGGGGTGTCCGTTTCCACCAGCAGCCGGTCCTCCGGCACCGCGGCGGCGGCGGTCCGCACGTTGTCCGCCCTGGGAAAGGTCAGGATGCCGCTGAAGCTGACGTGAAAGCCGCAGGCCATGGCCCGGCGCGCG
Organism: Kiritimatiellia bacterium; assembly: GCA_044346855.1. Classification (GTDB taxonomy): domain Bacteria; phylum Verrucomicrobiota; class Kiritimatiellia; order CAIKKV01; family CAIKKV01; genus CAIKKV01. Next base: position 11,869 of record JBIIYJ010000034.1, read on the forward strand.
AAGGCCGGCGTTCCCGTGAAGCAGTGGATGACGCCGATCCGGAGCGGGTCGCCCTTCCAGCGCGCGGCGTGCGTTTCCAGAATCGGCCCCATGGCCTCCTCGGATTCCCGGCAGTGCACCACGATGGGAAGCCGGCGCTCGGCCGCCAGGTCGAGCATGCGAGTGAAGAGCGCGATCTGCGGCTCCGCCGTTTTGGGGTCGTGATGGAAATCGAGGCCCGCCTCGCCCACCGCCACCACGCCCGGCCCGTCCAGCTGGGCGTTCAGCTCCCCCTCGTCCAGGCCGGCGCGCTCCGCGTTGTAGCGGTCGAACCCGACGGCTGCGCGGACGGTTTCCGGCCATTGCCGGGCGGCCTGGGCGGCGATCCGGTTGCCCTCGGGGGCGCCGCCCACGGCCACGACGCGGACCACGCCCGCGGCGCGGGCGCGGGCGAGGGCGGACTCGACGGCGGCGGGGGCGCCGTTGTCCAGTCCGTCCAGGTGGGCGTGGCTGTCGACGAGTCGCATCATGGGGCGGCGGGGTTCGGGGCGGCGGCGAGGATCAGGCCGGCCAGCCGGCGGGCGGCGTCGGGCGAGGCGGCTTTCAGCGCGGCGTTGCGCATGCGGGCCAGCTCCGCCGGATTTTTCAGGAGCAGGCCGATCCGCTCGGCCAGGCCTTCCACGCTGAGCGCGTCCTGGGACCGGGTGATGGCCGCGCCGGTTTTTTCCAGGGCCAGCGCGTTGAGCCGCTGGTGGTTGCCGGCGTAGGGGTAGGGGATGAAGAGGGCGGGAACGCCGAAGTAGGCAAGCTCGGCGCAGCTGGCGGCGCCGGCGCGGGAAATGGCGGCGGCGGACGCGGTGTAGGCCGCGCCCATGTCGGACAGGAAGCCGAACACCGCCGCGGGGAGGCCGGCGGCGGCGTAGGCGGCGCGGATGGCCTGTTCCTGTTTTTCGCCTGACAGGTGGATGGCGCGGAGCGGCACGCCCTCGCGGTGGAGGCGGATGAGGGCGTCGCAGGCCAGCTGGTTGACCTTGGAGGCGCCCTGGCTGCCGCCCATGACGAGCACGGCGGGGGCGTCGCCCGGGGGAAGGCCGGCCAGCGGGCCGCGGGGTGTCATGTCCCTCAAAGGGAAGCCCGTCACGACGGTCTTGCGGCCGGGGAGGTAGTCGGCGGTGTCGGGGAAGCCGAGCGCCACGGTGACGCGGAAGAAGCGGGACAGAAGGACGATGGCCTTGCCCGGCATGACGTTGGATTCGTGCAGGATAACGGGGATTTTCAGGCTGCGGGCCGCGATGACGGGGATGAGCGAGGCGCGGCTTCCCATGGCCAGCAGGGCGGCGGGGCGCAAGTCGCGGAGCCGGCGGCGACAGGATAGAAGGGTTCCGGCGAGCCGGAAGACGGTCTTGAAAAAGGGGATGAGTGAGCCGGACTGGTCCCAGTCTGCCGCGATGACGGACGAGGGACCGCTCCAGCTGCTAGTCGTTTTCTGTTCGATCGACTTGCCGGCCAGCCAGAGATGAACCTCGTGGCCGGCCGACTGAAGGACCTGACCCGTGGCAACGCCCGGATAGACGTGCCCGCCGGTTCCGCCGCAGGCAATGATAAAGCGCATAAAACCGCCGCTGTTGAGTGTTCATGAAGGCAAAGGTAGTTAGCACCCTTCCGCCGAATGAACAAGCAAAATGCGGCGGATTGGTTAGCGCTTCTTGCCGGAGGACTTGGCGGCAGGTTTTTCGGCCAGGACCATTTTCAGGCCCTTGATCGGGTCCAGCCCGAGGACTTCGCAGACCTTGACGTACTCGACGACGTCAAGCCGGCGATCGCCATTCTCGGCTTTCCCAACCCAGGAGGGGGGAACCTTGAGAGCGGCGGCCGTCTCGCGGAGGGTCATGTTTCGGGCCTGGCGCCCCTGCCGGATCCAAGCCAGCAAGTCGGCGAACTGCTTTTTCTGTTTCGCTTTCATGCTATTACATTACTAAATATAGGAACCCTGGCAAGTATAAAAATTAATCTTGTCGTGTAGCTTTCAAAACAGGACTTCTTGTAGCTTTCAAAACAGGACACCTTAAGACTGGGCCTTACTGGGGCCGGTTGCTGAACAGGACATGAGGATACTTCTCCTTATTCGGCCTCTCTTTGAGCACGGAGTATGATCCATCGAGATGTTCGCAGACAACGGCCCTAGTTCCCGGAGCACCTTGGGTTGGGAACTCATTTGCCTGGAAGTGAACCCGGCCGCCTTTCCCGATGATCACGGAATGCCACGTAGCCCAGACATACGGCCACCACGGCTCTCTTGGAACGGGTCGCAGTTTATTGCGCCTCTCGGCCAAAGCCTTGTCCCAGGCTACCTGCGGAGGCATCCCGATCTCCCGGTGGATCTCTCGCTTATTTCGATGAGCTCGCAGTGCTTCAATGTGAGCGTTGACGCTCTCGATATCGTCCAGAGAGCTAACGCCGTTGAGCTCAAAGTAGCACGGTAGTCGATCCTGCCAGACTTGGTGCACCCGCTCAACCTTTCCCTTGGCCTCCGGGGAGTTGGCGTGAAAGAAAGAGACGCCGTAGAACGTCAAGCGCTCCTGGACGCGGCTGACACTGTTATCCAGGTCGCCTTTGAAGACACTCGCATGGTCCACATAGATTTGCAAAGGAAGGCCATAGCGAAGGAAGGCATTATGAAGGAAATGTAGATAGGCTGGGACGGTTTCGTTCCGGTAAATGGCGCAACCGACTTGAAGCCGACTGCAGTCATCTAGCATATCCAAGACGGGAAAGGCGGGGGCTTTTGGGCCGAACCAATAATCCGGCGTGGCATCGAGTTGCCACAACTCTCCAATAGCGGACCGCTGCCACCGCCGCGTATGCGCCGGAAGCCGCGCCGGCCGTTCAGGGGTTGCAAGTCCTTCTCGGATCGCCCAGCGCCGAATCTGAGATCGAGCTGTTTGAAATTGAAATATTCGCTCGGCTTCACTGGCGGCAAAGGCATAGTTGTAGTCGTGTTTCAGGGCGTTGCGAAGAAAGGCAGTCACCGTCTCAGGCCACTCTGGCGCGTGGTCACCGCCCGAGGCTCCTGGCTGCCAGCCTTCGCGGGCCTTCCCCTTCTTCGCCCGCAAGTAGTCAGCTCGAAGCGCATAAAGCCGACTGCGTGAGATGCAGAGGGCTTCGCAAGCCTGTGTGCAACTGATGGCTTGGCGATTGAACTGATCCAAAACATCCCGTATCAAGGGGGCTTCCAACCTGCTGCTGATTTGCTTCTTCATCAGCCGATGATACAGCTCAGAATTGCAGATTTTGTCCTGTTTTGAAAGCTACACGGGGCGGCGCCCCCTCGGGGGCAGGCACTTCGGCCCTCCCGGGCAGTCCCTTCGGGACTCCCCGGGTCCCCTGGCCTTGTGCTAAACCCCCATCATCCAAGCGTTTAGCAGGGTCTCTCCCCCGCTCTGGTCCTCCCCAACCTCGGACTCCCAGTCCTGTTTTGAAAGCTACAGGACTGTCCTGTTTTGCTCGCTACATGTGTCCTGTTTTGAAAATTCCCCGACAGTATAAAAATTAATCTTTATCAGGTAGTGCCATGAATCTTTGAGTTGTTTCAATAGCGTTTCTGTTCTATAAAGGGTGCTTCGGGGGCCCATAGCTCAGTTGGTCAGAGCGGGAGACTCATAATCTCTTGGTCGCAGGTTCGAGCCCTGCTGGGCCCATACCCGCCTTCGCGAGGCGCGAAGGCGGGTATGGCGGATAGCTAATAGCTAATAGCGGATAGCGGATAGTGAATAGTGGGTAGTGATTAGTAGCGAATAGTGAATAGTGGATAGTTGTCGAAAGGATAAAGTGATGTCTCATCCTTCCGCCCTTACGCCGCGCGAGCGCTTTGCCGCCGCGCTTGACCGCAAGCCTCTCCCCGGCCGCGTCCCTCACTTCGAACTGGTTTTCTTCCTGACCATGGAGGCGTTCGGTAAGGTCCATCCCTCGCACCGGAACTACCACCAGTGGGACCAGATGGAGGAGAAAGAGCGCCAGCTTCACCGGAACGATATCGCCAACCTCTACATCGCCACCTGCGAGCGCTTCGAGCACGACGCCATCCTGCTCCACCCCAATCCCGGGCGGGAGGATGAAATCTTCAAGCTCATCGACCTGATCCGCGAAAAGAGCGGCAACCGCTATTTCCTGATGCTGCACGGCGACGCCACCTACAGCCTGCCGTCCGGCAATCAGATGATGGCCTTCATCGAAAAGCTGGCAGACGAACCGGAGTCGATGAAACGGCAGGCCGCGGAGATGGTTGACGGCCGCCTGGCCTTCGCCGAGCGGATGAAGGCGCACGGCGGGCTGGACGGCTTTGCGCTCTGCTCGGACTACTGCTTCAACAGCGGACCCTTCCTGAGCCCGGCCATGTTCGGCGAGTTCGTGACGCCCTACCTGGCCCGGCTGACCCGCGGCCTGCGGGAGCTGGGCTTCTACACGGTCAAGCACACCGACGGCAACATCATGCCCGTCCTCGACCAATTGCTGCAGACCGGCCCGCACGCGCTGCATTCCCTCGACCCGCAGGGCGGGGTGGACATGGCCGAGATGAAGCGGCTCGCCGGCCGGCAGGTCTGCCTGATCGGCAACGTGAACTGCGGTTTGCTGGACACGGGAACCGACGCGGAATGCATCGAGTCGACCCGCTACGCCCTGCGGCATGGCATGCCCGGGGGCGGTTACATCTTTTCCACCAGCAACTGCGTCTACACCGGGATGCGGCTGGCGCGCTACGAACTGATTCTCGACGTCTGGCGCCGCGAGGGAATCGCGCCCTGAGCACGCCGCAACCGGTTGGAGCCTCCATGACCTCGCCGTTCCCGATCGCCTTCTCCCTGTCCAATCCCTGGAAGTTCCCCCAGTACGGGCTGCCGCTCCGCAGCAGCATCCCCCTGGCCGAGGGGCTGGTCCGGGAGCCCGCCCGCGAGCTGGTCCTGCGCGACGAGGCGGGGCGCGACTGCGGCGTCCAGTGGCGCGTGCTGTCGCGCTGGCCGGACGGCTCGGTCCGGTTCGCGCTGCTCGACTACGCCGAGGCCGAGCTGGCCCCCCGCGCCGTCCGGCGGTATGCCCTCGACCTGAAAGCGGCGAAGCGGGGCGCGGCTCGCGCGGTCCGCGCCCCGGGCCGCCCGATCCGGATCACCCGCACGGCCGCGACGCTCACCGTCGACACGGGCCGGCTGGCCTGGACCTTTTCCCGGAAGCGCTTCACGCTGGCCGAGGCCCTGGTCGCGCACGGGCGGGACTGGGTTGCGGGGCAGGCGTCGGATCTTTGCGTGACGGACGACAAGGGGGCCACCTACCGCGCCAGCGGCGGCGACTACCGCCTGACGGTGGAGGAGGAGGGGCCGCAGCGCGTGACCGTGCGGCTCGACGGCCGGCACGGGCTCGGGGAGGCGCGGTTCCTCGACTACACCGTCCGCTTCCAGTTCGCCCGGGGCGGCTCCCAGGTGCTCATGCTGCACCACGTTCGCAACCGGCACGACGGCCGCGAGGGCCGCGAGTTCCGGCGCTGCTGGCTGGAGGGGGCGCTGGCCTGCGGGCAGGCGCCGGTGCGCCGCGTCCTGCACACCCAGCACGGCCTGATGACCTCCGAGCAGGCGCTGGAGATCGCGGACCGGGTGGACCTCGACACGGACTCCGTCCCGCGCCGGGTGAAGCCCGACCCGTTCCTGTATCCGAAACAGGAGTCCGAGCTGGCCTGGCAGACGCCGGTCACGATCCTGCGCGACGGCGACCTTCTGCGCGAGGAGGAGGGGACGATCTGCGAATCCATTTACGAGAAAAACCCGCGCAAGGCGTCAGGCGACCGGCGGGGGTGCGCGCCGCTGCTCGACCTGCACGAGCCCGGGAAGGGCGGGCTGCTGATGCGGTTCGCCATGGCCAATCCCGAGGCCGAGTATCCGCTGCACCTCGGCAGCGAGCGGAACCGCTTCGAGATCGACTTCTTCCCGCCCTGGCGGGAGTTCCACCGGTTCGGCGAGGGCATGGGCAAGACGCGGGACGTGCTGTTCCACGTGCACGACGACAGCCTGGAGGCGGCGGAGCTGTTCCACGCGAGCGCGAACCTGTCCTACCCCGGGGTGGTCTCGCCCGGCGCGGCGGCCTACCGCGCGGCGGCCTTCGCCGACGTGCACCGGACCCTGCCGTTCCAGCCCAACAAGTACCCGCTGCTGGAGTCGAAGATCGACCTGTTCCGCTCGGCCCCCAAGGGCCACCTGTGGCCGCCGGCGCTGGGCTGGAAGCATTACGGGGACGAGGCGGGGGCGCGCGGGGGGCTCCAGCAGAAAAACGTCTGGCAGTTCATCAACAACGAGGAGGACTACCTCTACTGCTGCATGCTCGACGCCTGGCGGCGCGGGGCGGCGCTCGACGGCGCGGCCATGGCGCGGCACCTGATGGACATCGACTTCATCGACCACTCGGCGGATCCCCGCCGCGACGGGGCCACGTGCCCGCACAGCGAGGATCACACCAACGGCGAGGTCTACACGAGCCACCAGTGGTGCCAGGGGCTGCTCTATTTCTACCTGGCCACGGGGGACGCGGAGGCGCTGCGGATCAGCCGGCGGATCGGCGACTGCCTGGTCTGGTGGATCACGGGGCCGATGAAGAAGGCGCTGCGCGGGACGGGGCGGGAGTGCGCCTGGCCGCTGCTGTCCCTGTCGGCCCTCTACGAGGTGACGGGGGAGGCGAAATACCGGGACGCGGCGCTGCGGGTGGTGGACGACCTGATCGCGGTGCAGAAGGAGCACGGGCGGGTGTGCTGGGAGTATCCCCTGGGCAGCGGGATCCTGAGCGGATACATGCTGGCCATGACGTTCAACGGGATCTGGGACGTGTGGGCGGCCACCGGCGAGGCGCGCGTGCTGCAGCTGTGGAAGGACATCACGAAGCCCGTGGTCGAGGCCCTGGCCGAGCCGGGCAGCTGGGGGTACGTGGTGTTCCGCAACTGGCAGATCAAGGTGGCGGACCTGACCGTGCTGGTGCGGTGGTACGAGCTGACGGGCGACGCGCGGCACATCGAGCTGGGGAAGAACGGCCTGCGGCTGATCCTGGCGGGCTCGCCGCAGCTGGACAGCATGTTCCAGGGATTTTTCGCCATGTGGTACCGGCACATGATCCTGTACCTGAAACAGGCCGATGAGCTGGGCCTGATCGACGACAACCACTGCACGCTGGTGTGGTGATCAGCTAATACAGCAGCAGGTCGAGCCAGGCTTCGCCGTTCCGGCCGATCTGCCAGCCGTCGTTGCGGTGCACGACGAGGTGGCGGCCGTTGCGGCCCAGGGCGGCCTCGTTCGCGGAGAGCACGGCGCCTGCGTCGCGCCCCAGTTTCGCGATTTCCTCGTCGGTGGCCGGCCGGCCGGCCACCGGGACGCCGCCTTCCGTGCAGTCCAGGACAAGCGCCTTGCAGGCGGCGGCGCCGTTCCAGAGCGAGGGATGGCGCCGGAAGTAGTCGGGCAGCCGGCCGCGGCCGCGCGCCACGACGGAGAAGGCCACGGGGCGCGACCGCAGGTGCGCGAGCAGGCTGAAGTCGGGGTTGTTCCGGCTGTCCGCCAGCACGGCCAGGGGGTCGACCCCCAGGAGGTTCCGGCCGTTGAACATCCCGTGCGGGTTCTTGTCCCCAATTCCGCTACACCACGGGGCGAAGCGGTCGTTGGCCAGCAGCCCGACCTCGAAGTGAAGGTGGGCGCGCGAGACCGGGATGGGGGAGGAGGAGGAGTGGCCCACGGTTCCGAGGCGAGCGCCGCGGGCGACGGACTGGCCCGCCGCCAGGCCGGGTTCGACGGAGGCCAGGTGGGCGTAGAGGGTGTAGGCCGTGCCAACCGGGTCCGGGTGGAACAGCACCACGTACTGGCCGTAGTTGGAGTTGCCGGAAACGCGGTTGACGTAGGCCACCCGCCCGTCGGCGACCGCGGCCGCAGGGTCGGTGGGGTTGCCGCGGGCGTCCCGGCAGACGGCGACAATGTCGACGCCCTCGTGGAAGGAGGAGAGCCCCCCGGCGCCGGTGCGGTAGGAGCCGTAGAGGCCCGACTCGGGGCGGCCCGAGGCGGTGGGCTGGACGCCCTGCTGCCAGCCCGGCTCGAACAGGTTCGGCTGGGGGGTGGGGAAGCCCATCCCGCGCAAGGCCGGGACGGCGGGGGCGTCCGGGTCGGCCTGCCGCGCGAGCTCGAGCGCGGGGGGCGCCGGGACGCGGGAGCGGTTCCGCCACCGGTCGATGCCCAGGAAGAGGGCGGCCAGGAGCAGCAGCAGGATAGCCGCGACCAGGGCGGGCGGCGGGCCCGGCTGGCTTTCGCGGGAAGATGACGGCATGTCGAATTTTTTTCTCATGGCAAGGGTGTCTATTATCCTATCCGCAACCGGAGGACGCAAGTAAATTGGCTTGTTGCGCCTCGTAAATGCGCAATGCAGGTGGCCCGCGACGGCCCGGCGCGGGAAACAGCCCGGCGCGTGACTGGGGTCGGTGGCGAGTCGGCTTCAGTGAAAAGCCCCAATCGGATACCTTTCATGGAGTCGGCGGTCCTCCGCCGTGAGCGCGCGCGCCCTGAGAACGTCAAAAATTTAACCCCCTGAACCCCGAACCCCGAACCCTGAACCCCGAACCGGGCACCAGAGACCTGCCTCGAAGCGCGGCAGGTCACGGTGCCCGGCTTCGCCCTGAACCCCGCCCCCCTTCTTTACGCTTGGAAGGCGTCGCGGGCTCTGGTAAAAGGGCAGGCAACTTGCGTGGAGGTTTCGATGAAGCACGATACGCCCCTTCTGGGCCTTGCGCCGATCGGCAAATTCGTTTTTTCGCACGAGGACGCGATGCGCTACAAGACGCGCATCGAGGCGCTCCTCAAGAAGCTGGGCGTGCGCTTCGTCAACCTGGACGGCGTGATCCCCGACGGCATGGTGCGCGACCAGCGGCAGGTCGATCCGATCGTGGCCTACCTCAGGCGGGAGGGGGTGGACGCCCTGTTCATGCCCCACTGCAACTTCGGGACCGAAGGCGCCTGCGGCATGATCGGCAAGCAGCTGAATGTGCCGACCCTGCTCTGGGGGCCCCGTGACGAGGCGCCGCTGCCCGACGGAACCCGGCTGCGCGACACGCTGTGCGGCCTCTTCGCCAGCTCCAAGGTGCTCCACAAGCTGGGTGTCCCCTTCACGTATCTTGAGAACTGCCACATGGACGAGCCCCTGCTCGAGAGCGGCATCCGCGACTTCATGGCCGCGGCCAACGTGGTCAAGGGGCTGCGCAAGATGCGGATCGGCATGATCGGCAAGCGCATCGACTTCTTCTGGACCTGCATCGTCAACGAAAGCGAGCTGCTGGAGCGGTTCGGCATCCAGGTGCTGCCGATCGACATGATCGCCGTCATCAAGGCGGTCAAGGCCCGCGCGGCGCATGGCCGCAAGGGCTACCTGGACGAGATCGAGTCATTCGGGAAGAAGGGCGTCCGCTTCGAGGGCTTCCCCACGATGGACCCGGTCATCAACGTGCTGGCCTTCCGGGACGAGATGCTTTACCTCGCGGAGGACCAGGGGCTGACCGGGTTCGCGGTGGAGAGCTTCATGTCCATCTGCGAGGAGCTGGGCGCCATGGTGGAGTTCAGCCTGGCCGAGCTGTCCGAGCGCGGCATCCCGGCGGCCACGGAGACCGATATCCACGGCGCCATCAGCTCGATCCTGCTGCAGAAGGCCTCGATGGACAAGTCGATGACCTTCCTGGCCGACCTGACCATCCGCCATCCCGAGCGGGACGACTCCGTGCTGCTGTGGCATTGCGGGTTCCCGCTGGGCCTGCGCGACCCGAAGCAGCCCGCCACGATCGGCACGCACTGGATCCTGCCGGGCATCCAGCCGGGCAGCACGCACTGGAAGATGAAGGACGGTCCCCTGACGATCTGCCGGTTCGACGGCGACCGGGGCGAGTATGCGCTGGTGGCGGGCGAGGGCAAGACCTGCGACGGGCCCTCCACGCAGAACGTCTATTGCTGGATGCAGGTGGACGACTGGCCGCGGTGGGAGCGGCATTTCATCGAAGGCCCGTTCATCCACCACGTGGCGGCCTCGTACGGCCATCATGCCCGCATCCTGCGCGAAGCCTGCCGGTATATCCCCGGGGTGAAGTTCCAGGTGCCATGACGTCGGCTGTTGGGGTGGCGGGTTGCGAGATGTCGTCGCGGCGTTTCGGCGTAAACGGCCGGCCGCTTTTGGCCTGATCCGGGTTTTGGCTTAGGGTTCACGGCCCGGAAGGCCAGTTCACCCAGCCAAAACCCGGCTGAGGCTCAAAATCGGCTCGGCCGTTTCCGCTGATCGAAACGCCGCAACTGACTTGCCCTCGCGCGCCCAGGCCGAAGCGGCCTCGGGCGGCGCGCGAGTGCGGCTTCCGTAAAAAGCCCGCGAGGGTTTTGCGCGAAGCAGGTGGCCCGCGACGTCCCGGCGCGGGAGACAGCCCGGCGCGTATTCGATGACGATCACGATGACGATCACGATCGCGATCACGATCACGAAAAGGACAAGGACGTTAGGGGACGGAGTCGAACTCAGGGGGACGCCGGTATGGACAGGAAGAGCCTAGTTAAGACCCTCGCGCTTTCGTTCAAGCGGGTCGCGCTGCTTTTATCGTATGCATTCCTGGCCCTGTTGCTGGTCATGGGTTACGCCTATTTCATCGAGTCGCGCTGGGTGCACGTCCGGCATGTTCGCCTGACGGAATCGCCCACGCTCAAGCTCATCCACATCTCGGACATCCACTTCACCGGCGACACCGCCTACCTGGAGAAAGCGGTCCGGATCATGAACGGTTTGGAAGCCGACGCCGTCTGCTTCACCGGCGATCTGGTCGAGGAGGAATCCTGCCTGCCCGAGGCGTTGCGAATCCTGGCCGGGGTCAATAAGCCGATGTACGGGATTCCCGGCAACCACGACTGGTGGGCGATGAGTTCGTTCGCGACCCAGGCCGCGACGTTCCGCCGGACCGGCGGCGACTGGCTGCTGGACGATCCGGCTATGCTGCCCCCGGATCGGGTCGGGGCGCGCCGCATTCGCCTGCTGCATTATCCCGACCAGATCGACACGACCAACCGGTACGATCTCGTGCTTTCGGGGCACACCCACGGGGGGCAAATCGGGCCGCGCTTCCTCCGCCGCTTCATCCTCGGGTTCGATGTCGGCCGGTACGACAGCGGCCTGTTCCGCACGCCGGCCGGCCCCCTGTACGTGAACCCGGGCTTCGGCACCTATTTTTTCCGCGCCCGGTTCCTGTGCCGCCCGGAAATCACCCTGATCGAGCTGTGAGCGGTCCGACGCAAGCGCAATTGCATTTTCCGTAAAGCCCGATATGCTTTACTCCAGTGGCGCGAGGATGGATGATCAAGCGGGAGGGATGCATGGCGCATCAGCAGCGGCAGCGTGAGAACTGGGTTGGGCGGATCGGGCTGATCCTGGCGGTCGCCGGCAGCGCGGTGGGGCTGGGCAATTTCCTGCGCTTCCCGGGGTTGGTCGCCCAGAACGGCGGCGGCGCTTTCCTGATTCCCTATTTCATCGCGTTCCTGCTGCTCGGCCTGCCCGTCTGCTGGATGGAATGGACCATGGGCCGCTTCGGGGGGAAGTGGTCGCACGGGAGCGCGCCCGGCGTTTTCGACGCGCTGGGGGAGCGCCGCAAGCCCTGGCTTAAATACCTCGGCGTGCTGGGCGTGATCGGTCCGCTCGGAATCTTCTTCTACTATATCTTCGTTGAGTCGTGGACCCTGGGTTACACCGTTTTCGCGGTTACGGGCCGCTACCGGGAGGTGGCCGACCCGGCCGGCATGAAAGCCCTGCTGGGCGGTTACCTGGCGGGCGGCGGAGACCGGATCCTGGGCCTTCCTCCGATGTATTTCTTTTTTCTCGTCACGTTTGCCGTCAATTTCTGGATTCTGTACCGGGGCGTCACGCGGGGGATCGAGGCCTTCTGCAAGATCGCCATGCCGCTGCTGTTCGCGGCGGGCTTCATCCTGATGGTCCGCGTGCTGACGCTGGGGGCGCCCGTGCAGGCGGACTGGAACGTCTCAAACGGCCTCGGGTTCCTGTGGAATCCGGATTTCACCAAGCTCGCCAGCGGCAAGGTCTGGCTGGCGGCAGCGGGGCAGATTTTCTTCACCCTGTCCGTCGGCATGGGGGTGATCCTCAGCTACGCCAGCTATGTGCGGCCGAAGCAGGACGTGGCGCTGTCGGCGCTGACCTCGGCCTCCATGAACGAGTTCGCCGAGGTCGTGCTGGGCGGCTCGATCGTGATTCCCGCGGCCGTCTGCTTCTTCGGCGCGGCGGGGGCCCGCGAGGCGACGGCGGGCGGCACGTTCGGCCTGGGTTTCCAGACCATGCCCCTGGTGTTCAATCACATGGCAGGGGGACCGTGGTTCGGCACGTTCTGGTTCGTCCTCCTGTTCGTGGCCGGCGTCACCAGTTCCATCTCGCTGCTGCAGCCCGTGCTCTCGTTCCTGGAGGATGAGGTCGGGCTGAGCCGCCGCAAGGCCATGCTGGGGCTGGGGGGGCTGACGTTCGCCGTGGCCCACATGGCCATTTTCGGCGATGCTGTCATCGACGAGATGGACTTCTGGTTCAGCTCGTTCGCCCTTCCGCTCTTCGGCCTGGTCCAGGTGCTGATATTCCTGTTTGTTTTCGGGGCCGACCGGGGGTGGAAGGAACTGCACCACGGGGCCGATATCCGGCTGCCGCGGGTATTCAAGTTCGTCATGACTTACGTGACGCCCGTCTACCTGGCGGCCGTGCTGCTTTACTGGCTGTTCACGGACGGCTGGCAGACGATCATTTGCCGCCGGCTCGTGAACGGCGCGCTCGAGCCGATCTACACGGCCGCTCAGCTACCGTGGGTCTGGGCCACGCGGCTGCTGTATCTGGCCCTGATCGTCCTGGCCGGGCTGCTGGTACGCTACGCCTGGCGCCGCCGGGCGCTCCGCGAACGGGAGGAAACGCTATGACAACGGGCGGCTGGATCATGCTGTGCGTCTCCTGGTCGGCCATCACGCTGACCGTCTTGATTACCCTGTGGAAGAGCCTGTCCGCCAAGCCGTCATCGCTGACATCCACGCTGGAGATGGAGCTCGAGGACAAGGGCCCCGGAGCGGGTGAGGGATGAGGCGCGCCTCTGCCCGGGAGGCGGTCTATATCCCCGAGCCCAGGTGCAGCGCGGCGTTCTGGCTTTCCGGCGACCCGGCGTCCTCGGCGAACACCCGCACGCTTTTGGGGTGGACGAAAAGCCGGTCACCGGCCTGGCAGGCCAGCTCGCGGTAGCGCTCCTTGGTCAGGTCCGCCTCCATCAGGGCCCCGCTGTCGAGCCGGCGGAGCTCGATTCGCACGAGGGGGCCGACGGCCTGCACGTGGGCGACCTCGGCCTCGAGGGCGGGCTCGGCGCCCCGTTGCCGGGACAGCTCAAGCTCGTGCGGCCGGGCGTAGGCCAGGAGCGGGGCCGGCGCTTCCGGGCCTGCGCCCGCGAAGGCGAGCCGGCCCTGGTCCATCCGGGCGTGGAACAGGTTCACGCTGCCCAGGAAGCGGTAGACGAACGGGGAGGCGGGGTTCTCGTAGACCTCGTCGGGCGTGCCGACCTGCTCGACCCGGCCCGCGTTCAGCACCACGACCTTATCCGACACTTCCAGCGCCTCCTCGACGTCGTGCGTGACGAAGAGGCTGGTGACGTGGATCTCGTCGTGCAGCCGGCGCAGCCAGCGGCGCAGCTCCTTGCGCACCTTGGCGTCGAGCGCGCCGAAGGGCTCGTCGAGCAGCAGCACCTTGGGCTCCACGGCGAGGGCCCGCGCGAGGGCCACCCGCTGGCGCTGGCCGCCGGAGAGCTCCGAGGGCAGGCGGTCGGCCATCCAGTCCAGCTGCACCAGCTTCAGCAGGCGGTTGACGCGGTCGCGGATCTCCTCGCCCGACGGGCGGCGGGCGCGCGGCTTCACGCGCAGGCCGAAGGCCACGTTCTCGAACACGGACAGGTGGCGGAACAGGGCGTAATGCTGGAAGACGAATCCCACGCGCCGCTCCCGGGCGTGGAGGCCCGTGGTGTCCTGCCCGTCGAAAAGCACGCTGCCGGAGTCGGGCGGTTCCAGCCCCGCGATGATCCGCAGGAGCGTGGTCTTGCCGGAGCCCGAGGGGCCGAGCAGCCCGATCAGTTGCCCTTCCGGAAACTGGATGCTCACGTTCTTGACGGCCTCGAAAGAGCCGAATTTCTTGCTCAGGTTGCGGACTTCAATACTCATGGCAGGGCTCCGGGTGCGCGGCGGCGGCGGCCCGGCGCCGGTCGTTCCGCGTTTTCCATTCGACCAGGTGTTTGAGCGCCAGGGTCACCAGCGCCAGCAGGGCCAGCAGGGAGGCCGTGGCGAAGGCTCCCACGAAATTGTATTCGTTGTAGAGGATCTCGACGTGGAGGGGAAGGGTGTTGGTCTGGCCGCGGATGTGGCCCGAGACCACCGACACCGCGCCGAACTCCCCCATGGCCCGCGCGTTGCAGAGGATCACGCCGTAGAGCAGTCCCCACTTGATGTTGGGCAGGGTGACGCGGAAGAAGGTCTGCCAGCCTCCCGCCCCCAGCACCACGGCGGCTTCCTCCTCCTCCGCGCCCTGGGCCTGCATGAGCGGGATCAGCTCGCGGGCGACGAACGGGAACGTGACGAAGACGGTCGCCAGCACGATGCCCGGCACGGCGAACAGGATGCGGATCTCGTGCGCGGCCAGCCACGGGCCGAACCAGCCCTGCGCGCCGAAGAGCAGCACGTAGATCAGCCCCGAGATGACCGGCGAGACGGCGAAGGGCAGGTCGATCAGCGTGATCAGCACCTGCTTGCCCCGGAAGTCGAACTTGGCGATGGCCCAGGAGGCGGCCAGGCCGAAGGCGAGGTTGAGCGGCACGGCGATGCCGGCGGCCAGGAGAGTCAGGCGGATGGCCGCCTGGGCGTCGCTGTCGCGGAACGCGGCCAGGTAGGCGCCCAGGCCCTTGCGCAGGGCTTCGTAGAAGACCGCGGCCAGCGGGGCGGCCAGCACCAGGGTCAGGAACGCGAGCGCGGCCAGGATCAGCAGCCGGCGGATGAGGGGGGACTCGTTCATTTCGCGCTCCAGGCCTGCAGGAGGTTGATGAGGAGCAGCAGCACGAAGGAGGCGACCAGCATGACCGAGGCGATGGCCATGGCGCCGGCATAGTCGTACTGCTCGAGCTTGGTCACGATGAGCAGCGGCACGATCTCCGTGCGCAGCGGCATGTTTCCGGAGATGAAGACGA
>JBIIYJ010000222.1:0-9001 GCA_044346855.1 Kiritimatiellia bacterium
GTCTCAGTCCACACCCTCCGGCACAGCTTTGCCACCCACCTGCTCCTGAACGGCGTGGATATCCGCCAGATCCAGGATTACCTGGGCCACGTCAATGTGGAAACCACGATGATCTACACCCATGTCGTTCGCGATTTCCGCAGGCCGGCCAAAAGCCCGATGGATCTGTTGAAGAATAGCTGATAGCTGATAGCTGATAGCGAAGCCAAGAGAGCGAATAGCGGATCGTCCGGTCGATCGTCTTTACCGTAATCTTTACCCTAATCTCTCTTTCGGGCGCCTGTCCTGGTGCAACATCCAACGCAGAGAGCGCGGAGTAGGATGTACGGGGAAGCCCCGTCCCCCCGATCCGGACGAGGACGCGGAGGGGAAGTATTCACACGGAGGCACGGAAACACGGAGTAGACAAAAGCGAGAGGCCGCAGAGTTCATTTTTTTGCGACGGCAATTTCGAGCGCATCAGCCGCAAGTTTCGGGGATACGGGGCTTCCCCGAAAAGGAGCTCTCCACTCTGCGATCTTATCCCCTCCTCCTCCGGGGGCAAGGGGGCTCTGCGTTGGATGTTGGTGGGTCTTCATCCTAATCTTGCCTGTAACTTCAAGTGCTCGTGAACGAACATAACTTCCGCTGGAAAAGACGGCTTGAATCTGGAAATCAGAAATCAGGAAAGGAGGAAAAGAACAAGACATTCCTGATTTCCTGAGTTCCAGATAGAATCGGCCCGAACACGACTGCCGTTACCCCAAGCGTTTTATCGCGACTCCGTCGCGCGGCGGGCTTAATCGTAATCCCGCTTTGTGTAGCGAAAGGGTGCGCGAAAGAAGAGCGCGGGGCAGGTGCCGGAGAAGGAGGATTAAGATTACGATTAGGATTAAGATTACGAGCGAACGATTCTCGTTCCGCTATTCGCTATCAGCTATTCGCTATTCTTCAAGGGGCCACGGGTCACGGGCTCTTCCGGCTAAGGTCGTCGCGCCGGCAGGGAATGCCGCGGAAGCGCATGCCGGCCTGCACCGCCTCGGGCTCGATCCGGTCCGGGGTGGTGCCGCCCTTGACGGCCAGGGTGGCGGCCACGCCCGCGGCCTGGCCGGTCAGCGCCGCCACGGGGATGACCCGCGTCACCTCCCAGGCGTCCTGCTCCGACGAGAGGCAGCGCCCGGCGGCCAGCAGGCCGCGGACATTCCGGGGCACCAGCGCGCCGTACGGAATTTCCCACACGGGGCCGGCCTTGCGCCAGTCGGGCGCGAGCCCGATCGAATCCGGCGACTCCTTCTCCTCCTGGCCGGTGGCCAGCGTGGCCCGGCCCGCGATCCGGCGGGTGGTGCGGAACTGGGCCATGCTGGGGAGCGTGACCGGAAACAGGTCCGACCGGCCGGACTGCCCAAGCGCGGCCTGCTCGCGCTGGTAATGCTCGCGCAGCAGGCGGCGGCCCTCCAGGACGAATTTCGTCACGTCGGCGGCATCGGTCCCGCGATACGGCGGCAGGTGGGCCGGGGCGTTGCGGCCGACATTATCGCCCCCCAGCCGGAAACCGCCCATCAGCGGCAGTCCGTCGCCCTCCGCGAGAGCCCGACGGGCGCCCTCCATCGAGGCCTCTGTACCCCAGATGGAAAGGCGGTTGAGCCCCTCGGCGCATTCCGCGCCGGCCTGGAAGGCGACGTCGGCGTCCCCCGTGGCGTCGACGAACGCGGCGGCCCGGAACAGGGCGCGCCCGCTCTTGTTCTCCACCTCGATCGCGGTCAACCGCCCGGCCTTGCGAACCGCGCCGCAGATCAGGGTGTCGTACCACAGCGCGACGTCTGCCTCCTCCAGCACCTCATCAAGCGCCAGCACAAAGGAGGCGGGCGAGAAGACGCACCGGTAGCGCGACCGCGTGGCGCCACAGCCCGCCTGCCGCCAGTCGGCCGGCACCTGGCCGGGGCCGAATTTCAAGCTCAGCAGAAGCAGCTCCTCGGCGATCCCAAAGGTCACCTGGCGGCCGCGTCCGTCGCAAAGCGGCAGGTAGATGTTGATGAGGCCGGAGGTTGCCAGCCCGCCCGGCAGGATGGTCTTCTCGACCAGCGCCACCTTGAGGCCGCTCCGGGCCGCCTCCAGCGCGGCCGCAACGCCGGCCACGCCCGCGCCGGCCACCACCAGGTCATAGTCGTAGGTCCCCGCCGTGATCCGCAGCCGGCTCATGGCGCCACTCCCGCTTCCCGGCCTTCCGCCAGCAGGCACGCGTGCGGCGCCAGCCGGGCCACCAGCCTGTTGCGGCGCAGCGCGACCGGTTCGTCGGTCCACACGTTGCGCCAAACGAGCCCCTCGGCGCCCGGCCCCGGTTCGCAGGCCAGCTCCTGCGCCTTGTCGGTCCAGTTGACCAGCAGCACCCGCCGGCCGCGGGCCAAAGACTGCGTCCACAGCGCGGGATAGCGGCTGGTGAACAGGTCGACGGCGACGCCCGCCGCGCCACGCTCCGCGGCCACGGTCCGGCGCGCCAGGTCGAGCCCGGCCGCGTTGAGGCGGGTCATGTCGTCCGACAAATTGACCGCGCCGCCCGAGATCAGGACAAGGCTCAGTAGCGTGCGCGCCTCGTCCAGGGACATGGTGGACAGCAGATAGGGCTCCATCCTGGCGACGGGCATCTCCGGCTTGATGAAGACCAGGCAGGCCCTCAGGCGCGCGAGGTCGGGATCGTCCGACGTCTCGGGGCCGCGGCACAGGGCGAAATCGGGATCGTTCCCCCAGAACCGGCCCTGCGCCCAGCCGCGGGACGCGATGGAGCCGACGTTCTCCTTGATGCAGTCCCACCGGGCGTGGATATCGCTCGACGTGCGGACCTCGTCCACGCAGGCGGTGCCGGCAAAGAAGTCATAGCCGCAGCCCATGATGCGGGCCCGGCCGCGCAGCGCCTTCCGGGCGGGCTCGACCAGCATTCTCACCAAATCGCCGCGGGGAACGGAGGGATCGGCGAAAACGGGGGCCTTCAGGATCTGCTGGAGGAAATCCAGCTTGAAGTACCGGTATCCCATGTCGGCATAGCGGGTGAACAGGTCGCCCAGCCAGCGCTGGCTTTTGGGGACGGTGGGGTCGAGCACGAACCCGAACCGCTCCATGCAGGCGAAGGCCAGGCAGGGCAGCCCCGACCTGCCCTTGGCCAGCATGTCCATGTCCCACTGGGCCATGCGGGCGTGGGGTTCGATGGCACCCGGGGCGATCCACAGGCCCGGCTCCATGCCCAGCTTCGCGATGCGTTTCGCCAGCCATTTCATGCCGTGCGGGAAAAGCGGGTTGGCGTCCCACTCGCCGTAGCAATACTGCCAGCCGTCATCCACGATGATCCGCTTGACGTGCCGGCTCAGCACGGGATCGGCGGCGATGAATTCGGCGTTGCGGACCACCGCCTCCTCCGTCACGGTCCAGCGGTAATAGTCCCACGAGTTCCAGCCGGGCGCCGGAGGCACGGGCGCGAGGGCCCGCGGCCGCTGCTCCCGCGCCCAGGCCTCGAGGAGAGAATGGCCGTCGTTTTCCGAAAACAGGAACAACGGCTCCGCCTTGAGCGCCGCCCCGCCCGCCATCCGGGCGTCCAGGGGGGTGCGCGCCTCCAGGTCGCGGACGGCCCGCCCCCGGGGCCGGCCGGTCAGCCGGGAGGGATTGCGCTGCGCCAGCGGCTGGGAGAGGTTTAGCGATGTCCCGTCGCGGGTGAGCGTCAGAAGCAGGTAGCTTGTGAACGGTTCGGCCTCCTCGGCGGGCAGCGGGATCGCCTTGCAGCCGCCCGCGGAGCGGCCGTGGACCAGCACGTGGTCGGCCGGCACGGAGTCGGCGGCCAGCGGGATCAGCCCCGCGATCCGCTTCCCCTTCCCCGCCTTGCCGGACAGCTCCAGCCGGACCCCTTCCAGCCCGCCGGCCCGCTCCGCGCGCGACAGGGCCAGGCTCCAGCGGCCGGAGGGCGTGAGCCCCTGCAGCCGGACCGCCCCGCCCGCCGTTTTGGCCGATATCCAGCGGACCGTCTCCAGAGAACCGTCCTCCAGCGCGATTCGGGCGACGCAGCCGCCCAGGGCCACGGCGCCGCCGATCAGGAGATCGTACCGGACCGAATCGGATTGCAGGGCGGCGCCGACACGGTCGCCGAGTGAGTAAACGGTTGATTTCATGCCAGCTCCTTGACTGCCCGGCGCACGAGGGCGCGGGGGTTGGTTTTGAGGTCGATCAGCGAATCCGAGGGAGGCAGCTTCAAGGCAACCCGGGCCCGTGCCGCGGCGAAGGCGACATGCCAGCCGGCTCCGGCCAGGTCGGGCGTGGCCTTCTCAAGCCCGTCCAGGATATTTCTAATATGGGTACGATCGGCCGCCGGCAGGCGCACCCGGCCCGCGAGCGCGGCAAAGGTCAGGCACAGCGCCGTCTTCACGTGGAACGGCAGGTCGGGGCAGCCGCCCAACCGGAGAAGGGCCGGCAGGCAGCGCGCGGAGCCGCAGCGGCGCAGCAGGTTGACCGCGAGCCACCACCGGGGCAGGATGGCGCGCGACCCGCGGGCCGGGTTGAATTTCAAGGCATCATGCTCGGGCCCGATTTCCCGCTCGGCCAGGGCGGCCAGCAGCCGGGGTTCCGCGGCCGGGTCGCCCCAGGCGCCAAGCAGCAGGGCCGCCTTCCACCGTTGGCCGGCATCCTTCGATTTCAGGGACCTCTTCCACTCCGGGCCTTCCGCCGCGAGGCCTTTCCGGTAGCGCCGCCACAGGTCGAGCCCGGGCTGAGTTGCGGGCAGGGCTTCGAAATCGGCGCGCGCGAGCGCCTTGCCGAAGTCTCGGCTGGCCGGATCCTTGAGCGGCAAAGCCCCGCTTGCCTCGAGGCGCTTCCGCAATTCGGGATAGGGAACGGCGCGGCTGCCGCCCTTCCGGCCGGCCAGCGCAGCGGCCAGGCCGCACACCTCGCCGATGCGCTGCAGGTCAGGCTGCATGCGGAAGCTGTGGTGCGCCTCCTCGGTCACCCCGGCAGCCCGGCAGCCGAGCCAGACATTCTCAAGCCCTTTCGGCAGGAGCATGCGGTACGGGATCTCGCAGGCGGTCCGCAGGCCCCAGAGGCCAAGGGCGTTGACAAAGAAAAAGGCGTCGTCGCTCTCGAATTCATAATCGGCGGCATGGTTGTCGTAGTGCGCACCCGTATAGCCCACGCAGTCCGGGAACCGGCGCCGTTCGACAAGGTCGTCGAGGGTCAGCCGGTAATCGGTTTCCATCAGCCGACCCTGCCGCACGCCGAGCATCGGCGAGATGTGGGTGAGCCGGTCGAAGGAATTGAAAATGCGCTGTTCGATGAACAGGGCGTGCATCCCGTTGGAGCGGGCGCGGGTCGCATCCTCGCTGTCCACGGGGTCCACGGTGCCGTGGTCGATGTTGACGATGTGCGCCACCAGCCGGCCTTTCACCATGTTGAAATGACCGCAGGACTGGGAATACGGCTGGGGTTGCCCGTCCCCTGCCCGGCCGAAACGGCCTTTGGCGCCGGCCAGGGTGGCCAGGTCGCCGTCGCCCGTGGCGTCGATCCAGGCCCCGGCCTCGAGGCGCAGAAGGCCGCGGGGCGAGGCCAGAAGCGCGGCTGTGATGCGCCGGCCCGATTTTTCAACGCCGGCCAGCAGGGTTCCATACCGGACGCGCACGCCGCTCTCGTGGAGCAGGTCGTCGATCACGACTCGCTTGGCGTCGGGATGGAAGCCGACCGGCCAACTGGCGCGGTCGGCGAACAGGGGCATGAGCGCGCGGACCCGATCGTCGAGTTCCTGCTGAAGCCCGCCCGCGCTCCCCCAGTAATAGACGGGAATGCCGCCCCCGGTCCCGATGCCGCCGGCAAAGGAATACGGCTCGAAGGCGGTAACGGCGGCGCCCGCCTGAGCGGCGGCCAGGGCCGCGGTGACGCCACCCGTGCCGAGGCCGGCAATGGCGACGTCGGCTTTCAGCCCTTTCAGGTCCGAAGCCGGCAGGCGGAGCGGGCCGGAGCGCAGCGCGGCTCTTTTCGATGACGGCAAGTCCGCCAGCCGGCCGGCGGCTTCATGGCCAAGGCGGTAGCGATCGCCCAGGTTGCGGACGGGGCCGGCCGCATATCCGGGAACGGCGAGGACGAGGTTGGAGGCGGGCGGCCGGGGGGCGGCGCCGCGGCCGTAAAACGGGAACGGAAGGAAGGAGGCGTGGCTGACAAACGCGTCATCCAGTTCCCGCTTCAGTTCCGACCGCAACGTGGCGAGCGTGGGCGCGACGTGGCGCAGGAAGCGGGGTTCCGTGCCGGGCAGGTCGATCTGGAGCGCCCGTTCGGCGGACCAGCCGGATTTCTGCCAGGCGAGCCAGCAGTCCGGGCAGTCGCGCGAGCGGATGAGCCGGTCCTCCGTATGCCATTGCCGATTCTGGAACAGCAGCCGCGCGGCCAGGCGCTCCGGAGCGCGGGGGGACTTCGACAGGCCGGCCGCGGCCGCCAGGGTTCCCTCCTCCGTCGCGTCGACCCACTGCCGGGCAACCAGCCGGCGCAAGCCGGATTTGGTGGCGACAATCACGGCGGCCACGGCGTCCCCGGCCCACTCCACCGCGACGGGGGAAACATAATACAGCAGCGGCAGCCTGGAATCGCGGAGCAGCTCGTTGGCCGCCAGCTCCGCCGTGGCGCCGTCGACCCAGTCGTCGGCCACGCCCGAGATGCGGGCCACCACGTCCAGGAAAAAGTCAAAGCCGGCCGACCGGGCGCCGGCTTCCGGGAAAAAGGCCCGGCCACTCTCCCAGAGCAGGCCGCCCGTGATGTCGGCCAGGAACACCCGCTTGCCTTCCGCCGCCAGCCGGACGGCCGCGGCATACCCGGCATAGCCGGCCCCGAAGATGCCGACGTCGTGAACGCGGCTATAAAGGGACTCAAAAGGTTTCGATTCGGCCATGGACGCTCTCCTAGTACGCGGATAATTCCTGTAGACGCAGAACCGGCCGGACCGGCGTCATTTCGGTCAGATCAAGGGCCCGCTTCGTCATCTCTCAGAATCAGATCTGCCGCACATTGACGCTTTTTCCTGTTTCCGCGGCTTCCTTGGCCGCGAGGCAGGCGTAGGCGCTGCGGATGCCGTCCCAGATGGACAGCCGCTTGGAGGGAGTGCCGCGGATCAGGTCGATGAACTCGCGGGCCAGTTCGAGGTCGCCGCCGAAATGGCTCATGCCCTCGGCGGGCTTGATGACATCGGAGAACGGCTCGTGGTGGCGGATGCGGCGCATCTCGTTCTTGTACCAGTCGAAGGAGACGGTGCCCTTGTAGCCGCTCACGGTGGAGCCGCGGGCGCCCGCGTCGCGGCGGCTGAAGAAGACCTGGGTGTAGACGCCGTGGGTCCCGTTGGCGAATTCCAGGAGCGCGCTGGAGGAATCCTCGTTCATCCCTTTTTCGGGCGTGCCGATATCCTTGCCGAAAGAGCACCAGTGGTCGCGCTGGTCGCCGCCCGAGCCGTTCCGCTTCCGGTTTTCGGGGCTTTCCAGGCAGGTCGCGGTTTCGCCGCATTTCGAGCAGCGGAGGCCGGCCGCCTTTTTGCCGCCGAACACGCGGCCGCGGCAGGCCATGGCGGAGACCCGCGTGATCGGCTGGCCCATCAGGCAGGCCATGTAGTCGAAGTCGTGGGTCGCCTTCTGGAGGAACAGTCCCTGGGTGACGGAAAAGTCGCGGTAGAAGTGGTCGAAATAGCCGGTTCCGTAGGGAACATAGTTGACGCCGAGAATGTGCTCGGGATTGCCGACGGCCCCTTCCCCGATGAGGCGGCGGGCCAAGTCGCAGAGGGGCGAGACCCGCAGGGGGAAGCTGACGATCACGGGGCACTTGGACTTGCGGAAGGCCTTTTCGAGCGCGGTGGCCTGGGCCATGGAGGTGGCCACGGGTTTCTCGAGGAAAAGCGGAAGATCGTAGGCGGCGGCCTGGATGGCGAAGGGCGTGTGGAGGTTGCAGCGCGTGCCGATGGCCAGGGCGTCGGGCTTGGCGTCCTTCAGGAGGGACTTGAGGTCGGGGTAGATCCGGACGTTTTCCTTGTCGACGTCATCAAGGCGGGAGCGGGCGCCGGCCTCATCGGGGTCCACGATGCCGACTACCCGCAGTTCGGGATCCACGTTACGGAAGCAGCTTTTAATCATGCCGCTGATCCGGCCGCCGTGACCAATAACGCCCAAGCGAGTCATATCCGCCTCTTCTGGTTGACAAATGCTTCGTTCAGTCGATACTCTTATAAGCATTCATAAGATAAAACTCCAGCGGCCGGTTCGCAATCACCAAAGACTGAAATCCATGATATTGAGTGGCGTAATCTGATATGCGCGACTTCTTCCTCTTTATTCATACGTTCGACGCCCTGCCGCACTTTCCTCGGCCGGATTGCGTGGGCAAGGAAACGCGCGGGACTCCCGCCTATCGCGTCGAGGGCCGATGGAAGAGGAACCGGCCCCGTGTCATTTTCCAGTACACCCTGTCGGGCAGCGGCATCTACGAGGATCCGGGCGGCAAGCACGTGGTCGGGCCCGGAAAAGGATTCCTGTGCGAGGCGCATGATCCGCAGATGTGCTATTATTTTCCCGGCGGCGGCCGCCCGTCCTGGCAGTTCGTTTTCATCGATCTGATCGGCTCGGCGGCGCACGCCATGGCGCGGGATCTGATCCGGCGGTTCGGCGCGGTCTACGAGCTGCCGTTGGAGAGCACGCCGATCCGGCAACTGCTGTCGTTCAACGTCTACCACGAAATCGGCTGCACGCTGGCCCTGAGCGAAAGCACGCGGCTGGCGACCGACCTGCTGAACGCGCTGACGGCCTCCAAGACGGCCATTCCGGAAAAGCACGCCGACCACGGGCTGATCCGGCGGTTCCAGGAGATTGTCCACTCCGAGATTTCGCGGTCCCTTTCGGTGGGCGAAATCGCGGAGCGGCTGAACGTGTCGGCGGAGCATCTGGCCCGCGTCTTCAAGCAGCAGACGGGAATCTCCCCGCACGTTCACATCCAGAACGCCAAGATGCTGGCGGCCTGCGGCATGCTGAAA
>JBIIYJ010000223.1:0-8990 GCA_044346855.1 Kiritimatiellia bacterium
CTGCGCCAATTTCTATCTGCCCGAGGGCCAGTGGCACGAGGCGAAGCGGTTTCCCAACGGGATGAAGGCGATGGCCGACAAGATCCGCGAGGCGGGGCTTTCCCCGGCGATCTGGTGGACCCCCTCGGTGGGGCTGCATTCGCGGCTGGCCCAGGAGCACCCGGAGTGGCTGGCCAAGGACGCCGGCGGCAATGTCTACCGGATCGGCGATTCGGGGTATCTCGACTATTCGCTTCCGCCCGTGCAGGCCTACTTCCACAAGGTGTTTGACATCCTGTTCAAGCGGTGGGGTTACGAGGCGCTGAAGATGGACTTCTGGTGCCAGAGCGTCGAGTCGGAGCAGATCCGCTACGCCACCGGCACGGGCATCCAGTGGCGCGACTGGCTGCTCGGGACCATCCGGTCCTACCTGCCGAAGGACGGCTTCCTGATGACCTGCGTGGCCGTGGCCATGGGCAACCCGTTCCTCGGCAAGGGCGCGAGCACGTACCGCTGCTCCATCGATGTCGGCGCCTGCAGCTGGCGCGAGCATGTGATCGGGTCGGTCTGGAACCTGCCGTTGCTGTCGATTCCCGGCAACAGGACCTGCCTGCTGAACGTGGACGGGCTGGGGTGGAATCCGAAGCTTACCGACGACGAGAACCTGCACCGCCTGACCTATGGCTTCATCACGATGGGCAGCCTGGAGGTCGACGGCCGGCTGGAGGAGGTGGCGCCGGACAAGATCGCCTTGCTCAACAAGGTGATCGCCGACATGGACCGCGGGTATCCCGTGCGGTGCCCGGACGAGGCGGCGTTCACGGGGTCGCCGCTGCCCGAGGCGCTGTATGTGGACTATCCCGAGGGAAGCCGGACGGCGGGGCGGGGGATCGCGAAGCATATCGCCCTTTTCAACTGGACCGACAAGGCCCGGTATGTAGGGTATACGGGAGCGGACCTGGGGCTGGCGGGAACGGTCAAGGCCCGCAATTTCTGGACCGGCGAAACCGTGGCGTTCGAGGGCGGGAATATCTGCGAGCTGCTGGCGCCCCATTCCGCGCGGCTGTTTGAAATCGCTGGACAGTGACTCTCTCCGCGTTGGATGTTGGCTTGATGTAGGGGCTTCGCTTGCGAAGCCCGCATTCAGGGGCGAAGGATGCGAATTTCTCCGCGTCCGGTCAGTCGTCGGGCTTTGCGGGCGGCGGCAAGCACCGCCCCTACATGACAGTGAATCTCTGCGTTGGATGTTGGTTTGATGTAGGGGCTTCGCTTGCGAAGCCCGCATGCAGGGGCGAAGGGGAATTTCTCCGCGTCCGGTCAGTCGTCGGGCTTTGCGGGCGGCGGCAAGCACCGCCCCTACATGACAGTGAATTCTGCGATGGATGTTGTCCGCGCCGCGATCAGTTCAGCGCAACCGGCTTGATCTGGATGATGACGGAGGTCGGGGACAGTGACGTGCGGCTCACGAGCGTGAAGACGGACGATGATTGGAGGGTGGCGGTCAAGGTTTTCAGCTTGGCGGGGCTGCCTTTCAGGGAAAGGGTGGAGAGCGCGCTGGGGCCGAATCCGGTCGAGGTGAGGGTGATGCCGAAGACGTTGCCCTTGCCGGGGGAGGCGGTTCCTTCGCTTTCGGTGTGGCCTGAAAAGATGAACTGGGTTCCCTGTTTGTAGGCGATCCCGGTTTCGGGCCCCTCGGGGCCGCCGAACGACCGGGCCCAGGCGGGCATCAGGGTGGTCTTGTTCAGCTTCGCGCAGACCGCGTCGAAATTCGTTTCGACCGGGTCGTACGAGACGCCGTACCAGAGCGCGCCGCCCGAGGCGATATCCGCCGTCAGGTCGAGGCCCGCGGCCGCCAGTTCCGTCTGGACCAGCACCGTGCCGCCGGAGGTCAGCCGCATCACCAGGGCGTTGGCGACGAAATTCGATCCGACCGGCTTCAGGAGGGTCCCGGCCACGATCAGGGAGGCGTCGGTCCGCTCGGTCACGGAAACCGGCACGACCCCGGAGCTCGCATGGCTGTAGGTTTTCCGCCACACCATCGCGCCGCTGCCCGAGAGTTTGGCCAGCAGGATGCGGGAGTCGAAGCCGGTGGACAGCGACATGGACGCCAGCACGCCGCCGTCCAGCGTGCGTTCCAGCTTGGGGAGGCCGAGCACGCCGCTGGCGTGGAACTTCCGTTTCCACAGCAGGTCGCCCGTGTCCTTGCTTGTCTTGAGCACGATGACATCGCCCTCGGCCGTGAGGAACGCGAGCACGTAGCCGTCGGCCAGCTCGGCCGTGTCGCCGACCATGTCGTTATTGCCGAAATGGTACACTTTCCGCCACACCATGGCGCCGTTGGTGGCGGCCTTGAAGAGGAAGACGTCACGGAGGTCGGTGTCCGAGGTTGTGTAGGAGGCGCTCGAACCCCGGAAGAGGAATCCGCCGTCGGTGGTTTGGTCGAACTCGGCCGTTTCATCCTTGGTTCCGCCCCAGACCTTCTGGGAAATGGCGCGCCAGGAGGAATCGAACTTTCCGAAGTAGACGTTGTAATTGGTGGCGGCCGGGTTGCCGAGGCCGAAAGAGGTGGTGTGGCCGCCGACGAAGTAGCCGCCGTCCGCGGCGGGCACGGCGGTCAGGATGTCGTCGCCCTTTTCGCCGATCGCCTTGGCCCAGACGGAAACCCCGCTGTTGGTGAGGCGGGCGAACAGGCAGTCCGTCTCGCCGGCCCCGTAGGAGCGGGTTCCGGCCAGGAGGTAGAAGGTGCCGTCGGTGTTGGGGGTGATCTTGGCGGGGAATTCCTGGTCCGGGCCGCCATATGTCCGCAGCCAGGGGGCGGCGTGGGTCAGGGCTGGGAGGGCCAGGATCGCCAGGATCCAGGCGGCGATTTTCGTCATGCTGCTCGTTTTCATAGCGCCGGCTTTCCTTTGAAAAAGCTGTCTGACAGTAGTTATACGCTTGCGGGGAGGGGATTACACGCAAAATGATCTTACTCGTAATCTTAATCGAGGATGGAACAGGGGCTCGCCTGACGAGAAGCAGGCGATGAGGATCGAGTACGACGTACGAGTACGAGTACGACGTACGATCTAGGACGGTTACATCTGGAAATCAGGAAATCAGGAAAGGAGGAAACGAGCAAGACATTCCTGATTTCCTGAGTTCCAGATAGAATCAGCCTGAACGCGTACTCGGTCCGGAGCGGGGGTGAAGAGTAAGCTTAATCCAGGTGGAACAGGGGCCAACTGACGAGAGGCAGGCGACGAAGATCGAGTACGACGTACGACCAGGAGGGGCGGAATTTGGAGTGCGGCGGCTTGACGCCGCTTTGGCGGGTCGGCGAACGGGACAGCGGGGGGACAAGCCCCAGTGGCCAGGTCGAAAGGGGGTTTTTCCGGTTCGGTATCGGTATCGGCATCGCTATCGGTATCGACCTGCGCATGATCGATACCGAGACCGACAGCGATAGCGATCGCGAGAAATCATAGTTAATAAGGGATTTGCCGCGAAAGAACGCAGAGAACACAAAGAAAACAGCCTGTTTTTTTGCGATCTTTGCGTTCTATTGCGGCGTTACAGCAGGGCTGACACAAGAAAAGATAGATAATTCGGGAAAGATAGCATATTCTGGGTACAGTTTTGCATAACTGACTGGAACGGAGGGTTCCGGTTGAAAGCGATATCGTGAACGTTCACTCGAGGAATCTTTTTAGCGCATTGCTCATCGCAGTTAGGGAATGTTGAATGAACATTGAACCTGAAGACCTTAGGCTAATCGAGAGACTGCGAGCAGACGAGCGGAGGTGGCCGGTCGTCAGGTGGTTCTATCTGTTGATGGGTTGCAGCATGATTATTGTTGGCGGCCGTTTTTATCTCCACGCAATCCAATTCGTCAAGGAAGACCCGCAATTGGGATTCGCTGTCGCGGTTGTTGCTCTTCCGGTGATTCCCCTGGCATGGTGCTTTGGCGCAATTCTGATCCGGGAGGCTTTCCATAAGTGGGGCGGAGACCCGACGCGTCGGCTTCTGCTGAAACTGCTTGATTCTGCCAAAAATGATTCTGTTCGTCAGAACCATTTGTAACAGAATGAAACGTAGTCGTAATCGCGATCGTGATCGAGGCGTCAAAGCATGCGCGTGGTCGATCGCGATCACGATCACGACAGCGATTACGAGAAGGGCTTGAATGATACACCGAATCATGCTGTTTGCGATAATGCTGCTTGGCACTGCAGCGGCTGCCGTCGCGTCGGAGGGGGTCATTCTGCTTCATGGCCTTTGCCGGACGGACCGCTCGATGGCGCCAATGGCATCGGCCCTGGAGTCTGCGGGATTTGTTGTGGTGAATGTTGACTATCCATCGCGGACGGCCACGGTCGAGACGCTCGCCGAAACGGTGATCACCAATGCGCTTGCGGATCCCAAACTCGCAACCGTCACCCGGGTCCACTTTGTAACCCACTCGCTGGGCGGGATTCTTGTTCGCCAGCACCTCAAGGGGGCGCACGTTGCGCGCCTGGGTCGAGTGGTGATGCTGGCGCCTCCGAATCAAGGCAGCGAAGTTGTCGATAAGCTGGGGGATATAGGCCTGTTCGAGGCCATTAATGGGCCTGGCGGGAATCAGCTTGGGACGGGAAGCAATTCACTTCCGAACCGTTTGGGCAAAGTCGATTTTGAGTTGGGCGTCATTGCCGGCGACCGCTCCATCAACTGGATTAACAGCCTGGCGATGATCAATGGGCGCGACGACGGGAAGGTTTCGATACAGCGGACCCGGATAGAGGGGATGAAGGACCACCTTGTCATTCATGCGTCGCATCCGTTTATCATGCGGGACACGCAGGCCATTGCGGAGACAATTCGGTTTTTGAGTACCGGCGCTTTCGGGGTGGGGGACGTGAAGGAATGACGAGAAGGTTCACACGGAGGCACGGAGACGCGGAGAAAGACAGGGCGGATTTAACTATGAAACACGCGGAAGGCGCGAAATCATTCTACGCAGAATCATTGATAGCAGAATCATTTTAGGATGGATTGCTGCAGGGGACACGGTTTAGAAAGGTCCTGCCACGACTTGCGAATGGCGTGGCACGGGTCTCCTGACCCGTGGCCCTCTGGGCGGCGGGGCCTTCTGTGCCGGATTAACACGCGGAAGGCGCGAAATCATTCGACGCAGAACCATTGATAGCAGAATCATTTTAGGACGGATTGCTGGCGGGGACACGGTTTGGAAAGGTCCTGCCACGACTTGCGAATGGCGTGGCACGGGTCTCCTGACCCGTGGCCCTCTGGGGCGGCGGGGCCTCTGCTCCGGATTCAACTACGAAACACGCGGAAGGCGCGAAATCATTCTACGCAGAATCATTGATAGCAGAATCATTTTAGGATGGATTGCTGCAGGGGACACGGCCTGGAAAGGCCGTGCCACGACTTTCGAGCAAAGACTCCTCTTGCTCCCAAAAGAGTCGCGAGCGAATGGCGGAAGACCGGATGCGAAACCATGCAGAAGTGTGAATAAATAGAAATCAAACCGGTCTGACGGCATTTGCGAGTCTCATCGGGCTGTTCTGCTCCGAGTCTCCGTGGTGAATCCGGAAAACAGCAGGGCCAATCACATTAGCCAGACTTTTGTCGAAGCGGCTCAATCTGCTCAGGCGTTAACGCTTGAAATCCACCATACTGTACCTCTTTGAAATACGGTTTACACCTGATGATCGGACTCTTGCTATCCCCGCCGGCATGATCTACCGTTGGATCAACTAAAGGAACAGACACATGAGAAAATGGATGCTGGTGATGTTGGTTACGGCGGTGATGGCGGCGGCGGGAAACCTTCAGGCGGCTGAATCAGCCCACCGGGTGGGAGCGGGCGCGAACTACTGGGTCGTGCTTGAGAACCTCGATGACGAAGACATCCGGGGCCTTGACGAGCAAGGCTTCAGTTATTTCGCCTCCTACCAGTACTGGCCCGCCATTCTGGGCTTCGAGGCCCAGCTGGAAGTGTTCCCCGATTGGCTCGGCAAGGACGAAGCGTTTGCTCCGCAGGCTTACCTGCTGCTGGGGCGCACGCTCTACGTCGGCGCGGGCGCGGGCCTTGTCTACTTCGACGAAGACTGGGCCGACGACCCCTTCTTCGCCCTGAAAGGCGGCCTCAATCTGGAGTTTCTCCCCCTGGTGTTCCTCGACCTCTCGGCTAACTACCGGTTCAACAGCGAATCCCAGTTTAATGACCACGATTCGAATCTCGACACGGATACGGTTTTCCTGGGCGCTGCCCTCCGGATGGGTTGGTAACAACAGGGGAAGGGGATGCGTAGGCCGGCGCTACGAGCCCGGCACAGTGAATGCGCTAGATATTCACTCACGCCTCCAGAACGGCGAAAATCGGCCAACTCAGCTTGCCGGGCTCGTAGCGCCCGGCCTACTGAAAGAGGCCTTTCCTTGGCTGAATAATCGATGTCGAGAACGATTTTGACGCCGAGCAGGATCCGCCCTCAGCGCGGGCGGCTACAGCAGAGAAGGCAATGAGGATCAGGCCCGCCAAGTCGCCGGATTGACGCCGAGCAGGATCCGCCCTCAGCGCGGGCGGCTACAGCAGAGAAGGCAATGAGAAGGCGCGGGACGGACGGGGTCGTGGCGGTTGACGAAGATCAAGCGTTTTGGGCTTGTTCCGGAAAGCCGAAAAGGTTAAACGGGATGAATGGGAATTACGCTCTGGGAATATTACGCGAACCGTGCCGCCAAGGCTGCGGAAAACGCGCTGGCGGAAATCCGCACGGCGTCCGACTGGAACGCCGGCCGGGCTGACCTCCATCGTCAGTTCATGGATTCGCTGGGGCTCGATCCGCTGCCGCCCCGCTGTCCGCTGGCCCTCTCCGATTACGGGAGCTTTTCGGGCTCCGGCTACCGGGTCCGCAAGATCGCCTTCCAGATCCTTCCGGATTGCTGGGCCACGGGCGCCGTTTTCCAGCCCGACCCGCCGCCGCCCGGCAAATGCCCGGGCGTGTTGTACCTGTGCGGTCACGGCCCCTACGGTACGATCGATTACCAGGCCCATGCCATCCGCTGGGCGAGGCGCGGCTACGTCTGCCTCATCCTCGACACCCTCGAGCAGCACGACAATCCGGGCGAGCATCACGGACTCTACACCGGCCTGCGGCCCGACTGGATCTCCCTGGGCTACACCGCGGCCGGGGGTGAGTTGTGGAACTCCATCCGCGCGCTGGATGTGCTGGCGGCACTGCCCGAGGTGGATGCGGAGCGACTCGGCGTCACCGGCCTCTCCGGCGGCGGGGCCCAGAGCTTCTTCCTGGCCGCGGCCGACTCCCGCGTCCGGGCGGTGGCAACCTCCTGCGGGGTCAGCGTTCCGCTCGACGCCCTGCACAACCGTCATCTGCTGGGGCATTGCGATTGCGTCTATTATCACAACCGCCACGGAAAGGACCCGTCCGCCTACGCCGCCCTCATTGCGCCCCGAGCCGCGCTTTTTTCCTATGCCGCGGGGGATGTTCTCTTTTCGCCCGGGGAGGCGGAGTCATTCGTTGCCCGGACCCGGCGCATCTTCAAGTTGCTGGGCGTCGAGGACCGCTGCGCCTTTCAATTGGGAGAGGGGCCGCATGGGGAGTCGGCCGCGGTGCTGGCGACGATCGACCGCTGGTTCGATCGTTACGTGGCCGGCGGCGAGGGGCCCGCGGTGGTGCAGCCGCTTGCGGAGCGCAGCGAGGCGGAGCTGACCGTCTTCAACGGCGCGCCGCCCGTGCCCAACCGGCTTGACCTGCTTCCCGAGCTGCTGCCGGTGCGGGGGTCGCCCGAGCTGCCCCGGAGTCCGGAGGACTGGCCGGCGATCCAGCGGGCGGCGCTGGAGGGGCTGCGGAACGAGGTTTTCGGCCGGCTGGCCGGTTTGGGCGAAACGCTGGAGCTGGAGCGGCGGAGCGACGCTGTGAGCGCGTCGGGTCCGGCCTGCCGGTCCTATGCCGGCCTGATCGGCGGCATGGACGTGTGGCTGGAAACGGTCCGGCCGCGGGGCGGGGGGCGGCTGCTGGCGCTGGGGCTGGCGGGGCCCGACGAGGGGGCCGGCGAGGTTCTCGGGCGCGTGTGCGGGCTGGCGGGGGCGGAGGCGGTCAAGGGGGCCTTCGAGCCGCGGGGCTCGGGGTTCACCGCGGTTCCCGGCGCGCGCGCCCCGGAGCTCCTGCGCGCGGGGCTGCTGAACGGGCTTACGCCCGTCATGCTGATGATGCAGGACCTGCGGCTGCTGGTGGACCGGATTTCGGAACTTGAGGAGGCGCGGGGGCTGCCGCTGGTGCTGTACGGCCGGGGCGAGGCGGCGGCGGCCTGCCTGTATCACGCGCTTCTGGACGGGCGCGTGGCGGGGGTGGTGCTGGAGGAGCCGCCGGTGTCCCACCGGCGGGGGGCCCCGGTGCCGGGGATCCTGCGGCGCCTGGATATGGATCAGGCGCTGGGGCTGATGGCGCCGCGGCCGGTTGCGCTGGTCAGCTCCGCGCACGGCTGGGGGACCTGGGCGAGGCGGGCCTATGGCCGGCTTGGCAGGGCGGACCGGTTCATGGTGGCGCCTTGCCTGGGCAAGGCCTTCGACCAAATGATGGAAAAAGTTTAGCCTGGCCATAACCTAAATCCTCGCCTAAGCTTTTTCGCATGAAGCCGGTTTGGTGGCCCATCGACTTCGATCAGGGCAGGCGGGGTTACCAGCGGGGGTGCGGCGTTCCGGCCGTAATCTGGCGGCCGCTTTTCCGCGCTGAGGGGCTCCCCAAGGAAAGCAGGGAAAACCAAAGGTGGTTTTCCCGTGCTTTCCTTGCGACTAGGGGCTCACGGCCACGAGGTCAGACTCACCCCGTCGTCGCCCCTCATCATCGGAAAATTCACGAAAAACAAAAAACCACCTTTGGTGTTTTGTTTTTCGTGGGGCCTCGCCATATTGCGGCTGGGACCCTTCGACAGGCTCAGGGCAAGCCGCCGCACCCGACTAGCCATCGCGCGCCCGCGGCTCTCCGAGCACGCTGGGCGGTCCTTCGACT
>JBIIYJ010000001.1:0-84309 GCA_044346855.1 Kiritimatiellia bacterium
GCATGCGCCTGGGCGGCGTGACGGGCCTCTTCTGGGGCCGACTGGCCACGGACCTGATCGCCGGCACGACCGCCCTCGTCTGGGCAAGGCGGTATATTGGAAGCATAGCTAATAGCTGATAGCTGATAGCGAAGTCATTTGGCATTTGCGAAAGCGCCAGAAACAGCCTATCCTTGTCCCCGTGATGAACGTGCAGGCTATCTGTTGATCGGCGGGTTCCAGGAGGGTATCGTGAGCGCGCGAAAGGTCAGCCGCCGCCTGGTTCTGGTTCTGCTGGCGATTGGGTTCGGCGCGGCGCGAGCCCTTGCGGCGGATATCACCAGCGCCCAATCCGGGATCTGGACGAATCCGAGCACATGGACGCCCGCCCACGTGCCCCTGATCTCCGATCCCGTGATTATCACCAGCGGCTGCACCGTGACGATTCAGGATAGCGACACCCATTATGCCGCCAGCCTGACCATTCAGGACGGCGGCGTGCTGACCCATGCCTCGAACTCCACGACGGCCGCCGGGGAGAGATACAAGGTCATCCTGGCCATCGCCAATGACCTGACGATCCAGTCCGGCGGCCAGATCAACGTGGACGGCAGAGGATACAGCGGCCAAAACGGTCCCGGCTATTTGGCCGCGGGAGGAGCCAGCCATGGCGGCGTAGGCGCCGGCGTGAACGCCATGGCCACCGTGGCAACCACCTACGGCTCCGTGACGGCGCCCACCCGTTTGGGGAGCGGCGGGTCGTACAATACAACCTTCCAAAGCGGCGGCGGAGCGGTTCAGCTGATCGTGGGCGGGACCGCCACCGTGAATGGCGCGATCTCGGCGGCGGGAGTCGAAACGGGCTCCGGAGCGACGTATGGCGGATCATCGGGCGGATCGGTTTTCCTGAAGACGGGCGCCCTGGCGGGCATGGGAACGATCGCCGCCAATGCCGCCTCCGTCTCGGCCAGGGGACTTGGCGGCGGCGGGCGGGTGGCCGTGATCCTGACCGGCTCCACGGATTTTGGCGCTGTCAAAATGCAGGCCTACACCGGCGCCGCCGGAGGCAACCCCGGCGCCGGGGGGACAGTTTATCTCGAGCACACCGGACACGCCGCCGGCGAGGGAACGCTGATCGTGGATTATAACAAGCGCCTTCCCGGCCCCGACCCGCGGTTTATCACGCTACAGAACGGGCGGGACGCATCAGCATATGCTTTTTCGGAAATCATCCTGACCAACGGAGGCGTGTACGGGCTGGACACCAATGACACGCTCACCGTTGCCGGCCTGACGGCGATCCGGGGGGATCCCGCGGCTGAAACGGACGGCCTCTACCTGCAAGGCGGGACGCTGAACGCCCCGTCCCCGTTCAGCACGTTTTCCAACTATTTCATCGGGATCAGCGCCCCGAACGCGACGTTCGACCCGCCGCTCTCGCTGGCGGTCGGGACCCAGGCGAGCTTCATCGTCAACGCGCCATTCGTCCTGCCTTGTCCGCTGACGATCACACCGGGCGGCAACCTGACCCATTTGACGAATTACACCACGGAAGCCTACCGGGTGGACTTGACGGTCAAAGGCGATCTGGACATTCAGGCCGGCGGCCAGGTCAACGTGGACGGCCGCGGCTACCAGGACGGCCAGGGGCCCGGAAAAGCGGCGACCTATGCCAGCACGGGGGGAAGCCATGGAGGCGCCGGCGGAATCAGGTACGCCACCACCTGTACGAACGGGCCCACCTACGGTTCGATCACCGCTCCGACCACGCTGGGAAGCGGGGGCGGGTATGGCGGGGCATTCGGGGGCGGTGCGGCGCGCCTGAACGTGACCGGCCGCACCACCGTGAACGGCGTGATCTCCGCCAACGCGAACAACCAGATGATGTCCGGGGCGGGCGGGTCCGTGTTCCTCACGACGGGCACACTGGACGGCAGCGGAATCATCCGGGCCAGCAGTCCCAAAGGAGGCTGGGCGCTGGGGGGCGGCGGCCGGGTGGCGGTGATCCTGACCAATGGGAACGATTTCGGATCGGTGTCCGTCCAGGCCTGTTCGGGGCTGGGAAATCCGGCGACTCATCTATATGGCGGCGCCGGCACCGTGTACCTTCAGACGATGGCGCAAGGCGCCGGCAACGGCACCTTGTGGGTGAACGCCACAAACATGCTGAATGCCCACGCCACCGTGATCGGCAGCCAGGTGACGGGAACCACCGTGGGCACGCTGGTGATCACCAACGGAGCCGTTCTCATGATCGATTCGAACCAGTCGTTGACCGTTCAGGGAAACTGGTTGAACCTGTCGAAGCCCGTCAACGGAAGCCTGACGAACTGGACCGTCAGCTTCACCTCCGCGCCCAACAGCACGGTCACCCTGGCCGGCACGAACGCGGCGGTCGTCGCGGGCGCCACCACGTTCAATAACCTGACCTGCACCAATCGGGGCAAAACCGTGCGCTTCACCGCCGGGACGACCAACGTCGTCACCGGGCGGCTGGCGCTGGGCAGTGAGATGACGCCGGGGCAGAGCGGCGTGTCGCTCCTTTCCACGGCGGAGGGCGCCTACTGGTATCTGACGCTGGCCGCCAGCGCGCCCCAGCAGGCGGGCGCTGTGACCGTGAAGGACAGCCAGGCCGGGGGCGGCCAGACGCTCCGCGCGGGCAATGGCTCGATCAATCTGGAGCACAACGTGAATTGGACGTTTCCGTCGGCCGGCACCACCGTCATCATGCGTTAATGAAAGAGCCAGTTGAAGCGATACCCTAAAATGAACTGGAAGGCGATCGTTGCAGCGGCAGCCGGCGTCCTGGCCGCCCTCTCGCTGCAGCTCGCGGCGCAGACCACTGGCGAGACCGCCCATCTGGACTGGAACGCGCTGGGACAGTTCGAGCTCGAAAGCGTGGGGCAGTCCACCGTCAAGGCCTGGTATGACACGCTCGCCCCGGGCCGGGCGGACAACACGGCCCCCTGGAAACAACTCATCTGGTTTAAGAAAGACAGCCGCACCGTCCAGAAATCCTATTTCGCCTCCGTGGACTTCGAAACGGGAACGCTGACGGAATTGCCCACGATGGTCCCCTCCATGCAGCCCTGGGGTCGGCTCTGGGTGAATGGCAAATTCTACATCGGCTTCAACCTGCTGCCGCGCCTTTCGATCTACGACCCGGCGACCGACGCGCTGACCGATCTGGGGCCCTGCTTCTCGAGCAATTCGCTGACGCTCTACAGCATGGCCGTGGCACCCGACGGCGTGATTGCCATGGGCGGCGGAACCGGAAGCGACGTGTCGCTCTACGACCCCGTCACCCGCGGCTTCACCCACTTCGGGCAAGTGGCAACCCTCCCCGGCGGCGGCACCTATGCCTACTATTTAAGCGTGGATTCCAACTACGTCTACGTGGCCGTGCGCAGCAGCGACCCCTGGCAACTGGTGCGGCTGGATCGGACAACCAAGGAACGCACCGTGCTGCTGACCTCCGCCAGTGTCTATGACTTCCTCTCGATCAACGGCAACGCGGTCGAACTCTCGCACCCGGCCGATCCGAAGCAATACTTTTACCTCCAAAACGGGCAGTTGATCGCGTGCACGGCGACCAACCGGCCGCCCAACTGGGTTCTCCCCGGCCCGGGCTTTTCCGGAACCGCCCCGGGCATCGCGATCGACCAGTCCCCCGTCTTGAACGGAAGCAACGCGCTGGCGGTCTACATTCAGGACCCCGCCAACACCACTGCGTGGCGCCAGGCCGCCCTGCCTTTGCGTCCGGATGCGGCGGGGATAACCCTGATCTGCGCCCTGGACGACGGCCGCCTGGCCGGCATGCCAAACGCCTATTTCGCCACGGTGCTGGTGAACCCGACCAACGGCGCAACCCAGCGCATTCCCCTCGACAACGTCAGCGCCTACGGCCTGCTGGCGGTGAGCAACCGGGTGTTCATCGGCGGCTACCCCTCCGCCCGCGTGCTGGCGTTCGACACCACCCGGCCGATGACGTGGGAGGATTCCATCCCGGGCCGGCCGGGGGTGCCGGAGGCCAATGCCGCCGCCAATCCCTGCCTGATCAAGGTGCTCAGCTCCTATACCGACGGGGCGCACATCGCCCGGCATCTGTGCCGGGGCGCCGACGGCAACGTGTTCCTGGCGGCCTGGCGCGAACGGTATTACTATGGCTTCGCGCTGGCTTGGTTCAACCCCGAACCCGGCACAAACGGGGCCTATGCCTTCACGGTGTTCGACGACCAGGGGGCCTTCAACCATCTCCAGGTCCACGCCATGCAGGCGATCAACGGCGGCTCGAATCTGCTGATTTCCACGGAGGTGCAATACAACAAGAATGTGCCGGGCGCGGCGCCGGATGCGGCTTCGGTGTTCCTCTTTGACGTGGCGCAGAAGCGGATTGTCGGCCGGTATGAACCGCTGACGAACTGCCAGGAAATCGCCGGAGTCGCGATGGACGGGCCGGACATCCTCGTCGGTTACGCCAATGACTACAAGGCGCCCGGAGTGAGCACGCTGTTTCGATTCAATATAGGGACAGGAAACAGGGAAGGGTTGAGGCATTACGACAAGGCCATGGGAAACCTGTGCCTCCAGCCGGACGGGTTGATCTGGGGCGGGATTTTGTACGGCCACAACAAGGTGCTGTTCACCGTGAATCCCCGGGATTTGAGCGTCCTGGGGCTGGGCAAAACACCGGAGGCGGGGCCGGCCTATTTCTGCCACCCGAGCGGCGTTTACCTGGGCGGTTGTCCCCAGTTGATGCGCGTGGCGGGACTCTCCCCCCCGGCCGCGCCGCCTCCCCTGGCCCTGGCTTTCACGACCCTGCCCTCGCCGAACACCGTGGCGGGCGCGCCGTTTGGGCGCCAGCCGGTGGTGGCAATCCAATACGCCGACGGAAGCACGGTGACGACCGGCGCCGATTCAAGGCTGGACGTGACGCTGGCGCTGACGGGCGGGTCGGGCATTCTCTCGGGAACCACGAACGTGACCGCGGTTGCCGGCGTGGCCTCCTTCTCGGGGCTCAGCATCGACCTGATCGGCGCCGACAAGGTCTTGACCGCGTCCGCCGTCCCCACGCTGGCGCCGGGCGTCATGCCGGCGTCCACGGCGCCTTTTACCATTAATCGGGGAATCGGCCAGACGATTGCCTTCCCGGCGATTCCGGACCAGGTCGTGACCAACCGGGTGCATCTGAGCGCGACGGCATCGTCCGGCCTGGCGGTGACGAATTTCACGGTGGCGGCGGGCCCGGGCACGATTGTTGATCAGACCAATCTGACGTTCCATGCCGCGGGGATGGTCAGCATCGTGGCGGGGCAGGCGGGCGACACGAATTGGAGCGAGGCGCCGGATGTGGCGAACACCTTCGCCGTGTATGCCTGGAGTCCCCGGTACAGCACCATCCCCTGGGCGGATAATTTTGAATTGTATGCGGCCCGCCAGCCGCTGGCCAACGGCTACAACGGCTGGTTCGGCTCCTCCACCACGATCCTGGCGCAGCCCGTCGTCGTCGCCTCCGGGGCTCAGGCCGCCGGGATTCCGGCATGCTGCATCCTGTCGAACCGGTTCCAAACCGCGGCGGGGCCGCCCCGCGTCTGGATCCAGATGGACCTGCGCCCGGTGTTGTGCGACGGCACGAACAGCCCCATGGCGGTGGACCCGGACGCAACGGTCATGTTCTATGTGAACAGCAACGGTCAGTTCGTGGTGCACGACGGGCCCGCCTCGCCCAACAGCTGGGTGACGCTGACGAATTATAGCGTCGGCACAACCGGGACGAACTGGGTGACGATCCGGGTTTACAAGGATTACGGCGCCCGCACCTGGGATCTGTATGCGGACAGCAAGCTGCTCACCAATCATATCGGGTTTATCAACCCGGGCCGGGCTAGTTTTGGCGGGTTCGATGTCTGCAGCGGCTTTGCCGGAACCCGGACGTCGTTCCTGGACAACGTGTCGGTGTCATCCGCGAATAACATGTCGGCGGGCTCGCTGATATTATTAAAGTGACATCGTGGTGCGGATAGCAAAGGCTTTCTTCTCCGTGACTCAGTGCCTCCATGTGAGGTCTTCTCTTCGGCCCACATTTGCCATTTGCGAAAGCACCCGAAATGTCCTACCCTGTTCCTGCGATGAACGTGCATGACATTCTCCAACTTGTTTCCCGGCGTTTGCCGGAGGCGGGCGTTGACTACCTGTTGATCGGCGGGTTCGCGGTCAATTACTATGGCTACACGCGCAACACCTTGGATGTCGACTTCATGGTGGCAGCCGATCAGCTTGCCGCCGTGCGCTCCGTCCTGGCGGAAGCGGGATTCATCAACATTTCCATCGAGGAAAATGTGGTCTTCTTCAACCGGCCCGACACAACCGTGCGGGTGGATTTCCTTCGCGTCGATGGTGCAACCTTGAAAAAACTGCTCGCCAACGCCATCGATGCCGATTTATATGGCGCCCGCGTCAAACTGCCCGCCTTGAAGGATTTGCTGGCCATGAAAATCTTCGCCTTTGCCCAAAGCGGCGCCCGCAGACTGGGAAAAGACCTTCCCGATATCGCATTCCTGGCCGTATTGCATCACCTTGATCCCGAAAAGGACATCCGCCCGCTTTGCGACAAATTCGGTGACACCGTAACATTTGCTCTGATCAAAGACCAGATGGAGAGCCTGGCAAAATGAACAAGCCTCTCCTTCCCTTCGACTCCCGCTTCCCTCCCCGTCTCACGATGGAGGAGTATGTCGCCTTCATCGAAGAGTCACTCAAGTATGTCGATCCCAAGCAGGTCGCTCGCCAGAAGGCCATCGAAAAACGGATCGACAAGCCGTTTCGTTTGGTGGATGAAGAAGAAAAGGAAAACCCGGCTGGGATTTAAAGCGCTTGTACAGGCGTCCGATTCTGCCTAAAGTTAAAAAAAGGCAACCTGAAATCGAAGCAGGGAATGGAGACGAATTGATGAAGACATCCAATCTGGCGTTCGGAATGGGCATCCTGTTCCTCGCCGCAGCCACGGGCGCGGCCCGGGCGCAGAAGGCCGACGCCGAACCGGTCATCGAGCCGGAAGCCGGCGTGGTCCTCCGCCAATTAAGCGATCATATCAAGCAGGTCCAGTCCGTCATCTTGCACATCGCGGATACCATCGACGAGGTGCAGCCTGATGGAAGCAAGCTCCAGTTCGCCCACGTCCGGGTTCTCACCGTGCAGCGCCCCGACAAGCTCAAAGTTGAGACGACCGGCGATGTGAGCTGCCGGACTTTTTGGAAAGACGGAAAGACGCTGACGGTGCTGGACTCTGATAAAAACGTCTACGCCCAGATTCCGGACCCCGGCACGATCGAGGAGGCGATCGATTTGCTTCAGTCGAAATACAACATGAGCCTGCCGGCATCGGACATGCTTTCGGGGGATTTCTACCAGACCATGACCAACGGCTGTCGGTCCATTGATTATGTTGGAATCGGCTATGTGGGTGAGGAAAAGTGTCATCACCTGGCATTTTCGCGCGATATTATCGATTGGCAGATGTGGATCGGCATGGGTGACAAACCTTCAATCCGGAAGATGGTGATCACCTACAAGCAACTGCCGGGTCAACCCCAATACACACTGCAACTGCTCAGAACCGAGACTCCGGCCAGGATCACGGAATCGGCGTTCACCGCCGAGATTCCCAAAACCGCGATGAAAATTGAAATCAAAACCGCGGAAAAAGCGAAATAACGACCAGGGAAGGATCTGCCCCATGCAAGTTTCACGGACTAACAGGTTGATTTTCACCACCATCGCACTGATGGGCGTCATGACCACAGGCGAGGTGTTTGCCCGTGGTGGCGGCCGTTCTTCCGCTGTTCGCTCAGGGGCCTATGGCTCAGTCCGGCAATCGTCTTTGCAAGCCTCAAGCAGTGCAGCGGCCCGGGGCGTCACGGTGGCCGCGGCCGGCGACAACAGGGCCGGTTATGAGCGCCAGGTGACGGGCGCGGGCGGGAAGACCGCCACCAGTTCGGGCAACGCCGTTTATAATGACGGGAAGGCGGCCTGGACTCGCGAGGTTACCGGACCCGGCGGGAAGTCGGCAACCGTCACCGGCGCGGGCACGGCCGGCGATGGCGAGGCGAAGGCGACCCGTCAGGTGACGGGGCCCAACGGCAGAACGGCGACCACCCAACGGGAGGCCGAACGGGTTGGCTCGACCGTGACCGTGCTTCCCGCCGAACATTTCACGACCCAGGTCGGAACAACCACCTATTATTATCACGAAGGCGCCTACTATCAGCCCGTTTATGTGAACGACACCTGCACGTATACCGTGGTTCCGCCTCCGCTGGGTGTCGTGGTTTATCAGTTGCCTGCCGGGGCGGTCGCCCGGGAGGTAGGCGGAACGAACTATTTCACCGTCGGAGGGGCCTGGTATAAACCCGCCTACATGAACGGCGTGGTGTCGTATACGGTGGTGGCATCGCCGGAATAAAGCCAACGGTCCCCTGCCAAGAACGATGCTGCCCTTTATGCCACCGCATGGATGATTTTGTGCGAGCCGCCGACACGTCGCCTTTCGGTTTACAAGCCGATCGACACCCCAGCGGAGCCGGTCGAGGCGGCGGATGAAAACCGAGATTCTGTAGCTTACCGTTCCTGATTCAATCCCCGTTCACCCCTGCCTGGAGTCGGCGGTCCCCCGCCGTAATCGCCGGACAATGCGCCAGCCCTGCCTGGAGTCGGCGGTCCCCCGCCGTAATCGCCGGACAATGCGCCAGCCCTGCCTGGAGTCGGCGGTCCCCCGCCGAGATCGCCGGACAATGCGCCAGCCCGGCCTGGAGTCGGCGGTCCCCCGCCGAGATCGCCAGGCTGAATATTGGGTTTGTTCCGTCGCCGGACATGTGGTATCGTGAAAATTAGAACAAATAGTACGCACGAAGGGCTGCCTGCGTATTAAGGCCGAGGTCTTGGCAAGGTCATGGTTGATATTGCGGACATAAAACGGGTCGCGAGAGAGATCGGCGAAGCCGCGAAGGCGGAGCGCGTCGTTCTTTTCGGATCGTATGCCAGCGGTCGCATGAC
The DNA here is from genome assembly GCA_044346855.1 of Kiritimatiellia bacterium. Classification (GTDB taxonomy): domain Bacteria; phylum Verrucomicrobiota; class Kiritimatiellia; order CAIKKV01; family CAIKKV01; genus CAIKKV01. The sequence goes on from JBIIYJ010000001.1 coordinate 9,031, forward strand.
TGCCGATAGCGACGTGGATTTTCTCGTGGTGGCGGAAAGCGACTTGCCACGCCACAAGCGCAGTCGGGATCTATATCGCCATATTCGGCAGAATTCTTTCCCCCTGGATATCATCGTTTATACGCCTGACGAGATCAGGCGGGGGGCTCGAACACCGGTTTCCTTCGTTTCGCAGGCGCTGCGGGAAGGAAAAACGGTATATGAGCGCTGAAGTTGAAATCGCCCGCCAATGGGTGGCCAAAGCGCGGAATGACCTCCTCGACGCCGACAACAACCTGGCATCCGCGAACATTCCGACCGACATGGTATGTTTCCATTGCCAGCAGGCAGCAGAGAAGCTGCTGAAAGCTGCGCTGGCCGCACAGGGGGTGCCACCGCCACGAACGCATGTTCTGACGCTGCTGGCCGATCAGTTGTCCACCTTGTTTCCGACCATCGAACAGCTTGGCGATGATCTGGCAATCCTCACGCCTTACTCCGTGGCTGCGCGTTATCCTGACGACGATTTCATCATGCCGACCATCGAGGATGCCCGTGAGGCCCGACTGTGCGCCGACAAGGTGTTCGTATGGCTGCGGCAGGAATGTCCCGATTTGGTTTGAGCTTAATCCAGCAACGCTTGCTTCCAAAACAGGGCCACGTCTTAACAATCAACAATTACTCTTCTTGGTCAGATCGTGGGCCATTTCCTTCTCATTTGGCACCCGTTCCCGCCGTGTCGGGCACAGGGGCTTTCCTGACTTTCGCCGTTTCGGCCACATCCCAAGGGAAGCACACCGTATCGGTCACGAGGGAAATGGGCAGGTCAACGGTCGCAAAGGTGACCCACAAGGCCTTCTCCAGGACGGTGGGTCGATGAGATCCACCCGCTCCACGCCAACCTCCGACGGGATCGAACTGGTTACGGCAATAGCGGATGGAACCCCCGACATCCGCCCGAGTGGCGGGATAGAGCCCGTTGGGCTGGTTTCCCGACAGACTGGTGCGGGTATAGACGGTGGCACAGCCTGATGCCAGCAGGACGAGGAGAAATGGAAGGATGCGGTTCATTGGACAATCTCCCATCGAGGAGGCGTACCGTGTCTGCCTGCGAACATACGCCGTTCCGTTCCCAGTTCAAGCCCCGAACTGGTCAATAGCCGTAGAAATATGCTATAAAGTGAGCGACAACGACGGAAGGAAAACTTGCTCCGATTGCCATCCAGAAGGTGACCGAAACGAACATGACCAAGGAAAGAAAGGTCTGGAACGGTCGCTTGATGTCGAGAATCCAGTTTCGGCGAATATAGCGGACGGCACCAATAAGGACAAAGGAAAGTGCGGATATTTGTAGTAGAGCAGAAACTTTGCTGGTGTGATCGTCCGAAGAGGCGATGTATTCCCAATCCAAAATGCCTGCAAGCGTGAATAACGCCATCCCCATGCCGAACATCGTCCAAGGAGTAGGCACAGTGGGCTTTGGCTTTCGGAATATCAGCATCTTGCTCCAGGTTGCATGTCCTTTCTCGATCATACGCCGATCCGTTCCCGATTCAAGCCCCGTGGCAGGAACCTTTGCTGGCTATATGTCTTTTCAGCGAGTCCAAGTCTGGGAAATGGCTGTTCGACTCAATCATCACAGCCTTCTCGACCAACCCCAAGGCATTCCTGATGTCAGGTTCCCCCGTTGGACGAAGATGCCATTCGGCTTGCGTGACAAGTGTGTGCCGACCCACAACGCCAACGAACCGTTGTCCCTTGTCGTCGCAGAACTGGTACTCCCCGTTCTCGACATCTATGGACTCAATCCAAACAGGCGGGTGTTCGAACGAGTCGAACACCTCAATAACCCGATCATCTCGGAGGATCAGCATCATGTCTTAGCTCATCCGCCCAGGAAAGAGTTTCTTCCGCAATCTTCTGGTGTCCAGTATCAGGATTGACCCCGCCTGGACTTCCTCGTTCCGATCCGCAGGATCGAGCCAGTTCCGCATTCCCTTCCGTATTCGGTGGAATCTGACGACAGGATCAAGGCCATGATAGTAGACTCGGAAGTCCCATCTTGGAAAATCCATGGCGAGTTTGGATGCCCACATATGGCAGATGGTTTTCCCCAGTTCGCATGCAAGGAGGAAGTCGGGATGCTTTGTCTTGAAGAAGGGCTTCCTGTCCGTGCCGGCTCGATGCTTGAAGTAATCCAGGATGTGCGTGTGGTTGGCGTCCGACTCCTGCTGGACAGGATGTTCCAGGTCCACATGACGGGCATCCCCTGACCATTGGGACTTGAGGAACACACAGCCCTTCACGACAATGAACTCGGGCCACATGATATCTGCCAAGGATTTGCCAATGATGACTGTCGTTATCATGTCCTTATCCGGATGATACGCCCTTCCACCGCCAACTCAAGCCTAGTTCATAAACCTGTGGTTCGGCTCTTGAGTTCCTTTTCCACGGCTACTTGGATGGTCTCCGTCATTTCACAGTAGTCGAAATTGTCCTGCATCGAGAAAAGGTGTTTACCTTCGGGGGAAGCTATCCCGAGCATATGGATTTCACCGAAATCTGCCGGTTCCTTTAGCAGATCGGAGACGGCATGCCGGAATCCAAGATCAATTCGATATGCTTGCGATTCCCGCATCTTTGTTTTGGGAATTGCCCACGGCTGAAGCTTGCGAACCCACCGTTCCGACTCATCATCTGCCATGTCCATCGTCGAGCCATCAGGTACGGCTTTCAAGACGGCCAGCAAGAAAACTTCTTCCGACACCCCGTATTTTCGTTCAGGGACAGAAGCCGTGGCGAACCATTCCTTGATGGATTTCATCAATCCCATTTTATCCTCACATGGTTTGCCCACGGTGGGATGTCTATGCTTCCGATAATACGCCAATCCGTTCCCGGTTCAAGCTCCGTTCACGAGGGGGTGGAATTCTCAAAACCTTGGGGTTCCCCCGTCCGTCCGCCATAGGTCTGCGGGATGATCCCAAGGACGCCCAAGGCGAGCAGGAAGGCGAGGACGGACATGAGGATGGAGAATACTATCTGACTTCAGCAAAGTCCTTCACTTTGCTACGAAACAGGTTCTCAGCACTCAAGCGATCTATCTCGGACCGAAAGGCCGACGATGGAAGAAAACAGTATAACGAGTCGTTCGGGTAAAGCAAAAAGCCATTCCGCGCCTTACGCACCTTGGATATCTGATTCCAATTCTGTTTTGATTCTGAATCTGCAGTTTTCGTGTGGAGGTTCTCATCCTGAAGCACCACAACAACTTGAGCGTCCTTATCGGGTCGTTTTTTGAAACGCCTCCGAGCCATCCACCTTGCCTCATACTTCCGAATGAACACAAAATATAACCCGCCGAGGGTTAAGAATATCGAGGAAGCTGACAGCCCATCCTTAAGATAGCCCCCCACTCCTGCAATAATCATCAACATGGAGAAGAGTACGAGTATAATCCGAAAACTCGGCCTGCATTGAACACGCCAATGATTCTCTTGGGCCTTGATTAATTCCTCTGCAGTCCATACGAATGATGCTGTGATTTCATGATCCATCAAATCGTCCTCTGCGTTTGGTTGCGTCGAACAGCATTAGCGGACACCACGTTGCTCTGCGGCGCATCCGGCGGCGAAGGGACTCGCCGCCCTACCTGAAAGACGCAATCAAATCTTGGACAAATCCAGATCGTCGGATTCCTTGAGTCCGATGAGGCCCAGGATGCGGCTGAGGTCCTCGTGGGAATAGAAATCGACCTCGATCCGCCCTTTGACCGGCGAGCCGTCCGACTTCTTGCGCGTTGGAATCAGCCGGACGCCCGTCCCGAAATGGCGGTGCAGCATATCCGACAGATGCCCCAGGTGGGAGGAGGGCAGTTCGCCGACGACGGGCTTCTCCTCGCGCGGCGGCTTCTTCCCCCGCTCCAGGAGCCGCTCCAACTCGCGGACCGACAGGCCCTCCTTCACGATGCGCAGTGCCATCAGCCGCTGCTGCTCCTCGTCCGCCACGCCCAGAAGCACCTTGCCGTGCCCGGGCGACAGCCGCTTCTCGGCCAGCATCTGCCGCACGGGCGACGCCAGGTTGAGCAGCCGCATGGTGTTGGCCACCGAGGCGCGGGCCTTGCCCGTGCGCTCCGCAATCTGGTCCTGCGTCAGCGAAAACTTGTCGGACAGCGCCCGGTAGGCCTCCGCCTCCTCGACCACGTTCAGATCTTCCCGCTGCACGTTCTCGATGACCGCCAGTTCGAGCGCGTCCTCGTCGGCCGCCTCCATGACGATCACCGGCACGTCGGCCAGCCCGGCCGCCTGCGACGCCCGCCACCGGCGCTCGCCCGCGATCAGCTCATACTTGTTCCCCACCCGCCGCACGAGCAGCGGCTGAAGCACGCCCCGCTCCTTGACGGATGCGGTCAGTTCCTCCAGCGCCTCCGGGGCAAACGTGCGGCGCGGCTGCCAGGGGCTCGCGGTCACCTGCGTAACCGGGACCCGCATGACGCCCCGGTCGCCCGGGCCCGCCGCGGCGTTTTTCGCGGGCGCGGCATCCTTGCCGGCCGCTGCCTTGGCTTCCGCCGCCGGAGCCGGCGCCGGATTCCGGATCAGCGCGTTCAGTCCCCGGCCCAATCCTCGCTTCGGTGCATTCATCGGCGGCTCCTTACGGATACTGACCCGGTCCGTTCATGCCCGTGTTTTCGGGCAGGCCGAACAGGATGTTCATGTTTTGCAGGGCGTTGCCGGCCTGCCCCTTCATCAGATTGTCGATATGGCTGACCACCCTCAACCGGCGCGTGCGCTCGTCCACATCCACCACCAGGTTGCAGAAATTGCTGCCCCGCACGTGGACCGTGCCGACCCCGGAGTCGCGGCCGCAGAGCCGCACGAACCCGTTGCCCCCATGATAGGCCTTATACGCCTCCTGCACGTCGGCCGGCGTGATGCCCGCGGCCAGCGTGCCGTACAGGCAGGAGAGGATGCCGCGGCAGACCGGCACGACCTGGGCCGTGAAAGTCACCTGCACCGGCTTGCCGGCCAGCCGCCCCAGCTCCCGCTCCACTTCCATGACGTGCTGGTGGCCGGTCAGCCGGTAGGCGGTCATGTTCTCGTAGCGCGCCGGATAATGATGGATGGCCGCGGCCTTCTTGCCCGCGCCCGACACCCCGGTCTTGCAGTCGCAGATCACGCTCGCCAGGTCCACCAGCCCGTGCTTCACGGCGGGGGCCAGGCCCACCAGGCAGCTCACGGCGAAGCAGCCCGGATTGCCGACGAGCCGGGTGTTCCCGTAGTCCGCGCGGCGCAGCTCCGGCAGCCCGTAGATGGTCTTCGCCAGCAGGTCGGGCGACTTGTGCACCGTCTCGCGGCCGAGGCGGCGGGCGTATTCGGCATAATCCTCGACCGTATTGAACCGGAAGTCGCCGCTGTAATCAATGACCTTCGCGCCCTTTTCAAGCTCGGCGCGGGCCTGGACCATGCCGACCCCGTCGGGCGTGGAGAAGAACACGACGTCCGCCGGCTCCTGGGCGGCCGGGTCGTCGGGCGTCAGGATCGGCAGGTCGCAGAACCCCTGCAGGTGGGGGTAGAGCTTGCTCATCGGCATGCCGGTCTCGGTGGCCGCCACCAGGCAGGTCAGCTTCGCCTCGGGATGGCGCAGCAGCAGTTCGGTGATGCCCACACCCCCGTAGCCGCCCGCGCCCACAACTTTAGCCTTGATCATGCCCTCATCCTTCCTTCTTCTTCGCCGTCGGCGGTTTGCGCTGGGTCGTGAGGTAGGACAGGATCCCCCTCGCGATGCCGGCCGCGATCCGGTCGCGGTACACCCGGCTGATCAGCAGCGATTCCTCGCCGGAATTGGTCAGAAACCCCATCTCCACCAGCACGCCCGGGACGGGCGAATTCTTGATCACCGCAAAACGGGCGCGCTTGACCCCCCGGTCGTCGGCCCCGGTGTAGGCCAGCAGGTTGTCCTGGATCGCGAAGGCGAGGCGCGTGTTCAGCACCCCGTTCCGGTTCCCGTCGTACTCCCGCTCGTCCTCCCGCCCCCCCGCCGTGGCCGAATAGCCGGGCGCGGCCATGATGAACGTCTCGATCCCGTTCACGGCCGCGTTGACCGTGGCGTTCACGTGGATGGCGACGAAGGCGTCGGGCTTGAGCTTGCGGTTGATCGCGATGCGCTCCTCCAGCCCCAGCGCCGTATTCCCGTCCCGCGTGAAGCGCACGGCCACCCCGCGCCCCGACAGCAGCTTGCCGACCCGCCGGGCCACGTCCATGGTGACCCGGGACTCCTCCACGTGGCGCCGGCTGATGGCGCCGGGATCCTCGCCTCCGTGGCCCGGATCCAGGAGCACCAGGTCCGTCTTGCGGCGGGACCGGGGCGGCACGTTGATCCAGAGAAAGCCGACGCTTTCCGCCCAGTCGACCCGGTCGATCGACCAGGTGACCCCCGCGTGCAGGACGGGGCCGTTCAGGTAGACGCCCACCCCGTCGAGCTCGATGCGGCGGCTGTTCTCCCTCACGACAATCGTATGGAACCGGTTGCTGAAGACCGAGGACCCCTCGGTGAGGCGGGTCTCCTTCAGCCCCAGCGCGGCGAGGCGCGGCCCCAGCGGGACACGTTCGGCGAGGGCCGCTGCGGCCATCAGCAGGCCGACCGCCACCCCGAGCAACCGCCCCATTCCCGTTCTGCTGCCACCTGCGCGCATATTCTCCTTTATTTCCCCCGAAATAACTATTATATTAACGGGTTATCAAGGAACGTCAAAAGTTTTCGCAAGGACGGCTTTAATGGACATCACGCAAGAACCCGTTTCTGTCAAAACACGCGATCTCGTAAACAAGGGTTTTGCCGCCCTTGAGCGGGGAAATCTGGATTTCGCCATCGACCTGCTGTCCGCCGCCCTGGTCCAGGAGCCGGGCTGCCTGCGGACGCGCAAATACCTGCGCGCGGCCGAGATCAAGAAATTCCACGCCTCCCCCTCCAACCACTACGTCAACGTCATCTCCCTGCTGCCCCAGGTGATCCAGGCCAACCTGCTGCTGTCCCAGAACGGCAAGGCCGAGGACGCGATGCTCATCGCCGAGAAGCTGCTGCGGCGCGATCCGCTCAACCTGACCTTCGTCAACCTGTTCATCAAGGCCGCCGAGGGGGCCGGGCTTCCCGACATCGCCGTCATGACGCTGCAGCAGGTTCGGGAATTCTATCCCCAGGACCTGGTTCTCAAGCAGAAGCTGGGCGAGCTCTACCTGAAGACAAGCCAGCCGCGCCTGGCCCGGGAAATCTTCGAGAAGCTGGCCGAGGAAAAGCCGAACGACATGAAGATCCTCAAGGATCTGAAGGATTCCATGGCGCTCGACAGCATGGCGAAGGACGGCTGGACCGCCGGCGGCAGCGACAAGGACTCCTACCGCAAGATGCTCCGCGACGAGAGCAAGTCGGTCATCCTCGAGCAGACCGACAAGGTCGTCAAGACCGAGTCCGACGTCAGCGCCCTCATCACCGACACGCTCGCCAAGGTGGCCAAGGAGCCCGGCAACATCAACTACCGCCGGCACCTGGCCAACCTGTACCTGAGCATCAAGGAGTTCGACAAGGCCATCGAGGCCCTCGAAGCGGCCCAGACGGGCGCCTCGGGCCGGGATCCCCAGATCGACGCCGCGATCGCCGGCGCCCGCATCGCCAAGTTCGAATTCGAGGCCGGCCAGCTCGACACCGCCGGGAAACCCGACGAGGCCGCGGCCAAGCGGCAGGAGCTGGCCCTCTTCCAGTTCGAGAACCTCCGCGAGCGCGTCTCCCGCTACCCCAACGACCTGGGCCTGCGGTTCGAGTACGGCCTGGCCCTTTACAACCGGCAGGAGATCAACGAGGCCATCCAGCAGTTCCAGCTCTCCCAGCGCAACCCGGCCGAGCGGATCCGCTCGCTCTATTACATCGGGCAGTGCTTCCGGCTCAAGAAGCAGTTCGACATGGCCATCGACCAGCTGTCCCGGGCCGCCGCCGAGATCCAGGGCATGACCGACCTGCGCAAGGACATCATCTACGACCTCGGCCTGATGTACGAGCAGACGGGCGACAAGGCCAAGGCGCTCGAGCAGTACAAGATCATCTACCAGGTCGATTTCGGCTACAAGGACGTGGCCCAGAAGATCGAGCAGGGCTACGCCTCATGAAGCCAGTCACTCTCCTGATCGTGGGCGCCGGCGGCCGCGGAACCGGTTACGCCACCTTCGCCAAGGCCCATCCCGACCAGGCGCAGATCGTCGGCGTGGCCGAACCCCGGGACTTCTACCGCACCAACCTCGTGCGCGACTACGCGATCCCGGAAGGCAACATCTACACCGACTGGCGGCAGGCCGCCTCCCGCCCCCGGTTCGCCGACGCCGTCCTGATCTGCACGCAGGACGCCATGCACGTGGAGCCCGCCGTGGCCTTCGCCAGGCTGGGCTACCACATCCTGCTCGAGAAGCCGATGGCCCCCGACGCCGCCGGCTGCCGCGCCATCGTCGAGGCCGTCCGCAAGGCCGGCGTCCTGTTCGCCGTCTGCCACGTCATGCGCTACACGGCCTACACCCGCAAGCTGCGCGAGCTGCTGGATCAGAAAATCATCGGCGACCTGGTCAGCCTCCAGCTCCTCGAGCCCGTCGGCTACTGGCACCAGGCCCACTCGTTCGTGCGCGGCCCGTGGCGCAACACGGCCCAGTCCTCTCCCATGTTGCTGGCCAAGTCGTGCCACGACCTCGACTGGATCAGCCACATCATGGGCCTGCCGTGCGAGGAAGTCTCGTCGTTCGGCTCCCTGCACCACTTCCGCGCCTCCCAGAAGCCGGCCGGGGCGGCCGACCGCTGCCTGGACTGCCCCGTGGAGCCCGGCTGCCCCTACTCCGCCCGGCGCATCTACATGAGCCGCTTCGCCAAGGGCAACCTGAACTGGCCGGTCAACGTGGTGGACCCCGTGCCGACAGAGGCCGGCATCCTCGAGGCTCTCCGGACCGGCCCCTACGGCCGCTGCGTCTACGCCTGCGACAACGACGTGGTGGACCACCAGGTCGTGAACTTCAAGTTCCAGGGCGGCCGCTCCGGCGTCTTCACCATGACGGCGTTCACCGAGATGCGCCACCGGCAGGTGCGCCTCTTCGGCACGCGGGGCGAGATCACCGGCGACGGCGAAAAGATCCGGATCTACGATTTCCTGACCGAGACGGACTCCGTGGTCGACACGGTCGCCGGCGACGCCTCGATCCTGGGCGGTCATGGCGGCGGCGACTTCGGCCTCATGGACTGCTTCGTCGGGGCCGTGGCTAAAAAAGATCCCTCGCTCATCCTCTCGGGGCCGGAGAAGTCGCTCGAGTCGCACCTCATGGTCTTCGCCTCCGAAAAGGCCCGGCTTGAAAACCGGATCGTGCCCGTGCAAAGCGTCTAACCCCAACATCGGGAGCCCCGATGCCGCTGGACCCCATCGACCTGCTGTCCGAATTGGTCGCCTGCCCCAGTTCCAACCCGCGGCGGGCGCCCCTCTCGCCCGAGTATCCCGGCGAGGCCGGCCTGGTCCGCCTCCTGGAGCGGATCCTGACCCGCCTGGGCGGCCGGGTCGTGATCGAGGAGGTGCTGCCCGGCCGGAGCAATTTGCTGGCCTGGTTTCCAGGCCAGGCCCGCCTTCCCGCCCTGATGCTGTCCGGCCATTCGGACACCGTGCCGCAGGATGGCATGACCATTCCGCCCTTCACCCCGGTCATCCGCGACGGCCGCCTCTACGGCCGGGGGGCGTGCGACATGAAAGGCGGCATGGCCGCCCTGATCGCCGCCCTGTCGCGCTGGACGGAGTCGGGCCGGCCCTTTCCGGTGCCGGTGTGCTTCGCCGCCACCTGCAACGAGGAATTCGGGGCGCACGGCTCCAAGGCGCTGCTTGCCGCCCATCCGGGCGAATTCGCCGCCGCCATCGTGGCCGAGCCGACCAACCTGGACATCGTCCACGTGCACAAGGGCGCGCTGCGCTTTTCGATCGAAGCCGCCGGCCTGCCGGCCCACTCCTCGGTGCCCGAGCGCGGCGCCAGCGCCGTGCTGGCCATGACCGGCGTGATCCGCCGGATCGAGGGCCCCTACCGCGCGGAACTGGCCCGCCGCACCCATCCGCTGGTGGACGCGCCGCGGGTTTCCGTGGGGCTCATCCATGGCGGAACGCAGGTCAACATCGTGCCCGACCGCTGCGAGATCGAGGTGGACCGCCGCACCATCCCCGGGGAAACCGAGGCCGGCGTGCGGGCGGAGTTCGAGGCGATCCTGGAGGCGGTCCGCGCCGAATCGGATCCACGCGTCACGTTCACCTGCCGGCCCACGGAGGAATACCCGCCGCTGCAGGAGCCAGTGGACGGCCCGGTCGCCCGCCTGGCCGCGGAGGCCTGCCGGCGCGTCCTGGGCAAGGCCGTCTTCGCGCCGGCGCCCTACGCCACGGATGCGGGCGTCTTCAGCAGCCGGGGGCTCCCCTCGCTGGTCATGGGGCCGGGCTCGGTGGCCCAGGCGCACACGCAGGACGAGTATGTCGAGCTGGCTGCGGTCCGCCAGGCCGCGGATGTGTATGAAACCCTGATCGGCCTCTCGGGCCGGTTTTTATCGGCGGAGGCGCCATGATCGATTCCATCGTCGGCAATCTCTCGCTCTCCAAGAACGGCTTCATCCTGCTGCTCCGCCCGCGGCAGGAAACCACGGGCCGGATGCTGCCCATCCTCATCGGCGTGGCGGAAGCGCAGTCCATCGCCCTGGCGCTGGCCCGCAAGCACACGCCCAGGCCCATGACCCACGACCTGATGAAGGGGCTGCTCGACACCCTCGGCGTCTCGCTGAAGCGGGTCGAAATCATCCGCTTCGAAGGCAAGACCTTCTTCGCGCAGCTCCGCCTGAGCCGCGGCGGGGAGGAACTCGCCCCGGTCGACGCGCGGCCCAGCGACGCCATCGCCCTGGCCCTGCGCTGCAGCGCCCCGATCCGGGTGGCCGCCGAAATCTACGAAAAGGCCGGTATCGACCTGCCCGAGGAGGCCGCAACCGCCCCCGCTCTGCCCCATCCCGTGCTGGACCCGCGCCGGCAGCTCGAGGAGGAAATGAAAAAGGCGATCCAGGAAGAGCGGTACGAGGACGCCGCGCGCATCCGCGACCAGCTCAAGGAACTGGATCACCATTAGGGATTACGGCCAGGCGGCCTCTTACAGCTTGACGCTGATGCCGCCGATGAACAGGACGTCGTTCTTCTCCAGGTCCTCGCCCGGCTCGCTGTCATACTTGTCCTGCACCACCAGTTTCAGGCTCATCCGCGCGTTCAGGGCCGCTTCGGCGCCCGCTTCCGCGTTGACCAGGTAATTGCCGAAATCCGCCGCTTCGGGCAGGTACTCAGCCGCCAGCCAGCACTTCGCGGATTCGGCGAACACGTGCTCATACCGCGAGGCGAGGCGCAGGGCCAGGTAATCGTCCTTCACGCCGGCGACCTTCTCCCAGATATAGGAAGGACCGGCTTCCACGCTGGCGGTGTCCGTGGCGGACTTGACCAGGTAGCAACCGGCGCCGGGGCCGACGGTCAGGCGGTAATCGATCTCGGCGATGTCGTCGTAAAGGATCGAGGATTCCCCGTAGGCGAACGCCTTGGGGGTGAGGGTCTTCTTCGCGTTGATGAACGCCTTGGCGTTCTCCACGTCCGTCTGCCGTTCGCCGTCCACCTCGCTCTCGCCGTAGTTGCCCTGGATCCCGGCGAGGATCGAGCCGAGGCTTTCCCGCTCGGCCTGGAGGTTCAGGCTGCCGTTGGCCTTGGTGGAATCGCTGTTGCCGTCGGTCAGCGTTGCGCCCAAATCGAGGCTCATTTTCAGCGGGGACGCCGGCGCGGTCTCCTGCGCCAGAACAAGCCCGCCCGCCATGCAGAACGCCGCAACCCCCAGAGTCCGGATCAATGTCATATCGCCCCCTTTTTCTTATGTTTATACCACAGCAAGAAGCGGCGCAAGATGAAAAATCCGAGAGAACCCCTTTTCGCGATTCCCCGCTTCAATGGCTTGCCTATGCTTTCCGGGTGTGGTAACGTGACACCCTTACTAGTAGGGGACCGTTTCATGAAAATCCCGCTGCACGGAATGAGCCATCACGCGGATGGTCAGCCGGAGACCAAGTTTTCCGAGGCTGAAATCCAGGCGTGCAAGCTTGGCGACTGGGAGGCCAAGCACCGGATGGTGCGCACCTTCACGCCGCTCCTGAACACCCTGGCGCGCAAGCGGGCTCCCGATGGCCGGCCCGAGAAGATCAACGCCCTGCTCGAGGCGGGAAAAGCCGGGCTCATGCGGGCCTGCCGCAAGTATTCGTCCGAGGTAGGCCCGGCCAAGTTCCAGATCTTCGCGCTCAACTTCATCGAGGAATCGATGGATTCCATCGGCATCGGCTTTCTCGCCCGGTTGAAGCGGCTTTTCGGGGCCGGTTGACCGGACCGTGATTTTCACCCCCGCCAGCCTGCCCTCCCCGCTCTCCCTCGACGCCCTGTTCGACCGCTCCGCCCCCGTGGAGGTGGACCTCGGCTGCGGAAAAGGCCGCTTCCTGCTGGCGCACGCCGCCGCCCACCCCGACATCAATTTCATGGGCACGGACATCCAGGTCGGCCGGCTGCAGAAGATCCGGCGGCGCGCCGAAGCCGCGGCCCGCCCCAACATCCGCCTCCTCCACGCCGACACCGCCTACACGCTGGAATACCTGCTTCCCCGGGAGTCGGTCCGCCGGTTCTACCTCTACTTTCCCGACCCCTGGCCCAAGCGGAAGCACCACCGCCGCCGGATCGTCCAGCCCTCGTTCATGGCCCTCGTGCACCGGACGCTGGAGGACCGCGGGGAATTCCACATCGCCACCGACCACGAGGATTATTTCCGGCACATCCACGCCGTCGTGCAGCCGGATTCGCGCTTCGAGCGGATCGACCCCTTTGAGCCGGCGGAGCAGGAAAAAACCGACTTCGAGATCCTGTTCACCGGCAAGGGCCTGAAGGTCTATCGCTATTCGTGCCGGAAAAAACGTTAGCCCGGCGGCTCCGGCTTCGGCCCCGTCGGAAGCTGGTTTTGCGCGGCGCGCTTCGCCGTCATCCACTGCCGCAGCAGCACGCCCCCGACGACGAGGAAGATGGGTCCCAGGAAAATGCCCATAAACCCGAATGCCAGGATGCCGCCCATGACGCCCAGCAGGATGACCACCAGGGGCAGGTTCGCCCCCCGGCTGATCAGGTAGGGGCGGAGCAGGTTGTCGATCCCGCTGATGGCCACGACGCCCCAGCAGCCCATGAAAATGGCATGCCCAGGCTGGCCAGAAAACAGGAGCCACAGGGTCGAGGGAATCCAGATCAGGGGCGGCCCGACCTGGACGATCGACAGGCAGAAGGTCAGGAACCCCAGCAGGAAGGGCGAGGGCAGCCCCGCGATCCGGTAGCCGACCGCCGCCAGGACACCCTGGGCAAGAGCCGTGCCGAGGATGCCGTAGAAGACGCCCTTGACGGTACCTCCGATGGCCTGGGTCACATGGATGGCCTGCTCGCCGAGGAGCCGCTTCATCGCGCCCGAAATCCAAATGGCCATGGCGGAGCCGTCCCGGTAAAAGAAAAAGGCGATCAGGACGCTGAGGGACAACTGCAGCACACCGAGCCCCAGCTTCAACCCGCTTCGCAGCAGGAGCCCCTCGTACCGGATAAACAGCTCCTTGATGAGCTCCAGGGCGCTGCCCGTGCTGCCGGAAAACTCCAGCCAGTGCTCCATCAGGGTGCCGCCGACCAGGGGAATGGAGGCGACCCACTCCGGCGCGGGCGGAAGCGCGGTATCCCCCAGGCGCTTCAGGAACCGGCTGATTTCCGAAAGGTTGTCCGCCAGGGTCAGTCCCACGATGGCGAACGGAATCACCATCACGAACCCCACAATCAGCGTCATGATCAAGGCGGCGATGGTCCGCCGTTCCCCCACCCATTTCCGGATCCGGGCGAAAAACGGCCAGGTCGAGAAGCAGATGATGCCGGCCCACAGGAGCGAGGAGATGAACGGGCGGATGACGATGAAGCAGCCAAGCGCCAGCAGCGCCACGGCGATCACCACGATCAGCTGGTCGATTCGGAATTCCGCTTTCATTGCGCCAATTCCTCCAGGTGCGCCTCGATGATGGCGAGCCCCTCGTCCCACTGGTTCAGGGCCTTGATATCGCCCGTGAGCTGGTAGAAGCGCGGATCCACATCCCCGCCCGAGGCCGCCTGCCGCTGAAGGTCCGTCTTGCGCGCCTTGAGGTGGCGAACCCACAACCGCAGGATCAGTGCCTTGACGGCGTCCTCCCGAGAGAACTCCTGCCGGCCGGCCTTGGACGGCGCCATCTGCACGGCGGCGGCCCAGGTCATCACGCCCTCATGACGGCCGGTGTTGGCCGTCAGCACGTCCCGCCAGTCGCCGGCGTTCCGGCGCGCCTCCGTCATGGCGGCCAGCATTTGCCGGCTCCAGTCGTGATGGAAGAGCACGGGGGGCGCATAGGCTTCGGCCAGATGGATCAGGCCGGGGTCGGCCGCGAGGTGCTCGAGGAGCAGTTCCTCCTCGGGGGGCGGAGGCTTGATGGCGGCCTGCTCCGGCTCCTTCGGGAGCGGCTCCTCGGGCCGGCTCTGCCGGGCGCGCTCGCGGGCGTCGAAATTGTCGAAATCCCGCTGCACCGCCTGGGGGTTCACGGCCAGCCGCTGCGCCAGCCGCTGGAGCAGCGACTCCCGTTCGGCCAGGTCGGGCATGCGCTTGATCAGCTCGAAGGCGGCCATTTCGACCCGCCTGAGCCCGGAGGGGTTGCGCACGTCTTCGCGGGCGCTGTGCACCTCCACGTAGAAATCGAGCACCTGGCGGGCCTCGGCCAGGACCGCCTCGAAGCCCTCCTTGCCCTTTTCCTTGATCAGCAGGTCGGGGTCCTTCCCCTCCGGCAGCCGGGCCACGCGCACGTCGAGGCCCGCCTCGGTGAACAGCAGGCCCGTCTTGAGCCCGGCGTTCTGGCCGGCCGCATCGGGATCGAACACCAGGATGACCCGGTCCGCGAAGCGGCGGATGATGCGCGCGTGGTTTTCCGTGAACGCGGTGCCCTGCGAGGCCACGGCGTTCGTGAACCCGGCCGAGTGGCAGCGGATCACGTCGATCTGACCCTCGCACACGATGGCGGTGCGGACCTCGACGATGCGGGCCCGCGCGCGGTGCAGGGCAAAGAGGATGGCGCTCTTGCGGAAGATGGGCGTCTCGGGGCTGTTCACGTATTTCGCGGCCTTCGCGTCGGGCTTCATGATCCGCCCGCTGAAGGCCACGACCCGCCCCTGCTCGTCGCAGATCGGGAACATCACCCGGTCCCGGAACCGGTCGTACATCCGCTCGGGCATGCCGGGCCTGGGCTCCGCCCGGGCCGTCAGCCCCGCCAGCAGGAGCAGTTCCTCGGCAACCCCCGCCTTCTTCGCCCAGCCCGTGACGAAGTCCCAGCCGTCCGGCGCGTACCCGATCTGGAAATCCTTGACGGTCTCGCCAACCAGCTCCCGGCCGGCGAGATAGCGCCGCGCGGCGTCGGCCCGCGGATCGGAAAGAAGGATCCGGTGGTATTCCTTGGCCAGTTCGGCATGAATCGCGTAGAGCTTCTCGCGCTGGGCCCGCTCGGCGCCGCCCCCGGGGCCGTCCTCGAACTCGAGGGGGATGTTGGCCTTCTGCGCGAGCTGCCGGACCGCGCCCATGAAGTCGAGCCCCTCGCGCTTCATCAGGAAGGCGAACACGTCGCCGCCGGCCCCGCAGCCGAAGCAATGGAAAATCTGGCGCGCGGGGTTAACCTGGAACGAAGGCGTTTTCTCCTGGTGGAACGGGCAGAGCCCTTTGAAAGCGGAGCCGGCCTTGGTCAGCCGGACCACGGCGCCCACCACATCCACGATATCGTTCCGGCTTCGGATATCGTCGAGAATCCGCTTGGGGAGCACGGGCATGTCGGCGGTCTCTCAGTCAGGGGTTGGCAGCCAGCCAGGCGCTGGTCTCGGAGGCAAAGACGCCCTTGGGCGCCAGTTGCAGGTAGTGTCCGTACCAGTTGCGCACCTGCGTTTTGTGGCTGGGCATCTGGCGGTAGTAGCGGCCGAGCTCGTAATACGCGTCGGCGTAGGAGGGTTCCGTTTTCAGGATCTCGTTGAGATGCTCGACGGCCTTGATGCCCAGCTGCTGCTGGAGGTAGACCCGCGCCAGCATGCAGCGGGCGTCGGCCCATTCGGGCTTGCGGGCCAGGGCCGTCTGGAAAAGGGGGCGGGCATGCTCGTAGTCCCGGCGGTTCCAGTAGACAAGCCCCAGGTTGAAATAGCCTTCGGGCATGGAATCGTCCAGCTCGACCGACCGCTTGAATTCGAACAAGGCGCGGTCAAAGTCGCGCTTCTGGAAAAAAAGCGACCCGCGCTGGATGGAGATCGCCGCCTCCCGGGGGTTGCGAAGCTCGGCCTTGTGGAACACCAGCTCGCCCTGGGACAGCAGGCCGGGCGGCGGGGCCGACGGGGTGACCGGATGCGTCTTCCGCCCCGCCAGGAAATTGACGCGCAGGCGGGCTTCGGCGGCGCGGGGATCCTCGGCGAACCCGTGCAGGAAGTCGCGGTAGGCCTCCTCGGCGCGCTCGTCCTGCCCCGGCTTCCCGTCGTACAGCTTCGCCAGGATCCAGAGCGGCTCGGGCGAGGCCGGCGCGGCCTCGGCCGCCTCGCGGAGGCGGACGGCGGCCTCGTCGTAATCCCGGCGGTTGATGGCGGCCCGGGCCAGCCGCATCAGTCCGTCGATCCGCACCTCGGCCCGCGGGGCGGGCCGGCTCGGGCGGGCGGCGGGGGCCGGCCCCAGCGCGTTGAGGGCGCGGCTCGCGGACTCGGCCTTGTCGCCGTCCGGCGCCACTTCCAGATAGCGCAGGAGGAGCTGGCGGGCCTCGTCGGGCCGGCTCAGGGAATCGCGGGACAGGAGGGCGGCGTTGTACAGCGCCGGGGGGTAGCGCGGGCTGAGCTTGAGCGCCGACTGGAACTGGGCCTGGGCGGCGGGGATGTTGCCGCGGCGGACCGAGATCACGCCCATGGCGTTCATGATGCGGGGAGAATCGGGCAGGCGGCGGAACGCTTCGTTCAGGCGCTTGGCCGCCTCCCCGAATTCCTCCTGCTCCGCGAGGATCACGCTCGCGTATTCGAGGGGAATGGGGTTGACCGGATCCAGCCGGGCAGCCTCGATGAAATGCGTCAGCGCGGCATCCAGCTTTCCGGCTTTCCAGAGGGCCGTCCCGCACCACAGCCAGACCTCGGCATGGTTCGGGTCCAGGCGGCTGGCCCTCTCCAGTGCGCGGGCCGCGGTGCGGTATTCGCCGCCGGCGAAGGCCTGCCGCCCCTTCTCAAGAAGCACGTCCGGATCCCTCGAGCCGCAGCCCGCCGCCAGGAGGGCCAGCAGCAGCAGTCCGCCCCGAGTATGTTTGCGATGCATCGTCATGCTCACCCTTCCCGGGAATGGCGCATGTAATAGGAAAGAAAGCTGCGGATCACGTCCTTGTGCGTCACCTCCGCAACGGGGGGCGCCTGGGTGGCGCCGCTGCCGAAGGTGCCCTCGGTGGTCACGAAGCGCACGCCGCGCCGCTCGCGGTAGCGGACGTTCGGATAGGGCACGGTGCGGTCGGAAAAGGTGCGCGCCTGGAGGGAATAGGTGATCTCCTCCTCGCCCTGGTGGGTGACCTTGATGGAGATGGAGGTGGGCGAATCCCGGATCGCGACGGTCCGGTCGTGCTTTTCAAGCTCGGCTTTCAATTCCTGGAAAGCCGGCAACGCCACGTCGCGCAGGAACGCTTCGAGCTCGAGGCGCCGCTCTTCCTTCTTGTCCTTGCGCTTTTCCTCGAGAAAAGAGCCCAGTTCGGATTTCCAGTCGTTCTCCATACTCACCATCCTCCGTCTCTTACGATAACGCGCCGGCGCCCCCGGGCACAAGCAAAAACAGGCCCCCGCCAACCCGGGTTCAGAGCAGTTCCGTCTCCAGCCGCACGAGCACGAAAAAGGGGCTGCCGCGCAGGATCTCCCCCAGCTCCGAGAGCCGCTTCTCGACCACCACTTTTTCGGCCGCCACGGTCACGAAGGCCAGATCCGAGGCCTGCCAGACGTCCTGGCGCCCCACCTCGGCCACGCTCACATTATGATGGCTCAGGATCCGGTCCTTCAGCGAACGCAGCACCGACCGCTTGTCCTTGAGGGACCGGCTCTCGGGAATCGTGATCGTTGCCGTCAGCAAACCGATGACCATAAAAAATGCCCTTTCGCGCCAGCTTCCGCTCGGTGCCGGATTATACGGCAACCCGCCCCGGAGGGCAAGTCGTCATAGCGAAATAGCGGATAGCGAATAGCGGAAAAGCGTAGGATGGGTCTTGATTAAACTGAGGGCGGAAACCATCGGCATGCCCTACAGTATTCGCATAACCGGTGCCTCGTGCCTGAAAGGAGGAGGAAATACGGGCACGTTTCCGACTGGGAATGCGCCCGCATCGGCAACCGGGGAAACAACCCGCGCAGTGAACGCTTGTCAGGAACCCTGCCACCCCCTACTATGCCCGCCATGGACGACGACACAGACAAGAAAAAGAAACCCGACCCCGCCGAAGCCGAAGAGGCCATCCGGGAACAGCTAGGCGACCTGCTCAAGCACGCCTCCTTCTCGTTCGCTCCCGAGGCCGGCCGCCCGCACGCCGCTCCGCCCCCGCGCAACGAGGACGAGGAGGCCCGCAAGGCGCTCGAGAAAATCCGCTCCTTCCGCCTGACCCCCCGGGAAGTGCGCGACTGGCTCGACCGGTTCGTCATCGGCCAGGGCGACGCCAAGAAGGTGCTGTCCGTGGCCGTGTGCGACCACTTCAACCACGTGCGCCAGTGCCTGGACAACCCCTCGCTCCAGGAATCCGACTACATCAAGCAGAACGTCATCCTGCTGGGCCCCACGGGGGTCGGCAAGACCTACCTCATGCGCTGCCTTTCGCGGCTCATCGGCGTGCCGTTCGTGAAGGCCGACGCGACCAAGTTTTCCGAAACCGGGTACGTGGGCGCCGACGTCGAGGACATCGTGCGCGACCTGGTGAAGGCCGCCAACGGCAACACCGACCTGGCCTCCTACGGCATCGTCTACATCGACGAAATCGACAAGATCGCCACGCAGTCCACGCCGGGAACCCGGGACGTCTCCGGCCGCGGCGTCCAGATCAACCTGCTCAAGCTGATGGAGGACACGGACGTCAACCTCTTCAGCCAGACGGACCTGATCGGCCAGATGCAGGCCATGATGGAGCTCCAGAAAGGCCGCGGCCCCGGCAAGCGGGCGATCAACACCCGCCATATCCTCTTCATCGTGAGCGGCGCTTTCGACACGCTGGGCGACATCGTCCGCCGGCGGATCGGCACCACGGCGATCGGCTTCTCCACGGGCCGGGAAGGCGGGGCCGAGGCCTCGGACTGGCTGCGACTCGCGCAGACGCCCGACTTCATCGCCTACGGCTTCGAGCCGGAATTCATCGGCCGCCTGCCCGTGCGGGTGGTGTGCGACTCGCTGTCGCCCGAGGACCTGGAGAACATCATGACCGGCTCCGAGGGCAGCATCCTCAAGCAGTACAAGGGCGACTTCAAGGGTTACGGCATCGACGTCAGCCTCAGCCGGGAGTCGATCAAGGAGATCGCGCGGCGCGCCTGGGCCGAAAAAACGGGCGCCCGCGGCCTGATGACGGTGATGGAGCGGGTCTTCCGCGAGTTCAAGTACGAGCTGCCGTCCACCTCGATCGGCTCGTTCGAGGTCACCACGGACACCGTTTCGGATCCCCACGCGGCGCTGACCCGCCTGCTGAAACAGGGCTACTCGCTGCACCTGGAGAACCTGCGGGCCGAGGCGGAGGGCTTCGCCAAGGGGTTCGAGCAGGAGCACGGACTCAGGCTGATCTTCGACCCGGAGGGCATCAGCGCGCTGCTGGACCAGAGCATCGGCACCGGCAAGTCCATCCCGCAGCTCTGCTCCGAGAAATTCGCGGACTTCCAGCACGGACTCAAGCTGATCGCCCGCAACACGGGCCAGTCGGCGTTCACCATCACGCGGGCCGCCGTCGAGGCGCCCGACAAGGAGCTCTCCCGCTGGATCGTGGAAAGCTACGCGCCCCGCTGAGCGGCCTAGCCCTTCGGCAGCGACAGGCGGAAGGGAACTCCCCCCGGGGTCCGGTCCACCGCGCCCCCGTCAGGGGCGGCGGGCGGCGCGTCCGGCCGCACGGGCTCGGGCGCCAAAACCGGGGGCGGCGGCTCCGCGGCGGGCGCCGGCCGCGCCGGCTCGCGCATCGTTTCTAATTTAGGTACAGCCGCGGGGGGCGGCGCGGGGGGCAGCGACTCGAACGCATCCGGGGGCTCCGGCGCGGGAGCCTTCTCCGGGGGCGGGTCGAGCTTCCGCACCGACCGCTGCAGGGTGGCATTCTGGAGCTCCAGCGTCGTGATGGTGTCCAGCAGCCGGTCCAGCTCCGAGAACGAATCCTTCACCTTGTCCTGAAGCGCGCTCGTGGCGGTGCGGGTGTCCAGCACGTCCTTGCGCAGGGATACCGCCGCCTTCGCCACGGTCTGAAGGTTCGAGACCGTCACCAGGCGCTCCTCCTGCTGGCGGATCTTGTCGGCCGCGATCCCCGTCTCCATCCGCTCCAGAGTATGGCGCAGGAACCAGGCCCCGCCCCCGGCCAGGCCGGCCAGGACGACGGTGAACACGGTAATCATCGTGATCAGCTGCCGGCGGGCACGGCGCCGCTCAGCGTCCAGGAACTGCCGGAACGCGTTGAGCACCGGCAGGTCCTCCTCCAGCGCCTCATCCCCCGCGCGGATGATGGAGCCCGACTGGTCGGCGAACAGGACCACGCCCCGCTCCCGGTGAGCATGCCGGCGCGGCCGTTCACCCTCGTCGTCCGCATCGCGGGCCGCCCGCTCCCGGCGGCGGCCTTCCCGGTCGTCGCGCTCATCCCGGTCATCCCGGGCGTCCCGGTCGTCCTGGTCCTGTCGATTCATGCTTTATTACTTCCAGGGTATCCAGCTTTTGCCCTTGGGCGGCGGATCGTTTTTCGGCCCCGCGTGGTTCTTCTCGCGCCAGGCTTTCAGCTCCGCCTGCGCCTGCGCCTCCAGCCCGGCCAGGTTCGGCGCCTTGCGCGGCGGCGGGGCCGGCTCTTCCGCCGGGATATCCGTCACCGGCACCGTCCAGGCCGACCGCGGCCGGGCCTCGGCCGCCGGCCGCTCCGCCAGACGCGCCTCCAGGATCCGGATCCGCTCGCGGGCCCCCTCCACGTCGCGCTCGAGCCGCTCCGCCTTCGCCTGAAGGCTCTCGGCCAGCGAAACCTGGCGGTCCCGCTCCCCCTGGATAGCCGCCGCCTGCGCGGCCTGCCGCTCCCGCTCGCCTTCCAAAACCGCAACCCGGGCCGCCTGGCGGTCCCGCTCCCCCTCCAGCCGGCGCTCCTCGCCCTGCGACTGCTCGAGCCGGGCGGCCGCTTCGCGGCCCTGCCGCGCCGCCAGCTCCAGCGCGCCGGCCAGCTCCGTCCTGCCCTTCAGGGCGTCCGCCTCGACCTCCGCCAGCCGCTTCCGGGCGGCGCCGGCCGACTGCCGCAACTGCACAAGCTCCTGCTCGGTCCGGGCCGCCTCGTCAACCTCCACGCGGGCCGACTCCAGCCGGCGCTGCAACTCCGCCATGTCGCGGCGCAACAGCGTCACCTCGCGCCCCAGCGCCTCGGCCGCCTCTCGCTGCTGGCCCTCCGCCGCCTGGCGCGCCTGCGCCTCCTCGCGAAACGCCTGCGCCGTCTGCCGCTCCTTCTCGAGAGCGGCGCGCAAGGCGGCCTTCTCGGACTCGCTCGACTTCAGGGAGGAGGCCAGCGACTGCGCCTCGCTCCGGCTCTCGCTGGCGGCCCGGGCGGCGGACTCGACCTGCTCCGCCTCCCGCTTCATCCGGTCGGCCCGGCTCTGGAGGGCGGCCAGCTGCGCCTCGACCCGGCTCGCCTGGGCGGCCGCCTCCGACGCCCGGGTCTCCGCCTCGTTCAGGCGGCTCTCGTAATCGCGCTTGGCGCGGTGCAGTTCGTCGTGATTCAGGCGGATGGCCTCGTCGCCCGCCCGGACCTGCTCCGCCAGGGCGGTCCGCTCGGCCGCCAGGCTCTGGCGCTCCGCCGCCAGCTGGGCGGAGAGCAGTTCCTTTTCCCGCCCGGCGGCCTCGGCGGCCGCCTGCACGACGGGGAGGCGCTGCTCCAGGTCGCGCAGCCGCCGCTCCGCCTCCGCCTTCGCGGCCTTCAATTCGTGTTCCAGCCGGGCCCGCGTCTCCTGGTGGGCGCGCTTTTCGGCATCGAGATCCTTGCGCGCCCGCGGAAGCTCCGCCTCCGCCTGGGTCAGCCGCTCCTGGAGGGACGCGGCCTGGGTCCCCTGCTCCTCCAGCCGGCGGACGGCCAGCTCCAGCTCCTGCCGGCGCTCGCGCTCTTCCTGGAGCGAACGGCTCTCGCCGGCAAACCAGCGATCCCGCTCCTCGAGGCGCTCCTGGAGCGACTGGATCTGGCGGACCAGCTCAACCTGGACCTCGCCCGTCTGGTCGATCGCGTCGACGAACGCCTCCAGCAGCACCTGGTAGGCGCGCGCTTCGCCGCCGTTGCCCTTGTGGATGACCTTGGTCTCCGGGGGGACCGCGCCCTCCCGGATATAGTCCAGCAGCGCCAGCGGATGGAACGGCCCGTAGCGGTTGCTGTCGCCGGGCTCCACGAACCAGTCCATACCCAATTCGGGAACAGCCTCCACGGGCCGCCAGTCCTTCCGGTTGGCGGAAATGGAATAGCCGGCCGTGAACCGGTTCTGCGCGGCCCAGGCGCGGAGCGTCTCGAAGGCGACGGGGCCGTATTCCTGGCCCGCGGGTCCGCGGAGAATCCACTGGTCGGCGGGAACGGGGGCGTCCGGCTGGGTCATGACGGTTTCTCCCGGGGGCGACCCCAGTCGCGGCGGTCGTTGCGGCCGTTGGACTTCAGGCTGACCCGGTTATGCGCCACAATGCGGACGTCCTTCGGCCCGGCCCACGGCTTGAGGGCCGCGAAAAACGGGGCGTCCGGCAGGACCTTGATCGTGTCGTCGCATTCGATCCGGACCGAGGACTCGCCCGGGAACTGGATATCCAGCATCACCTGGGCGGGACCCGGATGGCGCTTGAGCACCTCCAGCAGGCCGGTCATCCGGCCCTCGTCCAGAACCGGCGCGGAAAGGCGCAAAATGACGCCTTTCGAGAACAGCTTCGGCAGCTCGGTGGCCGGGTAGATCTCGTCCGCCAGGAACGAGCTCTTGTCCTCGTCCTTTTTCCGGTAGACGCCGCTGATCAGGTACGGATGATCGGTCAGGAGGATCGACTTGTAAGCGGCGAAGGTCCGCGGGAACACCACCACTTCGATGCCGCCGTCGAACGTCTCGAAGTACAGGATGGCCATGGCCTCCTTGTTCTTCGTGATCTTCTGCTCCATGCGCGAAATGAGGCCGGTGATCCGGGTGGAGGTCCCATCGGCCGCCAGCGCGAGCTCGGCAGCGGTCGCCATCTGGTAGGGCTTAAGCGTCAGCGCGTGCTCGCTCAGGGGGTGGCCCGTCATGTAAACCCCCAGCAGTTCCTTCTCGCCCGCCAGCATCAGGCCGGTGTCCCAGGGCGGGCAGTTGGGCAGTTCCTCGGCGGAGGAGGCCGGCGTCCCGGACCCGCCGCCGAGCGCCTCGAACAGGTTCCGCTGGCCCGAGCGGCGGTCGCGCTGGATGGCCAGGGCGCGGCCCAGCGCCATGTCCAGCCCGTTGAAGAGGCGGGAGCGGTGGATCCCCAGGGAATCGAACGCGCCGCAGCGGATGAGGCTTTCAACGACCTTCCGGTTGACGGTCTGGCCGTCGAGCCGCGCGCAGAAATCGGCCAGCCCCGTGAACGGGCCGTTCGCCGTCCGCTCCTTCACGAGCGCCTCGACCGCGCCCTCGCCCACGTTCTTCACGCCGGCCAGGCCGAAGCGCACGCCGTTCTCGCCCTCGGGCGTGAAGCGCAGGCTGCTGGCGTTGACGTCGGGCGGCAGCACGGTCAGCCCCATTTCGGTGGCTTCGGAGATGAAGACGGCCATCTTGTCGAAATTGCCGAATTCGCAGGAAATCAGGCCGCACATGAACTCGGCCGGGTAGTTGGCCTTCAGGTAGGCCGTCTGGTAGGACACCACGCCGTAACCGGCCGAATGGGCCTTGTTGAACCCGTAGCCGGCGAACTGCTCCATGTTGTCGAAAATGCGGCCCGCCTGGTCGGCCGGGATCTTGTTGGTCGCAAGGCAGCCCTTCACGAAGGCGTCGCGCTGCTTGGCCATCTCCTCTTTCTTCTTCTTGCCCATGGCGCGCCGGAGCACGTCGGCCGCGCCAAGCGAATAGCCCGCCAGCACGTTGGCGGCCTTCTGCACCTGCTCCTGGTACACCATCACGCCGTAGGTGTCCTTGAGAATGGGCTCCAGCAGGGGGTGGTCGTACGTCACCGCCGCCTGCCCCTTCTTGCGCTTGGTGTAGTCCGGCAGCATCTCCATGGGGCCGGGCCGGTAAAGGGCGATCACGGCGATCAGGTCCTCGATGTTCCCGATCCCGATGTCCCGGATCAGATTCTGCATGCCGCCGGATTCAAGCTGGAAAATGCCGACCGTGCGGCCGTTGTTGAGCAGCTCGTAGGTGGGCTTGTCGTCCAGAGGCAGGTGGTCGATGTCGACGTCGGTCTTGCGGTAGGTCTTGATCAGCTCGACCGTCTCCTTGATGACCGTCAGGGTCTTGAGCCCCAGGAAGTCCATCTTGAGAAGGCCGATCTCGCCCACCGGCTCCATGGGGTACTGGGTGACGGGCTCGCCGTCCTTGTCGCGCCCGAGGGGCAGAATCTCGATCAGCGGCCGTTCGCCGATCACGACGCCGGCCGCGTGCACGCCGGGGTTGCGGTAGAGCCCCTCCAGCACGAACGCGAAGTCCAGGATGCGCTTGGCATCCGGATCCGTGTCGTAGGCCACCTTGAATTCGGGGTTGTCGACCAGGGCCTTCTCAAGGGTCATCTTGGGATCCTCGGGCACCATCTTGGCCAGCTGGTCGCACCGGGGCAGCGGCACCTCCAGCACGCGGCCGATGTCGCGGATCGAGGTCTTGGCCCCGAGGGAGCCGAAGGTGATGATCTGGGCGCAGTGGTCGCGCCCGTACTTCTGCTTCACGTACTCGATCACCTCGCCCCGGCGGGACTGGCAGAAGTCGATGTCGAAGTCCGGCGGGGAGACGCGCTCGGGGTTCAGGAACCGCTCGAAGATCAGCTTGTAGCGCAGCGGATCCACGGCCGTGATGCCCATCGCGTAGGCCACCAGGCTGCCGCAGCCCGAGCCGCGGCCAGGCCCCACGGGGATGTCCCGCCGCTTGGCGAAATCGACATAGTCCCAGACCACGAGGAAGTAGTTCAGGAAGCCGGTCTTGGCAATCACCCTCAGCTCGTGCTCGAAACGCTCCAGCACCTCGCGCTCGAAGTCCGTCCTGGGATTGCCGGGGTCCGGAATGCCATAGAGCTTCGTGATGCCCTGGTAGCAGAGCCGCCGGATGTAGCCGGCCTGGTCCAGCCCGTCGGGCGACTGGTAGACGGGAAAATGCAGCACGCCGAACTCGATCTCGACGTTGCACTGCTCGGCGACCTCGACGGTGCGGGCGCAGGCGTCCGGGAACTCGGCCGCCAGCCGGGCCATCTCGTCGCCCGTCTTCAGATAGAACTCGGGCGTCGGGTAGCGCATGTGGCCGGGGTCGCTCATCACCGTCTGGGTCTGGAGGCACAGCAGCACCTCGTGGGCCTGGGCATGCTCGCGCTTGAGGTAGTGGGCGTCGTTGGTGGCCACCACGGGAAGGCCGGTCTTGCGCGCCAGTTCGGCCAGCGCCCGGTTGACCTTGCGCTGCTCGGGGATGCCGTGGTCCATGAACTCCAGATAGAAGCTCTTGGGCCCGAAAATGTCGGAATAGGCGCCCGCCACCCGGACCGCGCCGGCCATATCGTCGTTGACCAGCTGCTGCGCCACCTCCCCCTGGAGGCAGGCGGCCAGCCCGATGAGGCCCTTGCTGTGGCGGGAGAGCAGCTCCAGGTCGATGCGGGGCTTATAGTAGAAGCCCTCGAGGTAGGCCAGGGTGTTCAGGCGGGCCAGGTTGAAGTAGCCCTCCGAATCCTTTGCCAGCAGCACGAGGTGGCGGTTGGGATTGCCCTGCGACTCGGCCCGCTTCTCCAGGCGGGTCTCCTTCGCCAGGTAGGCCTCGCAGCCGATGATCGGGCGGACCCCCTTTTCCTTGCATTTCTTGAAGAAATCGACCGCCCCGCACATGTTGCCATGGTCGGTCATGGCCACGGCCTTGACCTCCTGGGCGGCGGCGGCGGCAACCAGGTCGCCGATCCGGCACGCGCCGTCGAGCAGGCTGTACTGGGTGTGGACGTGAAGATGGACAAAGGGGGTCATATTTTGAAATGGTATTCTATCCGCGCGGGAACGGGAAAGAAAGATTTTTTAATCCTGCCTCCCGCCTGCGATCCGGCCTGCATGGCGCTGTGCGGTTAGGCTGAAACCGGACCCATCCTATCCCCTGTTGGACAACGTCAGCGACACTTGACAGCCCCTCATGCGATGTATAATAATGATGTATATTGAAAGGCGTGCCGTCATGGTCAGAACCCAGATCTACTTGACAAAGGACGAACACGACGAGCTGCATGCCGTCGCGAAATCGACAGGGAAAAAGCGGTCGGAGCTGATCCGTGAAGCGATCGACCGTTTCCTTGACGACACCCTCGAGAGCCGTCGCAAGGCCGGGTTGAGGAAAGCGGCCGGCCTCTGGAAGGATCGCCATGATCTGCCCGATTTCGCCGGAGCGAGGCGCTCCTGGAACAGGGAATAACCCATGGCCGGGACCGTTTTATTCGATACCGATGTGCTTGTTGATTTTCTCCGAGGACATCCGCAGGCGGTTGCCTTGCTCGAGAGCACAGTCGGCGATTTCGTCATCTCCAGTATCGTTGCGGCCGAACTCTACGCGGGGGTCAAGGGTGATGAAGAGCTAAAAACGCTTGACCGATTCCTCTCCTTGTTCCGCGTGGCGCCGGTTTCACGTGACATCGCCCGAGCGGGCGGCCTTTATCGCAAGACGTTCGGCAAGTCTCACGGCCTCGGACTGGCCGACGCCATCATTGCCGCAACGGCCGTCGTCGATCAGGCCGATCTCAAGACGCTCAATACCAAACACTACCCCATGATCAAAGGTTTGAAGCCGGCTTACGTTAAATCCTCCCCCCCATGACAGACAAAGAGGAGTCCTGAACACAATTCAAGGAGTCAGGCCGATGAAACGCCGATTAACCTGCTTCATTTTTGTCGCGCTCCTGCTCCTCGCCGCGAGCCACGCCTTCGCCCAGGGGGCGCCTGCCGCAGAGGAGGCGATACGCGAAGAACTCAGCCACGACGAGTTTAATGCCCATTTATTTCCCACGCTGCTGACCATTGTGTTTTCGAGCGGCCTGTATGGCGTGATCATCTGGGCCGGCATCTTTCTCTGGGGCATTCTCGCGATTCCCCTGGGAATCCTGTCCATCGTGCAGGCCGCCAAAAGCCGGACAAACCAGTGGCCTTTCGCCACGAAGCTTCTCGCGGGCGGTGGTGTCTGGGCTTTCATCCTGGGGCTGACCGGTTTTGCGCAAGGGGCCTACTACGGTCTTTACAACATGGCCAACGTGGTCGCCGGAACAGCGGCGCAGGCGACCCTTTTCGTAAACCTCGCGCACGCCCATTACACCCTCATTGGCGCTCTCCTGGTTTGCCAGATCAACCTGTTCTTTTTCCTGGTTTCGCTCGCGATCCTTCACGTCAGAAACCGGAATCTACCTTGACCGATTGAACTCACGCTTTAATCAATGCCGTAAACCTTCACACACCCGGAAGACACCATGACCTTGCAGGCCGGTTTTCATGAAGCGGATATCAGTCCCCGGTCCTTTCCGGCCCGGACCTACTGGTCGTCCGCCGACGCCCTTCTCGATCCCCTCTTCGCGCATGCGGCCGTATTCCGTGACGACGCGACCGTGATCGCCTTCCTTTCCCTCGACGTCGTCATCGTCGAGCGCGAGTATGTGGAGCGGATCCGCGAGCGGGTGAGCCGGGCGTGCCCGATTCCCGCCGACTGCCTCATGGTGTGCGCGACCCACAACCACGCCTGCCCCGCCGTCGTGGACCGGCCCTGGTCGAAAAAGGACGAAGCCTATCTTGCCGACATGGTCGAGCGGGGCGCGGAGGCCGTCATCGCGGCCTACCGGGGGCTGGTGCCAGTCGAAATCGGGACAGGAACCTGTTTCGAAAGCCGGGTGTCCTTCAACCGCCGCTTCCTCCTGAAGAACGGCTCGGTGATTTCGCAGCCCTCGCGCGCGATCGTGGACCGCGATGTCCTCGCGGGGGAAGGGATCGTGGACCCCGAGGTCGGCGTGCTATGCGTCCGGGACGGAAGCCGGAACATCATCGGCCTGCTGGTCAACTTCGCCTGCCATGCCGTGCACCTGATGGGAAGCCTTTCCGCCGGCTTTCCGGGCGTGCTGTGCGACCGGCTCAAGGAGGCGTATGGCCGCGATGTCGTCTGCGTCTTTCTCAACGGCGCGTGCGGGAACGTGATCCACAAGAACTACGCCGATCCCGGCCATGAAGACACCAAGGAGAAAATCGGGTCCGTCCTGGCCGACGACGTCAAGCGGATCGTGCAAACCCTCTCCTATTCCGGGCGCGAAACGCTCGCGGCCGCATCCTGCCGCGTGGCCATCCGTTACCGGGAGATCGACGGCCTTGAGCGCAACCTGCACAACCTGGCCCCGTTCAACGTCTTCCCCGGCCTGATCCAAAACGGCTGGTATGCGTGGTCGCTGGCGAAACTGAAGGAACTTCACGCCGGGAGCGCCCACGAGGAGGCCGAGCTCCAGGCGCTCAAGATAGGGCGGACGGTTTTCGGCGCCGTGCCGGCCGAGTATTTCTCCCAGCACGCCCTGCGGATCAAGGAGCAAAGCGCGGCGGCGGAGACCTTCGTGGTTTCGCTGGCCAACGGGTGGCTGGGCTACATTCCCCACAAGGAAGCCTTCGACCGGATCGGCGGCCACGAAAGCACCTGGTGCCTGTCGAGCCGGATGGAGCCCGAAGCGGGCGACCGCCTGGCGGACGCCCTGCTCGACCTCATCAAAGGCATCCCGGCATAGGCCTCGCCCTCCGTTTCACGTTATCTTTCACCCCTTTTTTGCCTGTTTTTTGCTTGCCGCAATGGCTTGCTCCCCTTACATTTAAACCCATTTGCGTGCAACGGCCGACCCAACCGGAGAATGACATGGACTATCAGCTCACCGAACTTCAGACGAACATCCGGGACATCTGCGCCCAGATCGGCGAGGAAAAGATCAAGCCGGTTCGCGAGCACTTCGACGAGACCGGCGAATTCCCCAAGGAGATCATGCAGGTCTTCGCGGAAACCGGTCTCTTCGGCCTGTTCATCGAGGAAAAATACGGCGGCATGGGCGGCGGCGTGATGGATCTGGCCATCGCCACCGAAACGCTTTCCAAGACCTGCAGCGGCATCGCCCTGGGCCTTGCCGCCACGGCGCTGGGCACCTTCCCCATCATCCTCTTCGGCACCGAGGAGCAGAAGCAGAAGTACCTGACCAAGATCGCGGGCGGCACGATCGCGGCCTTCGCCCTGACCGAGCCCGAGGCGGGCAGCGACGCCGCGGCCATGAAGACGACCGCCCGCAAGGACGGCGAGTACTACATTCTCAACGGCACGAAGCAGTGGATCACCAACGGCGGCGAGGCGGAGGTCTACACCGTCATCGCCATGACCAACAAGGAAAAGGGGCCCCGCGGCGCCTCGGCCTTCATCGTTGAAAAGGGCACGCCCGGCTTCGAGTTCGGCAAGAAGGAAAACAAGATGGGCATCCGGGCCTCGGCGACCCGCGAGCTGATCTTCCAGGACTGCCGCATCCACCAGTCCCAGCTCCTGGCCCGCGAGGGCATGGGCTTCATCGTGGCCATGAAGACGCTCGACCAGTCCCGCCCCGGCGTGGCGGCGCAGGCCCTCGGCATCGCGGCCGGCGCGCTGGACGTGGCGGTGGCCTACAGCAAGCAGCGCCGGCAGTTCGGCAAGCCCATCGGCTCGTTCCAGGGCGTCTCGTTCATGCTGGCCGACATGGCCACGCAGACCGAGGCGGCCCGCGCCCTCGTCTACGCCGTCGCCCGCACGGTCGACAGCGGGGCCAAGGACATCAGCAAGGTGTCGGCCATGTGCAAGCTCTTCGCCTCCGACACGGCCATGAAGGTGACCACGGACGCGGTCCAGGTGCTCGGCGGCTACGGCTACATGAAGGAGTACCCGGTCGAGAAGATGATGCGCGACGCCAAGATCACCCAGATCTACGAGGGCACGAACCAGATCCAGCGCGACGTGATCGGCAACGCCCTGGCCAAGGAATCCGGACGGGGAGCCTGACATGAACGTGGCCTTCATCGGCGCGGGTAAAATGGCGGAGGCCATCCTCCGCTCGCTGCTCGGAACGGAGATCGTGGCGCCCTTCGAGGTCATGGCCAGCGACGCGGACGCCTCGCGCCCCGCGGCCCTGGCGGCCGAGCTCAAGATCCAGGCCGCGCCCTCCAACGTCGCCGCCGCCGACTGGGCGGACGTCGTCTTCCTGTGCGTCAAGCCGCAGCAGCTGGAGGACGTGCTGCGCGAGCTGGCCGGCACGATCACCGACCGGCACCTCGTCATCTCCATCGCGGCCGGCAAGAAGCTGGCAACCATCGAGGCGCGCCTGCGCCTGGCGCGGGTCATCCGCGTGATGCCCAACGTCTGCTGCCTGGTCGGGGAAGGCATGAACGTCTTCACCCTCGGGGCCAAGGCCACCGAGGAAGACGCCGATACGGCGATGCGGCTGCTGGGTTCCTGCGGCGCGGCGCACACGCTGCCCGAGGCGCAGTTCGACGCCGTCACGGCCCTGAGCGGATCCGGGCCCGCGTTCTTCGCCCGCTTCCTGATCCACCTGGTCGAGGGGGCGAAGGCGGAGGGGCTGTCGGCGGACGACGCCGAAGCGCTGGCCGTGCAGACGATGGCCGGCACGGCCGCCCTGCTCCGGAACACGACCCTCACCCCGGAGCAGCTGATCGCGAACGTCACCTCCGCCAAGGGCACCACGGCCGAAGGGCTGGCGGTGCTGGACCAGTCCGATTTCGCGGCGGTCATCCGCGCCACGGTGGCCGCGGCGGCCCGCCGCAGCCGCGAACTCAGCCAGCCGTCCTGATCCCCCCATGAAAAAACGAGCGCCTTCCACGGAAACCGCGGTCACCATGGCCGCCCGGCAGCGCGACATCGCCGTCTCCGAGTTCTTCCTGAAGAACCGGCACCTGCTGGGGTTCGACAATCCCCGCCGCGCGCTGCTGACCACGGTCAAGGAGGCGGTCGACAACGGGCTGGACGCCTGCGAGGAGGCCGGCATCCTGCCCGAGATGGCGGTGGACATCGCCGAGCTGGCCGAGAACCGGTTCCGCGTGTCGGTGACGGACAACGGCCCCGGCATCGTGCGGGCCCAGATCCCGCGCATCTTCGCCAAGCTCCTCTACGGCTCCAAGTTCCACCGCCTGCGCATGTCCCGGGGCCAGCAGGGCATCGGCATCAGCGCGGCCGGCATGTACGGCCAGCTGACGACGGGGAGCGCCACCCGCATCGACTCCCGCGTGGAGGGCAAGGCCGCCCACCACCTCGAGGTGCAGATCGACACCCGCAAGAACACGCCCGCCATCCTGAAGGACCACGAAACCCCCTGGCACCCGGCGTTCCCCGGGGAGGACGGCGCCCCCGTCGAAAGCCGCCACGGCACCTGCGTCTCGATCGACATGGAAGCGTCCTACGTCCGCGGCCGGCTCTCGGTGGACGAATACCTGAAGCAGTGCGCCATCGTCAACCCCCACCTCCGCCTCCACTTCCGCGTCACGCTGCTGCCGAAGGAAGGGGCGGCGCCCGTCGCGGCCGCGCCCGCGGACCCCGCGGGGGGCTGGACCACCTACGCCCGCGCCACGGAGCTGCTGCCGAAGGCCCCGCTCGAGATCAAGCCGCACCCGCACGGCGTCGAGCTCGGCATGCTGATGCAGATGCTCAAGGCCTCCACGGCCCGCTCCGTGAAGTCCGCCCTGGCGGCCGATTTCTCGCGCGTCAGCCCCTCGAACGCCGACGCCATCTGCCGGCAGGCTGGGCTGGATCCGCTGGCGAAGCCAAGCCAGATCGCGCACCACGAGAGCGAGGCGCTCTTCAAGGCCCTCAACGCGGCCCGGCTGATGCGGCCGCAGGTCGACTGCCTCTCCCCCATCGGGGAGGAGCTGATGGTGGCGGGGCTGCGCAAGGAGGTGCCGGACGCCTTCTACGCGGCCGTGAGCCGCCCCCCCGCCGTCTACCGCGGCAACCCCTTCCAGATCGAGGCGGCCCTGGCCTATCTCGAAAAAGGGGACGTGGGCGGGGACGGCGGCTCCGACGAGCCCGTGCAGGTGCTGCGCTTCGCGAACCGGGTGCCCCTGCTCCACATGGCCGGCGGCTGCGCCATGACGAAGGCGGCGCTGG
The DNA here is from genome assembly GCA_044346855.1 of Kiritimatiellia bacterium. Lineage (GTDB taxonomy): Bacteria > Verrucomicrobiota > Kiritimatiellia > CAIKKV01 > CAIKKV01 > CAIKKV01. The sequence continues at coordinate 41,660 of JBIIYJ010000001.1, forward strand.
CGGTGAACTGGAAGGCCTACGGCCTGGCCCAGCCCAAGGGGTCGCTGCCGGTCGGCCCGGTCGTGCTGCTGATCCACATGGCCAGCGTCTGGGTCCCCTTCACCAGCGAAAGCAAGGACGCGGTGGCCCACTATCCCGAGATCATCCGCGAGATGACCTTTGCGCTCCAGGAGCTGGGGCGACTGCTGTCGGTCCACCTGGGCCGGCGCCACCGGGAGGACGAGGCGGCCCGCAAGCAGCGGTACATCGAGCTTTACCTGCCCCACCTGGCGCTCGGCTTGCGCCAGATCCTGGGGCTGACCGAAACCGAGGAGACGGCGCTGCGCGACCGCCTCCGCGACATGCTTGAACGCGCCCGCGCCGAGACCTGAAACGAGGAACGCCCATGGCCGCCCGCCGCCCCAAGCCCAAGCCCACGCCCTCCACCCGCGAGGAGGCCTCGGTCCGCATCCGCGAGATCGGGGACGAGATCCGGCAGGACATCAAAAAGCGGAAAAAGCCCGAAATGGCTTTTCCGGTCCGATCGCTCGCCAACGTGCGCTACGACCCGAAAACGGGCTTTTTCGAGATGCTGGGCAAGACCGCGGTGCGCACCCTGAGCACCAACACGGTCAAGACCTTCGCCCAGTCGGTCCGGCTCCTGGCCACGACCAAGGCTGACCTGCTGGACAAGAATGACATCGCCGGCAAGCGCGAGGTTTACTACAACAGCAAGAGCTGGGGGGAGTGCCGGTTCGACGAGCAGCCCGAGAGCGACGCCCTGCTCGACGACATCGAGGCCATGCTGGGCGTGAACCGGGAGCTGCTGGGCTACATCCCCGAGGAGCGCGGGGGCGACGTGACGGGGCCGCTGGTCGTGATCGACCAGGACCCGGTGCGGGGCACGCCGATCCGGATCGACTGCGCCCGCCTGGGGTCGGGCGCCTGGAGCATCCCGTCCCGCGTGGAGCATCTCAAATTCGAAAGCAAGGCCGCCTTCATCCTGGTGATCGAGACGGCGTCCCTGTTCCAGCGCCTGGTCCACCACCGCTATTACGAAAAGGCCAAGTGCATTTTGATCTCGATGAGCGGCGTGCCCACCCGCGCCTGCCGCCGGTTCATCCGCCGGCTGGCGGACGACCGGAAGCTGCCGGTCCTGGTCTTTACCGACGGGGACCCCTACGGCTACTGCAACATTTACCGGACCCTGAAGGTGGGCTCGGGGCAGGCGGCGCACATCAACAGCTTCTTCTGCGTGCCCCAGGCGCACTACCTGGGCGTGACGCCGTGGGACATCAAGGAATTCCACCTGGAGGACGCCACCCATCCGCTGGAGGAGGTGGACATCAAGCGGGCCAAGGACGCGCTGAAGAACGACCCGTTCATCCGCCACCACAAGGAATGGCAGGACGCGCTGAACCTGATGATCAAGATGGGGGTCCGCATCGAGCAGCAGGCCTTTGCCAAGCACGGGCTGAACTACGTGCTTGAGGAATACCTGCCGCGGAAGCTCAAGAAAGGCGTCTACCTGCCATGACCCGGCGGCTTCGCGTGGCCTGCGCCGTGATGGCCGAAAACGGGCGCCTTTTCGCCGCCCGCCGGGGACCTGGGGGGCGCAACGGCGGGCTTTGGGAGCTGCCTGGCGGGAAGCTGGAGCCGGGCGAAACGCCCTCCGCCTGCCTGGAGCGCGAATTGAAGGAAGAGCTGGGAGTGGACGTCCGGGCCGACGGGGAGTGGGACGCGGTCCGCCACGACGAACCGGGGTTCAGCCTGGAGCTGATCCCGGTGCTGTGCAGCCGGGTGAAAGGCGAGCCGACCGCCGGCGAACATGCCGAAAGCGGCTGGTTCGATCCGGCCGGGCTGAAAGCGCTGGAATGGTCGCCGGCCGACGTGCCGGTGGTGGAGCGATGGCTTAAGGAGCAGGCGCGGCCGCTATAGGATTTCGATTTTGACGTCGTCCGTGGCCGTGGCGGTCACCGTCTCCGTCTCCTCGGCCTTCTTGTAGGTCGGCAGGTAGCGGTAATAGACCTCCAGGCTCAGCGTGGCGAGCGTGGTGGTGTAGACCGCGCCGCCGTGATCGCCGGTCGGCCAGTAGCCGCAGCCGTCGTCTTCCTTGATCTGGGCGTCAACGAACTGTTTGTTGAAGATGCCGTTCCAGGCGTTCCAGGTGGCCTCGCTGGCCTGGAACTTGGCCTGCGTGACATAGTACCAGCCGTAGACCGTGGCCTTGGTGTTGGTGTTGGCCGGCCAGACGCAGGTCTGTCCTTCCAGCAAGGTGACGCCCTGCCGGGTTTCAGCATCCTTGGCATGACCCAGCAATTGCAGGCAGAGCGTGCCGACCGCGGTCATGGTCCAGCGCCCGCCGGTGGGGGTGGGCTTGCCGGGCTCGCCGGAATAGACGAAGCCGGACCCGTTCTGGGCGTAGGCCTGGGTCTTAAGGAACATGATGGAGCGGTTGACCGCGTCCGCCAGGTTGGTGTGGGTCGAGCCGGCCATCGTGGCGGCCTTCAGGGCCTGGACGTTCCAGCCGGCCACGGAGGTGTCGAAGCGCTTGCCCTTGGCATAGCCGTAATCGAAGCCGCCTTCCGGCTGCTGGCCGTCGATGAGGAACGCCACGGATTTCTCCATGGCATCCTTGACCGCCATGATCTTGGTCAGGGCGTAGGCCTCGGAAATGGCGTAGGTGCAGATGGCGTGGGTGTAGGAGTTCTGGCTGAACTTGCCCTTGGCGTCCTTGGCCTGGTGGGCGATCAGGAAGCGGATGGCCTTCTCGACGGTCTGGCCGAACTCCTCGGACTGCGGCGTCTCGCCGTGGGCCAGGAAGGTCAGCAGCGCCAGGCCCGACATGGCGATGTGGTCCACGTCGCTGGCGGTCTTCCAGGAGCCGTCGGCATCCTGTTTCTTTTTCAGCCAGCGCAGGGCGCGCAGCACGGCGTCCTCGCCGCGGCCGGTTCCCTTGTAGGCGCGCATCGCGCCCTGCCGGGCGGCGGAGGACATGCGGTTTCCGTAGAGGTTCTTGATGATCAGCGGGCTCTTGGTCAGCAGCGGAACGGGCGCAGTCAGGTCCACGGCGGTTTCGCTCACGATCGGGGCGTCGACGGGCGGCGCCTCGATCGGCACGTCGTTGAAGTTGTTCATGTTGTCGAGGGGTGGCGGTTCGAGCGGCTGGATCTCGATCTCCTTCATGAGATCCTTGATGTCCTCCAGCTTGACCGTTTCCGCTTCCATGACGGTGACTTCCACCGCGCGCGACTGCGTGATGGTTTTGCGCGCCACGAGCGTGAACAGGGCGCCGAGCACGCCGAAGCAGAGGAGCAGCGAGATCGTGGAGGGACCGAAAATCCGGGTGACGGCCATGACGGCCGACTTGTACTCGCCCGACTCCTTGGGAGACGACAGGCCGCGCATGATGCGCTTGAAATCGAGGAGATTCGACTCGACGAGGATATTATCCGATTCGGAAGACATAACCCTTCCCTTCGTGTTGAGAGCAGGCCCGGCGATCGGGCCTCCATCCCATCCTGAACAACATATCAAATACTTCGGGTGTAAGCCATATCTTTTTGGCCAATTCGTCATTGAATTCCGACGCGTCCCGCGCCATCATTGTACAAGCATGAAGTCGGCATATCTAGGCATTGACATCGGGGGCACCGGCGCGAAGACCGGTGTTTTCGACGGCAACGGGCGGCTGCTGGCGGCCGCGAAACGCGCTTACACGCCCCGGACGGACGGGGCGGGCAGGGCGGACATTCCCATTGCCCTGATTGAAACCGGGGTCCGGGAGGCGGTCCGAGAGGCCGTGGCGGCGGCGGGTGTGCCCATCCGGGCCCTGTCCGTTGTCTCCCAGGGGCAGACGTTTGTGTCCCTGGACGGGGCGGACCGGCCGCTGCATCCCGCCATCTTATGGTATGACAGCAGGGCCGGGGCTCAGGCGCTGGCGCTGACGCGGGAACTGGCCGCGAAAGCGGGGGGCCCCCACCCCGGCATGGAGGCGATCGCCACCGCACCCAAGATCCGCTGGCTCCGGGAGAACGAGCCGCGGGCCATGGCGGGGGTGAAGCGGCATCTGCTGCTGCCGGATTACATCACCTATCGCCTGACGGGGCGGGCGGTGACGGATCCGCAAACGGCGGCCTCCACGGGCCTGACCCTGGGCGGGACGTCGTACCATGGCCCCGCCCTGGAGGCGGCGGGCCTGGCGCGCGAAAGCCTGGCCGACATTCTGCTGTCGGGGGAGGCGGCGGGCGCGGTCTCCGCGGCAGCCGCTGCGGACTGGGGGCTGGCGCCCGGAACCCTGGTGGCGGCGGGCGCGAACGACCAGTATGCGGGCGCCATGGGCGCCGGGCTCTTCCGGCCCGGGCTGCTGTCGGTGGCCACCGGCACCTGCCTGGCGCTGGTCACCCTGACTCGAAACCGGCCCGCCGGCCTGCCGGCCGGATTGTGGGGAGGCGACTTTCCGATTCCGGGCCTTTTTTTCGTGCTGGCGTATTCCAAGACAGCCGGCGTGGCGCTGGAGTGGTTCCAGCGGGTCCTGGCGCCGGAGGCGGACATGCGGCGGCTGGACGCCGAGGCGGCCGAATCGCCGCCCGGCAGCCGGGGCGTGACGGCGTGCCCGCACTTCGACGGGATGGTCTCCCCGGCGCCAGACGGCAGGGTCCGGGGCTTGTTCGCGGGCCTGGGCCTGCACCACACGCGGGGGGACCTTTTCCGGGCGCTGCTCGAATCGCTGGCCTTCGCGCTGCGCGACAACGTGGCCCACATCCGCGGGAGCGGGTATGCGCTCGAGGAGCTCCGCTCCATCGGGGGGGCCGCCAAGAGCGATTTCTGGCTCCAGATGCAGGCGGACGTGACGGGCCTTCCGGTGAGGCGGCCGCTCGTGACGGAAGCTGCCACTCTGGGCGCAGCCATGCTGGCGGCCTGCGGATCGGGCGAATTCGGAAGCCTCGCCTCCAGCGTGGAAGCCCTCTTCCGGCCCGGCGCGCGGTTCGAGCCGGACCCCGCTCGGGCCGCACCCTACGAGGAGGCGTTCCAACGCTATCACGATTTTTTGAAAGCGGCCGGTCGCTGAGATAAACGAAGGGTCCGCTCGCGTTTGGCACGACATCTGCTTCATAATTTCACAACACGGGAAAGAGGCCTATGCCCAGCGGATCACGATTGACCAACATTTTGCTTCGCCTGCGCGCCATCACGCCCGAGGCGTTGGAAAAGGCGGAGAAGGATGCGGCCTCCAAGGGTTTCCGCCTTGAGAAGTTCCTGATCGACCAGAAGCTCATCTCCGGCCCCCTGATGACGCTGGCGATCGCGGAATATCTGAACATGCGCCCCATCCGGCTGGCCCGGTTCACGCCCGACAACGAACTGCTGGATTCAATGCCGAAGGATTTCATGTCCCAGCACCTGGTGATCCCGGTGACCCGGACGGGAAAGAACCTGACGCTGGCGCTGGGCGATCCGTTCGATATCGTGGCCGTGGAGGAGCTGCACGACGTGATGGGGCTGGACATCACGCCCCTGGTGGCGGGCGAGCAGGAGATCCAGGACCTTCTGGCCAAGCTCAACCAGCCGAAGAGCAACATCGGGCTGGAAGAAGTGATGTCGAAGGTGGGCGACAACGACGTCGAAGTGGGCCAGGAGAAGCAGGACGACGTCAGCCTGGAAGAGATGCTGGAGAGCGCGGGCGGCGCGCCCGTGATCCGCATGGTGAACATGATCCTGGTGGAAGCGCTGCGGACGCGGGCGAGCGACATCCATATCGAGCCGATGGAGCGGTCGCTGCGACTGCGCTACCGCATCGACGGCAGCATGACCGAGCGGCCGAGCCCGCCGAAGAGCTACCAGCCTGCCATCATCTCGCGCATCAAGATCATGTCCAGCCTCAACATCGCCGAGCGGCGGCTTCCGCAGGATGGCCGCTTCAAGATCAAGGCGCTGGGCAAGGAAGTGGATATGCGCGTCAGCGTCCTGCCCACGGTGCACGGCGAGAAGGTCGTGATGCGCGTGCTGGACAAATCATCGCTGATGCCAAACCTGAGCTCCCTGGGGCTGGACGAGCAGGCGTTCAAGGGGATGAGCTACGCGATCAACCAGCCCCACGGCATCATCCTGGTGACGGGCCCGACCGGCAGCGGCAAGACGACCACCCTGTACTCATGCCTCCAGGAGATGAACCAGCCGGACGTGAACATCATCACGTGCGAAGATCCCGTGGAATACCAGTTGGACGGCATCAACCAGGTCCAGATCAACACGGACGTGGGGCTCACCTTCGCCGGCGCGCTGCGGTCGGTCCTGCGCCAGGATCCGGACATCGTGCTGGTGGGCGAAATCCGCGATGCCGAGACGGCGGAAATCGCCGTCAAGGCTGCCCTGACGGGCCATCTCGTTCTGAGCACACTGCACACGAACGACGCCTCGGGGGCCGTGACCCGGCTTATGGACATGGGCATCCAGCCGTTCCTCCTGGCCTCCTCCCTGATCCTGGCCCAGGCCCAGCGGCTGTACCGGAAACTGTGTCCCGCCTGCAAGCGGCCGGCGGCGCTCGACCCCGTCGTCTTCGAGGCGAACCGCATCCCGCCGGACTTCTTCGGAGGAACCGAGATTTTCGAAGCCCAGGGCTGCCCCAAGTGCACCAAGGGTTACAAGGGCCGCGGCGCCATCATGGAGGTGCTGTCGGTTGACGATATCATCCGCCCCCTGATCCTCCGCGGCGCCACCAGCGGCGAAATCCGCGATGCCGCAGTGGAGAAATGCGGCATGCTCACGCTCAAGACCGTCGGCCTTTCAAAAGTGAAAGCCGGCCTGACCTCGTTGCAAGCCGCCCTGGAAGTGACCGGCGGAGAATAAGGAATTCCCATGAGCCCCCTGCTGAAATCGCAAATTGCCGCTGCCCAGACGGACAGCCTGACCCGCCCAAGCCAATACCAGAAGCGCGCGGACTCCCCGGCTGAAGACCGGGTGAAGCGGGCCCGGGCCCGGGGCCGCGTCGCCGGCGCCTCCAAGATCGTGGACCGCGACCTGCCCAGCTTCTCCCGCCAGCTGGCCGCCATGCTGACGGCCGGCATGCCCATCGTCAACTGCCTCGAAACGCTGGAGGAACAGGCTTCCAATCTCAGCTTCAAAGGGCTGATCGGCGACGTGCGGGAGGGCATCGAAGGGGGTCTGGCCCTGTCGGAATCGATGGCCAAATACCCCTCCGTTTTCGACGATCTTTATATCAATATGATGAAGGGCGGCGAAGCCAGCGGCACCCTGGCGGAAACTGTCGCACGCCTGGCCACCCTCATCGAGGAAAGCGCCAAGCTGAAGCGGAAAGTCAAGTCGGCCATGACCTACCCGGTCATCGTGCTCGCCATCGCCCTGCTCATCACCGCGGGCCTGATCACCTTCATCGTCCCCGTCTTCGCCGGCATGTTCGCGGACTTCGACGCCAAACTGCCCGCCCCCACCCAGTTCCTGGTCAATCTCAGCAACGGCTTCCGCAAGGGGGCCCCCTACATTATTCCCCTCCTGTTCGTCCTGGGCTTTGTCTTCAACAAGTGGAAAACAACGCCCGTCGGCAAGCTTTTCGTCGACAGCCTGACCCTGAAACTCCCGGTTTTCGGTCCCCTGGCGCTGAAAGTCAGCGTGGCGCGATTCGCCCGGATCCTCTCCCAGTTGGTCAAAAGCGGCGTCCCCATCATGGACGCATTGAGCATCGTCTCTGCGGCTACCGGCAACAAGGTGATCGAAAACGCCATCCTAAGAGGTCGCGATTGCGTGGAACGGGGCGAACCCCTCTCCGCGGGACTCCAGGACACGCCCCAAATCCCCAAAATGCTCATCCGCATGCTGGCTGCCGGCGAGAAAACGGGCAAAGTGGACGAAATGATGGACAGCATCGCCGACTTTTACGAGGACGAGGTCCAAACCATGATCGCGGGACTGACCTCCCTCATCGAACCCTTCCTAATGGTATTCCTCGGCGTCATGGTCGGCAGTATCGTCGTATGCATGTTCCTCCCGATTTTCAAGATGGCCGAAGTCATAAAAATGTAAAAAAAGAAAAACCCTGTCTTTTGGCACGCTTTTTTCAGCCAATATTGCGAAATTGAGAATTTCTTTCTTTACTTTGACAAGTTTTTCCGCTAACGTAAGAACTTGTCAAATTGAAGGAAGTGTCTATGGCTCGAATACTCCTGGTCGACGACGAACCCAGCATTCTCAGCGTTCTCAGCACGCTCCTGAAGGCTGAGGGTTATGATGTTTCCCCCATGAACAATCCTTCCAAGGCGGCGGAATTGATGACGGCGGAAACGTTTGACCTGATGATCACGGACATCCGGATGAGTCCGATCAACGGCATGGACCTTCTCAAACTGGCCCATGAGCAGAAACCCACGATGGCGGTCCTGATCATGACGGCGTTCGGGTCGGTCGACACGGCCGTGGAAGCCCTTAAAATGGGCGCTTTCGACTATGTAACCAAGCCGTTCAAGGTCGACGAACTCCTCATCACGGTCCAGCGGGCCCTGGATTACCACAGGACGATGGAAGAGAACGTGGATCTGAAGAGCCAGCTTGGCGCCAAATACAAGTTTGAGAATATCGTCTCCGAAAGCGAGCCCATGCGCCGCGTCTGCGAGATGATCGAACGGGTGGCGCCCACGGATACGACCGTCCTGGTCACGGGTGAAAGCGGAACCGGCAAGGAACTGGTCGCCAAGGCCATCCACGCCTACAGCCGGCGGAAGGACAAGAAATTCCTGGCCGTCAACTGCGCAGCCCTCCCCGAAACGCTGCTGGAGTCCGAGATGTTCGGCTACGTCAAGGGCGCCTTCACCGGCGCGGCGTCCAACAAGGAAGGCCTATTTGAAGCCGCAAACGGCGGAACCATCTTCCTGGACGAAATCGGCTCTATGCCCATCAACCTCCAGGCTAAATTCCTTCGCGTTCTGCAGGAAAAAGAAGTCCGGCGGGTCGGCGGCAACGAAAACATCTCCACCGATGTCCGCGTTCTTGCCGCAACAAACGTTCCCCTGGAGGAGTTGATCTCGAAAAACCTCTTCCGGGAGGATCTTTACTACCGGCTCAGCGTCATCAATATCACCATCAAACCGCTGAAGGAACGGGTCGAGGACATCCTGCCACTGGTCCATCACGTCCTCCAGCGTGAATGCCCCGATCCGGCCAATATCCCCGTCATCACCCCTGAAGCACGCCAGATCCTCGAACGCTATTCCTGGCCGGGCAACGTCCGCGAACTCGAGAACGCCATCAAACATGCATTGACGTTCTCTCTCGATAACAGGATCACCGCCGAACTGCTCCCCTCCCGAATCGTCACCTCCACCCCCGTCGGCCCCGCCCACACCACCGCATCCATCGCCCTCACCCAATTTAGGGGTAAATCACTCAAGGCCTTCCTGCGAGAAAAGGAAAAGGAATACCTTCAGTATGTACTCTCCCAAACCTCGGGCGATAAAGAGAAAGCCGCCAAGGAATTAAAGATCAGCCTGGCCACCCTTTATCGCAAGCTTCCAGAACCCCAGTAATTCTCTCATTCTAATTATTGATTATCATTTTTGCATATTGGAAACACTACCAGAATTAGATTAGAAAGCGCATTATCGTTTCTGATAAATGATTAAAATGAGCAAGCTGTTGCAATCATTAAGCTTACATCGAAAGTCGAAGTCAATTTTATTGTATAATAAAACTTATGTTTATCACTTTTGACAATATATCCTTGCCTTTTATTGCCATTTGGACTCCTTTCATGCATATCCGACAGTTGGCACAGCGAGTGCTTATTATCTATCTGTAAGCACCAAACGGGCAATCGCCCAAAACCAAACAGTAGCAGGAGAAGTGATATGAAGAAGCGCGGTTTCACACTGGTCGAGATCATGATTGTGGTGGCCATCATCGGACTGTTGGCGGCGATTGCGATTCCTTCGTTCTCGAAGATTCGTTCCGAATCCCGCAAGAGCACCTGCCAGAACTCCCAGCGTCTGGTTCGTGATGCCATCGAGCAGTGGGCCATGGCGAACAACATCGCCGAAGACGGCGCGATCACGGGCGCGGGCGTGACGAACGTCATTTCCTACCTCAAGTCCGGCCTGCCGTACTGCCCCGAGGGTCATGTGGTGTTCGCTCTTCCCGCCAACGTCGGCGACGCCGTCACGTGCCCCGTTTCGGGCTCGGGCCACAGTCTGTAATCGGTTATACCGATGACTCCGAAGGGCTTCCAGGGAAACTTGGAAGCCCTTTTTATTTCTCATCCAGCACGCTTCATTACCTGCACCAATCTCGCGTTCACTCGTCAATCTGATTTGATCCTGCTCGCCATGCCCCGAACCCTGCTCATTTTGAACCTTTGTTTTACCTGTTTCTCCTAGTTGACTCTCGTGCTATAATTATGGTAGCTGTGTGTACGAATTTATGTCATAGTAGTTGTGTGCGTAAAAACGTAAAGAGAGGGATTATGAAAAACAAAGGCTTTACCCTGCTCGAAATAATGATCGTTGTGGCCATCATCGGACTGCTGGCAACAATCGGGATTCCGGCTTTCATCAAGGTCCGCCTAGAGTCCAGGAAGAATGCCTGCCTCAACGGACAGCGCATGGTGCGCGACGCGTTGGAGCAATGGTCGCTGTCGCACGAAGTCGCCTTGGGAATGGAGATTCCCGACGATGGCAAAGCCGAGATCACGTCCTACATCAAGGGCAACGCGCTCCCGAAATGCCCCGAGGGCGATATCACGATCCAGGTCCCTGATACATTCGGAACCCCGGTGATGTGTCCGGTCGAGGCCTCCAGGGACATCCATTTCCTTCCCTGAAAGCACGTCCATATCGCCAGCGAAAAAGGCTTCCCGGGTGGGGAAGCCTTTTTCGTTTTCTTGTGGCGACCTTACAACCCTTCGTTGTAGTAAACATAAAGCCCGTCCTTGCCGGGCGCGACCAGGTCAAGCCTTCCCGTGCCGCGAAGGTCGGCCAGCGCGAAGTGAATCCCGCACCCCTTCCCTTCCCCGATGGGCCCATAGTCGATCACCTGCTTTGAAAACGACTCGCCTGTCCACTTGAAATAATAGATCCCGACATCGTCCCATTCCCCGGCCTCGTTGCCGTTGTGGGCCCGATGCCGCTTGCCCGTGACCAGTTCAGGCTTCCCGTCGCCGTCGATATCGATCCATTGCAGGTCATGGTACTGCGCGTTGTCGAGATCGATAGGATGATGAACCCAGGCGCGCTGCTCCGGACTTCCCGTCCAGTCGCTCCACCACAGCCCGTATCCGTGGGCGTTACCGGTGATGATCTCGTTCTTCCCGTCGCCGTTCAGGTCAACAACCAGCATCGGCACACTGGCAGCCCAGCCCCAAGGCGGCTTCGGGAAATCGGGATGCCAGATCCACTTGCCCGTCAGCGGGTCCGCGGGACACTCCAGCCAGCCGGTGCTCAGGACAATGTCCTTGCGCCCGTTTCCCGCCACATCGCCGCACCCCAGGCCGTGGCCCTGCTTCAGGCCCTCGGGAAATTCGAAGATCGTGATTCGCTCAAACTCCCCGGCGCCCTTCCCCGCCGCATCCTTCCTGAGTTTGAATATCTTCACGTCGCGGGTCGGCGGCGTGTTGGGAACCATTTCGGGCGTTCCGCAGCCGTCGATGTCCCAGGCCCGCGTGGTCTCCACGTTGCCGGTCTCGCCGATGACATGCTCCGCCCATTCCTTTTTCGGATCGCCCGGGTTCTCCCTCCACCGCAGCGCGTTCCCCCACCATCCGCCGGTCACAAAATCCAGCCTGCCGTCGCCGTTCACATCCAGGGCGATCGTGGAGAAATCATCATAGTACTCCCCGTAAGCCTTCACGGGCGCGACCGGGAACTTCCTGCGGAAATCCGGCCCCTGATACCAATAGGCGCCCGACACGATGTCGGGTATGCCGTCGCCGTTCACGTCAAATACGCCGGCCGACTCGAACGTCTCGTCAGCCACCCAGACACGCTTCCACTTTAATGGCATAAGGATGCTCCTTTCCAGCACAATTCCCTGATTCTGGCTGCCGCATAGACGAAATTCGCCCAGGACACATCGGGCGGAATCAAGTGATCCCACGCAGGTATATACCGCCCCTTTTCCAGCATCCGCTCCGCCCGCCGCACTTCCCGGTCAATGGCCTCCCGCCCCGCGGCCAGCGCCCGCTTGTCCAACCCGCCCAGGATCGCCAGCTCGGGATACTGCCGGCGAACCTCCAGAATGTCATTCCCCGCCTGCACTTCAAACGGGAAGAAGAAGTTGATGCCATGCCGGGTCATGATGGAAACCAGTTCGCCGCAATCGCCATCGCTGTCGACCGAAAGCAGGGGCGTCCCCGCCTCCCGCGCAAACGCGGCTATCCGGTCGTAACACGGCATCATGAACGACTCGATCATGGCGGGCGAGATAAGGGATCCCTGCCGACCGGACATATCCTCCCAGATGTGGATATGCGCGATCTTCACCTCGGCCGCCACCCGGCGCCAGAGACCGATCCAAAGCTCCGTCAGATGCTCCATCATGTCCCGCACCAGTTCCGGATCGTCATAAAAGGCGACCAGCAGCGCCTCGGCCCCCATCAGGTCGCGTGGCATTCCGAAGACGCCGTAGGGAAACGTGCCCACCTGGACCGCCTCACCCGTCGCTGCCAGCCGCGTCCGGAAGGCTTCCCAATCAACGGCCTTGAATCGCGCCGGATCGTCCAACCGCAGCCGGTCGGCCTTGAGCCGGTCCCAATCCGCCCGCGTCTTGACGGGGTAATCCATGAACTCGGGGATGGACGCGCCGTCCCGCCGGTTCCGCATCGTGATGCCGCGGGAATCCCGGCTGACGACGAACCGCTCGTTCTCCTCCAGCACTTTGACTTCGAAAGCCGGAAACAGCCCTGATGGAACGCCGGGATTGGCGAACCCCGGATCGGCCCCGATTTCCCGCCCCACGTCCAGGTCAGGCTTGCCCGTTTCCGCCCGCCACCGCTCCAGCGTGGCGCCCCAGGGGGCCCATCCGAAACTGATGCCAAACGAAATCCGGTCGACCGGCTTCCCGGTCAGGCAGGCCACCAGCCGTTCGCCGGGGGTCATGACCGCGGCTCCCCCCATCATACGCCCTTCCAGAGCTTCAGATACTGGCGGGCGACCTTCAGGTCCTCCAGCGCCTCGGCGGCCGTGCAGGTCGGAGGCCGTTCGCCGCGCACGGCGGCCACGAAATTCATGGCCTGCTGCCGCATGGCGTGCACCCAGGGCAGCTGGGGCTCGATCGTGACGGGCGCCACGCCGTTGCCGGGGTCCTTGAAGATTGTCACCCGGCCGGGCCGGTTGTTCGCCAGGGGCGCGGGCAGATCCACCCTGACCCACCCCTTCTGGAAGCAGACCAGCGCGGACTCCTGCCAGTCGACCGTCGTCTGGTAGGGCGTCATCTCCAGAACGCAGGCCACGCCGCTCGCGCTCCGGCCCGCGAACATCACGCCCGAGGGATCGGCATAACTCACCTCGTAAGGCTCGCCCAGCAGGTGGCGCATCAGATTGACCTGGTGGATGTAATAATTCACAAAGCTGATGTAGAGGTCGTAGCTGGCCTTGTCCATGGAGGGATCCGCGGGATCCCATTCCATCTTGGGCGGGGCCCCTTCGGTACGGATCAGGTCGTTGAACCCCCCGGCAATCCAGTCGCCGGCCGGCATCAGGATCCGCACGTATCGCAGCGGGCCCAGTTCGCCGGACGCCTTGAGCGCGTCCACCTGGGCCTTGGCGTGCATGGTCGCAGGGTCGCTCCGCTTGTGGTAGCCCAGCATCATCCAGGTGCCGCTTTCCTTGACCGCGGCCGCGATCTTCTCGCCCATCGGAAGCGTCCCGGCCAGCGGCTTTTCCGTGAAGACCGGGATGCCCGCCTTGAGCAGCTCGGGCACCAGCGTGCCGTGCCGAGTGAACGGCTGGGAGGCCACAAGGGCGTCCAGCTTTTCCGCCTTGATCATCTCCACGTGGCTGGCGTAGACCTTCGGCACGCCGTAACGCGCAGCCACCCTGGCGCCCAGGTCCGGCTTGATCTCGGCCAGGGCCGCAACCTCGCAGTCCGGAACGGTCACATAATTTTTCAGGTGCGCGCACTGCCCCATGCCGCCCACCCCCACGAACCCGATTCGAACGACTTTCTTGTCCATCTTCTTCTCCTTAACAGGCGACCAGCCTATAGCCTACAGCCTACAGCCTATAGCCTACAGCCTATAGCCTATAGCCTACAGCCCTCTGTTCACGCTTTCGCCAGTGTCCCGAACCGGTTGGCGATGGCCAGCGCCGGATCCAGGGGCACCTCCTTGCGGAGCACTTTCTTCGGCACCCGGATTTCCGGAACGGCGCGCAGACGGCGTTTCTTGAACTGCGGCAGGTAGGCCCGCTGCTTTTCCAGCATTTCGCCCGTCATCTCCCGGACCTCCTTGAGCGTGCAGACCGCCGCCGTCAGCGGATCGAGCGCCGCCGCCTGCATGATCAGCTCCGGATCGCCGGTGAAACTGGCTTCCACGGTCAGCCCCTGGACCAGCACGTTGGTCATGTTCAGCGCCGCACAGGCCGGCGGCAGGTCGCCGATCACCGTCGGCTGCAGCCCCTGGCGGTCGGCAAACACCGGCACCTCCACGCAGCAGCCGCGCGGCAGGTTGGTGATGAGCCCGTCGTTGCGCAGGTTGCCATTGAAACGGAACGGAACGCCCGTCTCCAGCCCCTCGATGATGTGCGAACAATATTCCGCGCTGCGGGGGCCCAGTTTCGTCGACTCGATCGACAGCGGATCGAGCCGCGCGAACTTGCCGGCGATCATCTTGCAGTACCGGTAATAGGCCCCGCTCTCGCCGCCGAAGGCGGGCTCATCGCAATACGCCTCCAGCGCCTTCTTGTTTTTCCTGAAATAGGGCAGGTATTCGGACAGGTGCCCCGTGCTCTCGGTCATGAAATAGCCGAAGTGGCGCATCACCTCGCCGCGCACCTTCTCGTTGACGTAGCTGCCCGGCTTCTCGAACTCCCGCTTCAACACCGGATACAGGTCGCGCCCCCGGTGCTCCAGCCGCAGAAACCAGGCCATGTGGTTGATGCCGGCGGCGGTGAAGTCGATTTCGCTTTTCTTCACGCCCGTGTAGCTGGCGATCAGGTCCATGGTCGTCTGCACGCCATGGCACAATCCCACGAACTGCAGCCCCGGCACCCGCCCGAGCGCCCAGCAGCACATGGCCATCGGGTTGGCATAGTTGAACAGCACGGCCTTCGGACATTCCTCCCGCATGACGTCGGCGATCGTCAGCAGCGCGGGAATGTGGCGCAGCGCGCGGAAGATGCCGCCCGGGCCCATGGTGTCGGCAATGCAGTTGTCGACGCCGTATTTCAGCGGGATCCTGTAATCCAGCTCGAACACGTCCACACCGCCAACCTGGATCATGACCACCACGTAGTCCGCCCCGCGCAGCGCCTGCCGCAGGTTGGTCGTCGCCGTGACAGTGGCGTCCAGCCCGTTGTCCCGGATCATGCGTCCCACGAAGGCGTGCATCTTGTCGAGCCGCGTCCGGGTCTTGGCCATGAGCCGGAACTCGCTGCCGGCCAGGGCCGGGGTGGCGAGGAAATCCGCCATCAGGGTTTTGCAGAACACCAGACTTCCCGCGCCGATCATCGCAATCCTGGCCATAGCGACCCCTCCGTTCCAATTGACCGTCATTGCCGTATTGACGGCCGGTTCAAACTGCCCTAACATCCGCCCGATGATCAGGAAACAGCCTATATCCTATAAATACAGGCCGCCGCCGTAAATGGCCAGACTTGCCATTTGTTGACAATTATTGCCTATGACAAAACCCGCCCAACTGCTGCACATCGGCCACCTGCACCCCAGCCCCCGCTGGCGGATCGCCGACCATCACCACGCCTTCCACGAACTGATCGTGCCGGTGCGGGGCCGCATGACGCTCCGCTGCCCCGATGGCCGGTTCGCCATTGGAACGGGCGACATCCTGATCTATCCCGCCGGCATGCCGCACGAGGAGGAATCGGACCCGGCCGATCCCATCGAAAGCTTTTTCCTCTCGCTGACGGGCACCGCCATCCGGGGGCGGTCCCTGCTGCGCCGCCACGACCACAGCGGCCGGATGCGCCAGCTGATCCGCTGGCTCTATGCCGACCAGTTTGCGGAGGATCCCCTCGCTCGAACCGAAAGGGCGGCCCTCTTCCAGGCGCTGCTGGCGCGTTTTTTCAGGGAAGACCAGGGCCCCGAGCCGGAGCTGGCGCAGCAGATCCGATCCCTGGTGCGGGGTCACCTCGGCGAACGCCTGACGCTCGACAGGCTCGCGAAAGAGGCGCGGCTCAGCCGGTTTTACTTCGTGCGGACGTATCGCCGCCTGACCGGCCAGTCGCCCATGAAGGACGTCCGGCGCCTGCGCCTGGAATACGCGCGCGACCTGATCATCACCACCAAGCTGCCCCTGAAGGAGATCGCCATCAAGGCCGGACTGGGAACGCCCTACGCCCTCTCCCGGCTGTTCAACCGGTACTTCGACATGCCGCCCGGGGCCTTCCGCCGTTCGCTCAACGAGCCGGCCTGACCCCGTCACCGGGCTCGCCGAAGGGATGGATCGCCAGCTCAGGCAGCGCCGCGCCGGCACGGATGCGCACCGATTCCCCGCCGGCGGAAAGCAGGATCCGCAACCCCTCCGGCGCCGTTGATCCCGCCGGGAACGCGCGGATTTCCGTCACCAGCAGGCACCGGGTCGCGGCCGCCCCGGAAGTCGCTTTCAGCAGGTGCAGCGTCCCATCCTGGCGACCGCCGGAATGGAACCGGGGCTGCAACTCCGTGACCGCGGAAACGGGAAGCGGCGACTGGAACCGGATGAGGCAGGCGCCCTTTTCCCCCCGCCCGGAAAACACGCCCGCCCCTGACGGCTCGACCGGGAAACCTGTATGGAACAAGGCCGATAACACGACCGGTTTCCCGCTCTCGACGGCGTCCAGGATGACCCAGGCGTCGGGCCGGATATACACAACATGCCGGCGCAGGGAAACCAGCCCATGCGATTCCGGGTACGCCGCCGTCATGTCGGCAACGCAGCGGTCCCATGCCCCGTGGTGCTCCGCGCCCACCATGAACGGATACCGGCGGCTCCGGCGGAACGGCAGATCCTCCAGCCATTCCGACTGTTCGCCCAGCTGGCCCTGTCCGTCAATCAGCAGGGTGTTATGGTAGGACGTATCTTTGTAGACATACCCCGGGTGGCGCAGGATCCATCCGCCATGCGCAAAAATCTGGAGTTCGCCGTTGTTCGGCTGCATGTGGCCGCCGCCGAGGGGATGACTGAACCGCTTCGCCGCGTGATGGCCGACATTGGGCCCGCATTTCACCGAACAGGCGGATTCGGTTCCGCTCCAGTTTTCGCGCATCACGGCGATGCCGAAATCGTCCATATAATCAAAGGGCTGCCGGCCGGTCGGCGCCGTCGGCTTGACCGCAGGATCGTATAACAGGAACGAGAACGGGCCGGCCCCGATGGCGCCACTGCGGAGTATTTCATCCGCAAACCACTGGGCCTCCCCATCCTTCAGACGGCTCGCCAGGACCCGGAGGACGGCTTCGTATCCGAAAACGGGGCCGTGCGCGTCGCCCTGGTGGAAAAAGAGGTCGTCAGCCTTCCAGGAGGCGCGGGGAATGCTTTGCGCATGGACCGCCCGGGCGTGCCGGGAAAGCCAGGGGGTGGTCTCGTACAAGTCAAAGCCGAACATGGCTTCCGCCAGGAGAAAGCTGATCGTCAGGTAGGCGGCGTAATAGCCGCCATACATGAGCCCTTCGGGGGAGACGCCGTCGGGGCCGAGCGCCCTGCTCTGGCAGTGCATTTTCTCCCACGACAGGTTGGCGATCGGAGCGACATCGGGCCGCTCCCCGTAAAGGCAGGCGGCGGTGGCGGCCAGGCCGCCAAGAACAACCGCGGAAATATTCCAGGTATAGCCGAACGGCTCCCCGGACCGGTACGACGCCCAGGCATCGAACACGCTGCGGCTGCGGGCATACAGCGTCTCCACATGCCGGCCGCGGGTTTCCCCGTCAACGTCATGCCACAACCAATCGAGCGCAAACGCGAAGCCGCGCGCCCAGTGACCGTAGATCAGGCTGTGGCCCCAATCCGGCTCGCCTCCCAGCCGCTGCATGAGAAGCTCGATCCGGGTACGATAGCGCGGCTCGCCGCACAGGCGGTACAGCAGGGCCAGATGGATCAGGTGCTCCCCGAGCTGGCGGACGTCAAACACGGCAGGCGGCAGCCCCATCAGCTTGTCAGGCAGGGGCAGCGCCGCGAGCCGGTCCCCCTCCCGGCGCAGATCCGCGAACCAGCCGGCCCACGGTTCGGTTTCCAGGCGTCCGCGCAGGCGATCGAAATCCCCCTCTGATCCCAGCATCCGGGGATGGACGCCCAGCAGGCGGGTCTCAACCGGAGTGGCGCTGTTGATGACATCCGACTCGGCAAGGGATTCGCACCGCGTTTTTTTCATTTTAAAATAGCCGGTTCGGTTTGCTCCACTTGATGCGCGAGACGAACAGCGCGTTGTTGCTGCCGTACCGCTCGCAGACCGTGCAGTCGTAGTTGTCCGGCCCGGTTGTCTGCATCCACTCGCTGACCACCACCCAGGTCTCGCCGGCGGACGCGGTGCAAATGCCGAAATTGCCGAGGCGCGCCCCGCGCTCCGGCACCACGGGCCGCTCGGTCGAGCGGATCAGGCAGAGTCGCTCGGGATCGACACGCGCCATGAAAAGCGGCGCGCGGTGGCGGAACACGTGGTCGTTGTTCGCCCCCCGGCGGGTGTACACCAGGAACAACCCGTCGCTGTGCGTGACCCAGTGCTGCTGGGTGTTGTAGTTGCCGATCTGGCTGCCGTCGTCCCACGTCCAAGGGCGGGGCGGACCGAAAGCCAGCCCGTCGTCCCCCGCCGCCACATAGCCGCGCACGTCGTTTCGCAGGGTCAGGAAAAACCGCCCGTTGAAGCAGGCCAGGGAGGGCTCGCAGAAGCCCCGCGGCTCGGGGCAGATCAGGTCCGGCCCCCGAGCCTTGAAGGTCACGTCCTTCCCGTCGAACCCGCAGCGCATCACGGACGCCTTGTAGCAGCCGGTGGTGTCGTCCTTGGCCCGGAAATAGATCGGCAGCAGGATGTCGCCGTCCGGCAGGTCATACCGCTGCACGCAGCCCGCGCCCGAATTGAAATGGGCCGGATCGTCCGGCGGCATCGCCACGATCGTCCAGGGGGACCACAGGCGGGCGGCTTCGTCATACACGCTGAAATAGGTGGAACGGGGCCTGTTCCCGTGCACCAGGTTGTCGTCCCGGTACTGGGCCAGGTGGCCGGTCAGCAGCAGCTTGCCGCTTTTCGCATGCCATGTGGGCGTTCCGTCGCAGGGGCAATCCTCGGTCCCGTCCGCAGTGGCGCGCCGCACGAGGCCCGGCTGCCCGGCCGGCCCCGTCCACGTGCGGCCGAAATCGTCGCTGCGCAGCTCGTTTATCCCGTAGAAAATGTCGCTGCCCGTGATCCGCAGCTTCTGCGTCGTCACCACGGCCGTGTTCGGCGGAATGACCCCGCCGCGGGTCTGCACCCAGCAGGTTTTCCGGTCATACCCGCTGTGGATGATCTGCGTTTCAACCGAATAGTCCAGTTCGTCCATGACACCGCTCGTTTCGCTGTTAGGGGCTTTTTCCACTCTCGCCGGGAACCGACCAGAACCTGTCGACCAGGGAAGCAAACGAAACAAGCCGTGTCCAGTATGCCTCGCCGCCCTCGTCCGGCACGTCGTCGTGGCCGGCGCCCGCCGTCCACAGGAACTCTTTCGGGGACGGAGCCGCGTCGTACAGCGCCCGCCCGTGCCAGGGGGGGATGATCGCATCCCGGAGCCCGTGCACGATCAGGATCGGGCAGCGAACGCGCCGGATCGTCCGGAGGTTCCGGCCCTTGTCCAGCGGGAACAGGGGCAGGCGGGTAAGCGTCCTGAACGCCGAGACGAATCCGCTCTGCACGATCAGCCCCCCGACCGGGTGGTCCGCCGCCAGGGGCACGGCAAAGGCCGCTCCCACCGAGCGGCCGTGGACGATCAGGCGGCGGGGTTCCACGCCTTTCGCTTCCACCAGATGCCGGTAGACGGCCTCCGTGTCCTCCTGCGCCCGGCGGAAACCGGGCCTGCCGTCGCTGAGCCCGTAGCCGCGGTAATCAAATGAAAAGACGCGGAACCCCCGGGCTGCGTAATCCTCCAGCAGCGGCCGCAGGTCCCCGACATCCTCGGCATTGCCGTGGATGAACAGGACGGCCGGCGCACCCGGCGGCCCGGGCGCCTCGAACAGCACGATCGATTCGCGATCGTTGACCGGAATGCGGGAATAAACGGCCCCGTCGACCAGGTAATAGGATTCCTGGGGACAGAAGATCAGGCGGTCGGACACCAGGTAGCCGCCGATCATGACCAGCAGGTAGATCTCCGCCAGCGACAGCAGGAGGCGCCGCGGACTGAATTCCCCGATCACCCATTTTCTCCATGCCGCCGGCATCAGGCCCCTTTCGCCTGGACGACCACGGGTTCACCGTAGCGGGGAACCAGCGTTTTCAAACCGGGATACTTGACCGTCATATAATCCGTGAACAGGAGCGGATCCTCGGTGTTGCCGTCGAACATGTCAAAATGGGTCGGCACGGTGAGCGCCGGCTCCAGGGCGCCCGCCAGGTCGGCCGCCTCCTGGTAGGTCATGTTGCCGATGCAACCGGAGCGGAGGCGCTTCGCATCGCGCCCGTTGATCGGCAAAAACACGACGTCCGGCCGGAACGCCCGCAGCGTCGGCTGGATGCCCTCGTAAAGGCAGGTGTCGCCGGCGTGATAGAGGCAGACGCCGTTGCCGCGGATGATGAACCCCAGGGATAGCGAGGCGCCGGTGGCCGGGTCCCGCTCCAGTTTCTCGTGGGCGGCCGGCACCGCGTCGACCCGCACGCCGGCCGACTCGATATAACCCCCGTCGGCCAGGCCCCGCAGGCGAGGCCCCTCCCAGCCGAGCTTCCGGCGAAGGTCCGCCTCGACCGGGGCCGGAGCCACGAAAACCGCCTCCGGGCAGGCGGCCGACAGGGCCGGCCAGGCCGGCCGGTCGATATGGTCGGCGTGATCGTGGCTCCCCAGCACCAGCCGCACGCCGCGCGCCTGCTCCGGCCGGAACGGAGGCGGCGCGTTTCGTCCCTTTAATAGGGACAAAAAGGGATCGGCCAGGATCACGGCATCGCCCAGCTTGAGGATGAAGCTGTGCTGGCCCAGCCACCAGAATACGCCTTCGCCCGCCGCCATGCGGCAGGCCGCCACCTCGTTCATCAGGTCGTCACCCGTTCGCATCGGCTTCCTCCCATTCCACCACCACCTTGACCGCGCCCGCGCCCCGCGCCCGGGCAAGCTCCAGCGCCTCGGGAAACCGGTCCGCCGGGAGGCGGTGCGTGACCAGGCGCTCCAGCCGGTCCGTCCCGCCCAGCGCCGCCGCCACGGCCCCCGGCCAGGCCTCGGCGCTGGCGTTGCTTCCGACCAGCGCAAGCTCGCGGTGCAGCAGCGTGTTCCAGGGAAAATCGGCGCGGCCGGCCCCGTAATCCCCCAGCACCAGAATCCGGCCCCCCCGCGCGGCCAGCTGCAGGGCCCACCCCATGGCCGCGGCCTGGCCCGACGCCTCGCACACGGCCGGAAACCCGCCCGGCGCCGCCCGGAGCAGCGCCTCCACGGGCGACCCCGGAAAGGCGTGGTAGTTCAGCGCCTGCGCCGCGCCCATCGCGCGCGCCAGGGCCAGGCGCGGCTCGCGCCCGCCCACCAGGGTGACCGGGCCGCCCCCGCCGCTTCCGAGCAGCAGGGTCGTCAAAAGACCAATTGGCCCGTCGCCCAGCACAAGAACAGCCTCCCCGGCCGCCGGCCGCAGCCGGCTCAGCCCGCGGACCGCCACCGCCAGCGGTTCGATCAGCACGGCGACCGTCAATGGAAAATCAGGAGGCAGCACGTGCAGGAGGCGGGCCTCGGTCAGGAAATACGGGGCATAGCCGCCGGGATGCTCGAAGCCCACTTCGCCCCCATCCGCCAGGACATTCTCCGCCACGCACGGCTTCCCCTCCAGCCCGGCCGCAACACCGGCCCCCGGCTTGTCCACGCGCCCGGCCCACTCGTGGCCCGGAATGGCCGGAAACCCGGTCCGCTTCCAGCCGGCGATCATCTCCAGGTCGGTCGCGCACACGCCGCAGGCCGCGGTGCGGATGCGAACCTGGCCTGGACCCGGTTCGGGAACAGGCAGCTCCCGG
This sequence comes from Kiritimatiellia bacterium, assembly GCA_044346855.1. Lineage (GTDB taxonomy): Bacteria > Verrucomicrobiota > Kiritimatiellia > CAIKKV01 > CAIKKV01 > CAIKKV01. The sequence goes on from JBIIYJ010000001.1 coordinate 63,961, forward strand.
GCCTCGAGACGGCCCGGCCCGGTGTTGACCCAGGCCCGCATGACGGAGGGGGCCGCGCTCACGGGTTGATCACGATCTTGTTGCGCCCCGGCTGGCCCATCAGCTCCACCGCGTCGTGGATCCGGGACAGGGGAAAACGGTGCGACACGATCTTCCCGGGGTCCACAAGCCCGGTCTCCATGAGCCGGATCGCCTTCTGCATGGCCAGCGGCGTGGTGCCAAAGCTGGCGTCCATGCGCCCTTCGAGGAAATGGGTCAGCCCGCCGTCGAGCTCGAACGTCTCGTGCGTGGTGATGCCGAACACATTCCAGCGCGTGCCCCGCCGGCGCAGGTCGCGGGCCAGCTCCACGGCCCGGATGGGGCCGGCCGCCTCGACCACCAGGTCGGGCCCGTTGGGCAGGATGTCATAGACCTTCCGCTTCGCGTCCCCGGAAGATGAATCGACCGCGTGCGTGGCGCCCAGCGCCAGGGCGTTGCTGCGGGCATAGGCGCTGGGATCCACCGCCACCAGCCGGCCCGCCCCCGCCGCGCGGGCCACCATCAGGCACAGCAGCCCGATGCCGCCCGTGCCGATCACCACCACGTCCTCGCCGACCTGCATCCCGCTGTACTGGATGACGCCCTTCCAGGCGCCCGACAGAGGCTCGGTCAGGCAGGCCGCATCGTGGGACACCCCGGCTGGCTTGAGGAAACAGCAGCTCTCCGTCGTGCGCATCAGTTCGGCGAACGCGCCCGGCCACACCTCGTCCGGCCCGTCCCCGCCCGTCGTGAAGGCATGCTGGCAGTAGTGGGTGTTGCCGGCCCGGCAATGGGGACAGATCCCGCAATAGCCGGAGGGCTGGCAGATCACCTCGTCGCCCGGCTTGAACTGGGTCACCCCGGGGCCCGTCAGGGCCACCACGCCGGACGGCTCGTGCCCCACGATGGCGGGAAACGCCACATTTTTGCGGATTCCCTTGATGGCCTTGTAATCCGTGGCGCAGAAGCCGCAGCTCCGGATCCGCACGACCACCTCGCCCCGACCGGGCACGGGATCCGGAACGTCTTCGAGAACGAGCCGGTCGACCTCTTTCAGAACCGCGGCAAGCATGCGTGTCTCCTGCGCCGCGGGACGCGGCTTTTCGAACTGACCTTACCCAACCGATGCGGAAAGCGCAGAATCAGAAGGCGAACCGGAGGGAAAGCGCCGGCAGCATGCCGGCCTCCGGCCGGAATCCCGCCCGCTCCTCCAGGACGCGGGTGGACGCTTCCAGCCTGTCCCGGTTATGCCGGATCGCGGCGTCGGCGCCCCCGTAGACGCTTCCCGTGTAGAACGTGATCTCGGCAAACCCGACCACCGCCACCCCGCCCCAGGCTTCGTCCTCGGCGAACGACACGATGCCCCAGATGCAGAGGGCGTTCATCAGCAGCGACCGGCCTGCGTTGGCGTATTCGCCGGAATAGGCATAGCCCATGCCGGGAATCAGGCCCAGGAGACCGCCCACGGCCGGGCTCTTGTCGCGCCCCTTCGCATACGCCTCGATCGCCGCGCGCTCCTGCTCCGTCGAACCGGGAACGATCGCCAGGGCCTTATGAGCCCCCCCGTAATCGCGGGCCTGCAGCCGGACGACGGCCAGCTTCCGGGATGCGGAGGCGCGGACGCTCTCCGTCCGGTTGGAGGCGGTGAGGCTTTCCAGATAGAAGGCGGCCTCCCGGGGCCGTCCCCGCCGCAGGCTGTTCTCGCCGCGCAGGAGATAAACCTGCTCCTCGAGGCCGGGCGCCGTATCCTCCGCCTGGTCCAGCATCCGCCCCGCCTGCTCGAAGCGGTCGGCCTTGACATACTCATAACCCGCCATCCAGAAAAAGGCGCCTCGCAGGGCGGGCTCCGCCTCGTCCATCGCAAGCCGCCGGTATTCCAGGGCGGACTGGGCGTGCTCCTCGGAATCCGCCAGGGAGCGGGCCAGGGCCAGGGAGCTGTCGGAGGCCGCGAACGCGGCGCCAGCCACGCTCAGGGCCAGGGCTGTCGTCAGCCCTATGAAGGGAAACCTGCCGGTCAAACGACTCATGCGCCGGATCATGCCAGAACCTTTTCCGTTTCACAAGCTTCCCGTTTGGCCGGTCTTAATCCGTTTCAATCCTCTTGTGGCAAACCGGTCAATACGCTACCGTTGCAGGCGTAAATCACTCCCGGGAGGTTTCATGCATCCGTTCCGCCGCCCCGCCCTGGCCGCCTTCGCCCTGACCGCATCCCTGCTGGCCGCCGCCGAGCTCAAAGTGGCTCCGCTCGAGGCCGAACTCCCCCCGACCAGCGGCTTTGTCCCGGTCCGGCTCGACGCCTGCGCCAACGCGCTTGAGGAAGCCGCCCTCGGATCCGACGCCGTCCTCGCCAACGCCATCCCGTTCGAGCTCGTCCGCAAGCCGGGCGTCAATCACGTGTTCCTGAAGGAGGCGAACTGGGCCGACTGGGCCAAGGATCCCAGCTCCTACTATTCCCCCTACGACACATTCCCCACCTCGCGCACGCCGAACCGCGTCATTTTCACCATCCCGGCTGCGGATTACGCGGCCGTCCACCTGCTGGCCTCGGCGGAGGACGACACGAACCTGTCGCCCATCGTCAGCTTCCGGATCGGGGCCCTGGGCGGCGGGCACGGGCAGGTGCTGTATCATGATTTCCAGGCAACGATTCCCCGGGTTTCAGACAAGCCTGGCTCCGTCCCTTTTATCACCACGCCCAGGGGCAAACTCTTCCTCGTCCGCGTGCCGCTTGAAAAAGCCATCGCGCAGGATTTCATCAACCGGAAATCGCTCTCGGTGGAAGTCACCAAGGAACTGCGCCTGGCGGTGCGGCGGCCCGATCCCTGCCGCTACCAGATCCGCCCGCTCGGCCTCCCCAGCGGGGTGCGGATATTCGGCATGACGTTCCAGTATGCGCCGGTGCAGATGGCCGTCACCACCCGCCAGTCGGGCCACATTTTCAACGAGCCCGAGACGCCGCAGTTCCAGGTGAGCCTGACCCGCCTGCTGCCCGGGGGGAAGGCCTTCACGCTGGAGGCGGAGGCGCGCGACCGCTACGGCAACGTGTTCACCAACGCCGTCGAGGCGACGCCGCCGGCCGCCGGAACGCTCGCGCTCGACCTTCGGCTTCCGGTGTCCACCCGGGGCTGCTTCGACGCCGTCTTCACCCTCAAGTCCGGGAGGAACGTCGTGCTGGCGCGCCGGACCTCGTTCGCCGTGCTGCCGCCGGACACGCGGAAATACCGGGCCGAGTCGCCTTTCGGCGTCTGGGATTTCACGGGCGCCCACTACACGCCGGCCGATCCGGATTTCCTCGGCCCGCTGTACGTCAAGGCGGGCCTGCGGTACGGCATGTTCAACGTCGCCGAGGAGCACCGCGCCCGCTACGGCCTGCTCAAGGGTAACGACCTCAAGCTGGATCCCGCCCAGATCGAGGCCCTGGCCGGGGCCATGAAGACGAACAGCGCCATCAAGCAGCCCGACCGGCTGATGATCTTCCACGAAACGTCGATCTCCGGCCCGCAGATCACGCGCACCCCGGACTTCTTCACCGGCCGCGGGCCCTACGTATTCAACGAGAAGGAGCAGGCGACCTTCTCGAACCTCTGGGCCGCCGCCGAGGCCACGGCCAAGGCCATCCGGACGCACCTGCCGGGCACGGAGATCTATTTCGGGAACGGAGCGCCGCTCCTGCTGGAGGAGTTCCTGCGCCGCAAGTTCCCGGCGGAGTGGCTCGGGTCGCGCGGCAACGAGGCGGGCACCTTCATGCGGATGCCGGAGCAGCAGCCGCCCGACTTCATCGCCAACAACGCCGGCCTGTTCATGGACCGCGCGCTTCTGGACGGGTACGGCTACGCGGACACGCCACTCCGCCAGTGCTACGAGATGTGCTACCCCAACACCAACCCCGGCAACCTCAGCCCCGACACGCAGGCGCGCTACCTCGTCCGCCACCTCATGCACTCGCTGGCCTGGCGCATCCCGATCATCCGCTCGAGCCTGATCGTGGATACCGGCAATTCCTATTACTTCAGCAACTGGGGCGCCTCGGGCCTGTGCTACGCGATGCCCGACGTTCGCCCCAAGCCCTCCTACGTGGCCATGGCCACGCTCACGCTGCTGCTGGACGGCGCGACGTTCACCCGCATGGTCCCCACCGGCTCCCCCGTGGTCTACGCCTTCGAGTTCAGGAAAAAGGACAACTCCCACGTCGTCTGCCTCTGGACGCTGCGGGGTGCGCGCGAGGTCGGCATCCCCGGGATTTCGGGAAGCACGCTGACCGACCTCATGGGAACGGAGTCGACCCTGAAGATGGACCGATTCACCCTGTCCGCCGATCCGGTGTTCCTGACGGTGGCGAAGCCGCTGGGCCAACTGACCCTGGGGCCCGCGCTCATGGAGACGCGCCCCGCCGGCAAGCCCTTCGCGGTTTCCCCGCTCGCCCGCCTGGCCGACTGGACCGTCGAGACGGGGAACAGCCTGGAACTGGAAACCTACAATCCCCTGGAACCCCGCCGCAAGGGCGATTTCCTTTTCACCGAAACCGCCGCTTTCGAAGGGGAGCCGAACGTGCTCGCCGTCAGGGCGAAGACGCCGGTCGCAGGCAAGGAATTCCTGCCGATGTACTCCGTCCTGAAGCACAACGCGCCCGCCGATATCCCCGGCCAGCCGACCCGGATCGGCCTCATGGTCAACGGCAACGGCGGCTGGGGCCGGGTGATCTTCGAGCTGACGGACGCCTCCGGCCAGCGCTGGATCTCCATCGGGGCCGAAGAGCGGGGCGAGCCGACCCGCTGGCTGGCCGACATGCTGCCCCCGGAAGAATTCCAGAACCTGAAGTCGTCGAACCGCTCGGACTGGAACACCAATGACGCCTGGCAGCGGAGCTGCATCAACTTCGAAGGCTGGCGCTACCTGTCCTTCCCCCTGCCGGGCAACTATCCGGGCGAAGGCTACCACTGGCCGTACAGCAGCCAGTGGCGCTATTCGGGGGACGGCATCGTGCATTACCCGATCCGGCTCACCCGCCTGATCCTGACGATCCCCGAAAAGGTCCTGACCGGAACGGTCTACGCGGCGGTCCCGCGCCCGGAGATCTACCTCAAGGACCTGATGGTCACCTACGATCCGCCGGAGGTCGCTTTCACGGCTGAGTAACTGACTTTCAAACTCCACTCACTTTATATATACTTGAAATTAAATAACAAAGGACTCCGCATGAATCATCGCCCCCTTTCCGCCTTGCTGGCGATCCTATGCCTTGCGGCGCTGTCGGTGCACGCCCAGGATTCCGTGCGGCTCCTGGACACCCCGGCGGAAGCCCTCTTTTCCGCCCAAGGCGGCTCGTGGAGTCTGCTGACGAACGCGGGCGAACCGGTGCTGCGCTGGCAGCCGGAAGCGGGGCAGGCCGCCGTGCTGGAGGTGCCGGCGAGTTCCCCCCTCCTCGAACGCATGAAGTCGATGGACTGGCTGAACCTGGAATTCAACATCGTCACGGGCCGGGTGAACGACCTGACCCTCGCCACGCGGGGTTTGATTTCCAGCCACCGCCGCTACAAGGTCCACAGCACCACCGTGGCGCACAACACCACACGGGCAGGCGCCTGGCACACCGCCGATCTTGAGTTGTCGCGCCCGAACTGGTTCCCCTGGGACAATCCGGACGGCTCCGACGCCGATGTCTTCTTCCGCTTCTCCACCCTCGCCCTGGAGCCCGGGACGATCATCGAATTTCGGCGTATGACCGCCCACACCGGCTGGCTTCAGCTCAAACCCGATTTCGAGTATCCGGTCACCTGGCCGTTCGCGGCGCCCCGCCCGGACGGGTCGGTCGAATACCGCATCAGCTGGCAGTTGCTGAACGCCTCCGGCAAGGCGGACATCCTGTCGGCCGAAATCCTCTCCACCCACAGCCTGTTCCGGCCGGCGTTCGTGACGAACGACATCGACACCCGCGTGGGCGGAGCGCCGGTTCCCTTCGATCTCGTGGCCATCCTTCCCGCCGAGGCGGCCCGTGCCGCGGCGCCGCTCGCGGCCGAAACCCTGCGCGTCAAGTTCAGCCTCAAGGGCCGGCCCGAGGTGGCGGTCTATTGGTCCGGAGACCTGGTGGCGCCCCTGCCGGCCGGCACCCGGCGCCAGGTGGTGTTCACCGACCCGGTGCTGCAGGATGCGCGCGCGGCGGCCCGGCAGCCCACGGGGGAACTGGCGCGGATCCTGGAACTGAAGAAAGTGATCGCCGCGGCCGACGAATTCAAAAGCAAGAAACTGCTCCAGATTCCGACGGGCCACCAATGGCCCGGCTCGCCTTTCCTCCCGCCCTGGACCATCACCGATACCATGTGCCAGATTTCCAACAAGGTCACAGGCGAAGTGGAATTCAACACGTTCCGGGCCGGTTTGGGCTGGAAGAAATACCTGGAATATCCCGGCAACGCTGCCGAAAACCTTGGGCAGGCCTACCTGTTCACCGGCGACGAAAGCTACGCCACGCAGGCCATCGCCTATTTTTCGCTCCTGTCCGTTCAATACCCGCTCCTTCCCCTGAACAAGGCGTTCGAGCTTCCCTGGGCCGGGGGCCCCGCCACCCTGGGTGCCTCCCGCTGGTCCAACGGCAGCACCTACGGCGGATCCATGTTCATGCGCCTGCAGAGCCGTCTGCTGAACATGGTCTCCGAGTCGCCTTCCTGGACCGAAGCGGTCCGCGCCGCCGTCTACACCAACTTCGCGGTCCCCTATTGCCTGGAGATCATCAAGTTCAACGGCGGCATGAACAACCAGACCGATATCGGGAACCACAACGTCCTGCTCATGGGCCTGGCCTTCCAGGACGCCGGCCTCGTCAAGTGGGCGCTCCAGCATGACGGCGGCATTCTCCCCCGGCTCACCGACATCGACGCCGACGGCTTCTCCTCCGAAGGGCGTCCGATCGGCTACCACCTGGCCGGCATGGCGGAATACATGCCCTCCCTGGCGTACCTGAAAAATTCAGGCCTCGCCGTGCCCGTGCCCTGGGCGCGGCTCCTCTCGGCCGTCCGCATGCCCTTCCAGCGCGCCGCGCTCAACGGCCGCATCCCGAATACGGGCGACTGCGCCCGCTGGCAGAACGCAGCCCTGAACCCGCACGTCGATCACATCCTCGACGTCTTCCCCGGCGAGCGGTGGCTCGACCTGGTCGCGGCCGGAACAACGCCCGCCGCCCGGATCCGCCGCTTCAACCAGGGCGGCGCCGCGCCGGACAAGGATCGCTGGATGGCCCTGCTCTCCCCCGCGCCCATTCTCTTCCCCCATGCCGGCATGGCCATCCTGCGCACAGGCGACACCCCCGAATCGCAAATCATGGCCACCCTTGATTACGGGCTGAACGTTTACCACGGCCACCTGGACCGCCTGCAGGTGACCCTGCTGGCCTTCGGCAAGACCTTCACCCACGGCTTCGGAAGCGTCTACAACGTCGGCCGGGGCGGCATGACCAACGGCGCCGAGGTGCTGAAAAACGTCAATTGGGCCAGTTCGCTATTTCAGAATGTGATCCTTGTGGACCAGGAAAGCCAACGCCCCGCCATCGGCCGGCTCCTGGCCTGGAGCGCGCAGCCCGACTTGCAGGCGGCCGTGGCGCGCGTCGAGGGCATCGCCCCCGGGGTCGCCCACACCCGCGGAATCGTGCTGACGGAAGGGCTGCTGGTTGTCCTGGACCGCATGGAGTCGGACCAGCCCCACCAGTATGACTGGGTTTACCACAACTTCGGCGACCTGGCGCTCGGTGCCGGCTGGACCTCGGAGCCGGCCGCGGCCCCGCTGGGCGAGAGCAAGGACGTCGGGTATCCCTTCATCCAGGAATTGCGGAAACTGGCCGGCGCCGGCCCGCTCCGCCTGACGTGGGACCTGACCCGCCAGGTGGACGCCCTGGCGCCGCCCACGAACGCCCTGCCGCCGTTCCAATTGGATTTCCGCCAAGTCTGCAGCGAGCCGGGGGATACCTACACCGGCGTTGTAGGACTGAACAACCCCAACACCCGGACGGTGTGGGACCGGGCGCCCTCCGTCTTCCGCAGGGTCCGCGGAACGAGCGTCTTCTGGGGCACCGTGCTGGCCCCGGCCGGCGCCGATTCCCCCCTGGCCGGGGTGGAGGCGGACGGGGCGGACGGCGTGAAAGTGACGCTGACGAACGGAAAGACCTTCACCTGCACGCTGTCGGGCCTGGTCAAGGATTATCCAGCCAAGGGGCCTTAACCAATAATCGGGACACAAACCATGTCGTCCGCCATCCCCAATCTGATTGTCATCTGCTCCGACCATCACCGCGCCTCGGCGTCGGGTTGCTACGGCAACCCGGTGGTCAGGACGCCGGCGCTGGACCGGCTGGCCGGCCAGGGGGTGCAGTTCAACCGGTGCTTCTCGCAGAATCCCGTCTGCGCGCCGGCACGCGGCTCCATCCTTACCGGCTGCAACTGCCATCGTACCGGGATCCTCCGGAACGGAGTCTCCCTGCCGCGATCCATCCCGACCCTGGCCGATCTCTGGAAAGCCCGGGGCGCGGCAACCGCCTCCGTGGGAAAGCTTCACCTGACCCCGCAGCAGGAAGGCGTGGCCGAAGCCCCTTATTTCGGCTTCGACCGCGTCGAGCCCGTGGAGGACAACAGCGTCGGCCCCTACCTCGACTGGGCGTTGAAGAACTACCCTGAACACGCGGGCTACCTGATCGGCACGCTCTTCAACATTCCCGCGAATCCGGACTACTGGAAAGGAAGGCGCGACTTCCGGAACGAGGTGCAAGCCTGTCGGGCCGCCCACGTGCTGCCCCGCGAGATCAGCGCCACGTGCAACTGGGGCTTCGGCCACTATTCGCCCCTGCCCGAGGAAGCCCACAAGAACACGTGGATCACCGACCGCGCAACCGGCATCGTGAAAGGGCACGACACGGGCAAGCCCCTCTGCCTCTGGGTCGGATACGTGGACCCGCACAACCCGTTCGACCCGCCCGGCCGATTCCAGCGGATGTACGACCCGGACGCCGTCGACGCTCCCGTATACAGGCCCGGCGAGGAGGCGGGCTGGACGCCCCACCACAAGGCCCTTCACGCCTATACGGGCGCCTTCACGGACCGCGACTGGCGCGTGCTGCGTTCCCTTTTTTATGGTTCCGTAACGTTCATGGACGAGCAGATCGGCCGCCTGCTGGCCGCCGTCGAGAGCCGGCTCGACATGTCCAATACGATCATCCTCTACCTGTCCGATCACGGGGACATTCTCGGCGACCACCGGATCATCGGCAAGAACTGCTACCACTACGACGGAGGCATCCGGGTGCCCCTGCTCGCGCGCTGGGACGGGCGCTGGAAGGCCGGCGTGAAGACGGACGCGTTCGTGGAGCAGCCCGACATCGTGCCGACCCTCCTCCAGGCCTGCGGGCTGGACACGACGTCCTCCCTGCCGCCGGACGGCCTGTCCTTCGCCCCGGTGCTGGACGGCTCGTCGCAGGCCGGCCCGCGGGATCATGCCTTCATCGAGAGTTTCAGCGGGGCGCCCGAGGACAGGACCCCCGCCCCCGCCAACTGGGCGCGCACCATCCGCACGGAGGGGTGGCGCGCCACGTTCTACCCCGGACCCGTCGGCGAGCTTTACGATCTGAGGAACGATCCCTGCGAAAGCGTCAATCTCTTCGGCGACCCGCGCTTCGGCGGGGTGGTCGAGCAGCATCGCCGCATTCTCGTCGACCGGTTGACCCGTCTTGATTATCCGCTCCGTAAAACCCACTACGCCGTCTGAGCAAGGAGTCATCATGCTGACGTTCGAAGACACGCTCCCGCTTGCGACCAGAAACGGGCTCTCCCTTCCCGCCCGCCGGCTGACCCGGGCCGACGGTCCCGCCCTGGTTGTTTTCAACAACGCGCTGGGAGTCGAGTCCCGCCGGAAATTCACGCCCCACGCCTACGACGGGGCGACGATCGAAAAAATGATGTCCCGCTCGGAGTCGGGCGACGACTACACGTTGGCCGCCTTCGACGGGCCGCTCCTGGCAGCCTATTTCTTCCTCTGGTATTTCAAACGGACGGTTCCCCTTCTGGGAATCGGAATGCGGGACGAATACCAGCACCAGGGGCTGGGCATCCAACTGATGAGGCACCTGATCGAAGCCGCCCGCGAAACGGACCGGGACGGGGTCGAATTGACCACCATGCTGGACAACCACAACGCCTTCGCGCTTTACCAGAAGTGCGGATTCAAGTATTACAAAAACGTGGAAAATGTCACAGGCGACGGCACGGTGGTAATCGAACGTGCCATGTTCCTGGCCTTGAAACCCGGGGCTGAACCCATGAAAGGCCGGCACCAACCGCCAGCCTGATCACTTTATAACTTTTTCAGATATCCACTTGCGAGCGCCTTCATTTCTGATATAGTAGCATCAATTTGTCGCTACAGATAGAAACAGTGGAGGGGCTTCATGAATCTTGGTATCGGTGATCCGTGGGTATTGCTGGCTTATGTGCTATCCATTGGCAGCTCCCTGCTGTGCGTTGTCTACGGGATCGTCAATTGGAACAAGGGCGATGAACCGGTGAAGCCGGAAGACGTCAAGTGGGCCACCGAAGAGAAGGCCGAAGTCGAAGAAGTCTCCAACCCTCGTTAAACAAGGACATCCGCCATGGATCTGTTCACTATCGTCGTCTTGCTCGCTTACCTCTTCCTGACCGGCTACCTCGGCTACCAGGGCTACCGGCAGACCAAAACAGCCACCGATTACCTGGTCGCTGGCCGCAATGCGAACCCGGTCATCATGGCCCTCTCCTACGGCGCCACCTTCATCAGCACCTCGGCCATCGTCGGATTCGGCGGCGTGGCGGCCAATTTCGGCATGGGGCTTCTGTGGCTGACCGTGCTCAACATCTTCGTGGGCATCTTCATCGCCTTCGTGTTCCTGGGCAACCCCACCCGGCGGATGGGCCACCACCTGGACGCGCATACGTTCCCCGAACTGATGGGCAAGCGCTACAACAGCCGCTTCATCCAGATCGCCTGCGCCCTCATCATCTTCTGCTTCATGCCCCTCTACGCCATGGCCGTCATCATCGGCGGCGCCGAATTCATCGGCCCCATCTTCCACATCTCCTACGACGCCGCCCTCTACGTCTTCGCCTTCCTCGTCGCCGCCTACGTCATCGCCGGCGGATTGAAGGGCGTCATGCTCACCGACGCGCTCCAGGGCGCCATCATGCTGGTCGGCATGGTCTTCCTGCTGTTCGCCACCTACCACACCCTCGGCGGCGTCGTTCCCGCCCACCAGGCGCTGACCGACCTCGGCGCCAAGGTCCCCGGGGGGCTGGCCGCCATCGGCCATAAGGGCTGGACGGCGATGCCCGCCTTCGGCTGGGCCGCCGCCGGAGCGACCGGGCCCGAGGCGATGAAGTACAACCTCTGGTGGATCATGGTCTCCACCATCGTCATGGGCGTAGGCATCGGCGTGCTGGCCCAGCCCCAGCTCATCGTGCGCTTCATGACGGTCAAGTCCAAGCAGGCCCTCAACCGCGGCGTCGCCGCCGGCGGCATCTTCATCCTGTTCATGACCGGCGTCGCCTTCGTCGTCGGCGCTCTCTCGAATGTCTACTTCTCCAAGCATGAAGCGATCTCCTGCCGGATCATCAGCGACAGTGTCATGCTCGATCCCGGCGCCGACGGCAAGGGCAAACTGACCCTCGCGCCAGCCGATGCGCCCGAGGAAACGGCCAAGCGGTTCAAGGAATTCGTCTCCTACCGCCTGCCCGGCGAAACGGACGAAGCGCCCCTTCACTATGTCCTCAAAACGCCCGGCATGGCCCTCGAGCACGGGACCGAAGGCAAACCGGATACGGTTAAGCCCGGCCTCATCGCCATCGCCCGCACGGTCACCGTCGGCACGGCCATGACCGGGAATACCGACACCATCATCCCCAGCTTCGTGAACAGCGCCATGCCGAAGTGGTTCGGCGTGCTCTTCCTCATGACCCTGCTGTCGGCCGCCATGAGCACGCTCTCGAGCCAGTTCCACACCATGGGAACGGCGATCGGCCGCGACATCTTCGAGACCGTGACAGGCGGCCACTCCTCCCGCTCCGTGCTCATCACCCGCCTCGGCATCGTCGTCGGCATCATCACGGCTATCATCCTGGGCAAGTACGTGCGCGGAAACATCATCGCCATCGCCACGGCCGTCTTCTTCGGCCTCTGCGCCGCCTCGTTCCTGCCGGCCTTCCTCACGGGCCTCTTCTGGCGCCGCATGACCCGCTCCGCCGCCATCGCCTCGATCCTCGTCGGTTTCCTCTCCAGCGCCGCCTGGTCCATCTTCGTCAACGGCAAGACCGCCGCCGCCCTGGGGCTCTGCAAGTCCCTCGTCGGCCGCGACACGATCCTCACCGCCGCCTGCAGCCCCACCTGGGCCGTCGTCGACCCGCTCATCGTGGCCCTGCCGCTCTCCTTCCTGACGGCCATCGTCGTGGCGCTGCTCACCAAGCCCATGAAACCCGACTACGTCCGCTACTGCTTTGGCGGAACCAAGCCGGAGTAAAAAGGGTTCAGGGTTCGGGGTCATGCAGAGATAGGTCCTATAGGTCTTATAGGACCTATCTTTCAGCCCAATGAGCCTTTTCAAACAAGAGGCGCTGGGTTATGATGCGGCCATGAAAAACAACCGCGCGGCGGCCGAGCCCCTCCTGCTTCCCAAACCCCAATCCCTGACGCGCGGCGCCGGCGCCTTTCGGCTTCCGAAAAAACCCGAGCTCGAACTCGGGCGCGATGCCGTCGACCTGGCCGAGGTGCTGCTTCCGGAGTGGCCGCAGGACCAGCCCGAGCCGGTTATCGCCTTCCTGGAGGAGCCCGGCTTTTTCTTCCAACTCGGCGCGCCCGTAAAGTCGCCCCGCCTGCCCGAGTCGCGCCAGGCCTTCACCCTCGTCGTCACCCCAAAAGGCATCTCGGCACGCGCGCGGACCTATCCCGGCCTGCTCTATGCCTGGCAGGCGCTCAAGCAACTGATCCGCCAATACGGCGCCGCGATCCCGTCCGTCACGATCCGGGACTGGCCCGACCTCGACTGGCGCGTCTACCACCTCGATCTCAAGGGGACCCGGCGCCGCTTTGAGAACATGCTCGCCATTCTCCCGGAACTGGCGGAATTCAGGATCAACGCCATCGTCGCGGAATATGAGGACGCCGTCCGCCTCGACCGCCATCCCGACATCGCCACGCCGGAGGCGCTCACGCCCACCCAGGTCCGCGCCTACGTCGCGGAAGCCGCCCGCTTCGGCATCACCGTCATCCCCCTGGTCCAGACCCTCGGCCACCTCCAGTACCTGCTCTCCAAACCCGCCTACGCCCGGCTGCGCGAAGAGCCCTCCGACCCCTCCGAGGCCTGCTCCTCCCACCCCGACACCTGGCCGCTGATCCGGGACTTCATCGACGAACTGATCGACATGCACCCCGGCGTCCCCTACCTGCACGTGGGGCTGGATGAAACCGCCCGCGTCGGAACCTGCCCCCGCTGCCTGAAGATCCTCGCCGGGAAACCCCGCATCAACCGCTACCTCGACTGGGTGGACAAGGTCTCCGCCTATTGCCTCGAACGCGGGGTCACCCCCATCCTGTGGGGCGACATCATCGCCAAGGAATTGAACCCGGCCCTCGCCCGCCGCCTGCCCCGCGAGGCCATCTACGGCGACTGGGGCTACCTCGAAACAGGGGCGCTGCATTTCTCGCTCCGCCGCTTCAAGGGCGGCCTCATCAGCCGCGAATGGCTCAAGCGCCCCGAGGGGCGGATCGACCTGCTGCCCCGACTCGGCTTCCCGGGGAAGGCCCGCTATTTCGAGGATCTCGAATCCGCCGACCGGCGCCTCCTGGCCCCCTTCATGCGGAACCCCGAGGCGCCCCAATGGGTGCCCAGCGACGCGATTCCCGCCGCCTTCACCCGCTTCGGCCTCTCCCTCGGCGTGGTCAGCGGCATCCGCGTCTCGTTCCACGGCTCCCTGGCGCCCCGCTTCATCACCGGCCAGCTCAACACGATCCAGGCCGCCGAAGCCTGCAAGAAAAACAAGGGCCTCATGCTCTTCGGGTCCAGCTGGTCGCGCGGCCACAGCCTCGCCCGCACCAACGCCCATCCCGAACTCGACTGGTACGGCATCGCCACCCTCGGCGCCGCCGGCTGGTCCCGCTTCGGCGATTCCGACCTGCGCGAGTTCGACCGCCGCTTCGCCTTCCACTTCTTCGGCCTGCCCGACGGCGAAATCGGGGACATCCTCTTCCTTCACGAGCGAACCGCCCCGCGCGCCGATCACATGCTGGAAAACTACATGCCCGTGGTGATCGAGCGGCTCAACGCCCTGCGCCCCGCCGTTGTGCGCAACCGGCCCCGCTTCGACCTTCTGCGGACCGTCTGCCAGGCGCAGCAACTCCAGTTCCGCGCGCAGTTCGCCCTGCTGGAAATCGAATATTTCTACACCAACTGGCAGCGCGCCGCGCCGGCCTTCCGCCGCCGGATCCTGGCGGATTGCCGGGCCGTGGAAAAAGACATCAACGCGGCCAAGCCCGCCCTCGTCAAATGCTACGCCGCCACGATCCTCCCCCGCGATGCCGCCGAACTGGCCGACGCCCAGCTGAATTACTTCCGGGATGTCATGCTGGCCATGGCCGGGAAGATGAAAGCCTAACGGCGCGAAACGCCATTGCGTTCACGGCGGAAACGCTTTATTTTGATGGCATGACAACGCGCCCCGACATCCTTTTCATCATGACCGACCACACCTCCGCCCGCGCTCTGGCCAGCGGAACAGGCTGCCGGACTCCCAACCTGGATGCCCTGGCCGCGGACGGCCGCACGTTCAACCGCTGCTACACGACCCACGCCATCTGCTCGCCTGCCCGCGCCTCGCTCATGACGGGAACCTATCCCTCAACGCACGGCATCTGGGACTGCACCCACACCCAGCCCAAAAACTGGGTCCGCCTGCTCCCCGGCCAGCCCCCGTTTTTCTCCTCCTACCTGGCCGAGGCCGGCTACCGCACCGGCTATTTCGGCAAATGGCACGTGGAGCCGACCGGCAAGCTCGAGAATTTCGGCTGGCAGGAATACGACCACACGTCCAGCGCCGGCCTGAAAGCCGACCCGACCCGCCCCCAGGTCTCCCTGCCCAAGGAGGGCTACCGCGACTACCGCCCCGCCGGCGTCTGCACGACGCCCGACCCCCGCCACCCGGCCTTCGAGCGGGGCATCGACTTCATCCGCCGCGCGGCCGCCTCCGAGACCCCCTTCTGCTGCTTCGTCTCCGCCTCGGAACCCCACGACCCCTATATTGCCCCGGAAGCCTTCCTCAACCTGTACAACCTGGACACGATCCCCCTCAGCCCCAGCCTGCACGACGACAACGCCGACAAGCCCGAAGTCGTCCGCCGCATGCACGCCATCTGGGAAGGGCTCTCGGATGCCGACTGGCGCCGCCTCACCGCTTCCTACTGGTCCCTCATCTCGTTCCTCGACGCCGAGGTCGGCCGCCTGATCCGCGCGCTCAAGGAGTCCGGCCGCTACGACAACACCATCATCGTCTTCACCAGCGACCATGGCGACATGATGGGCGCCCACGGCCTTTGCGCCAAGGGGGTGGGAACGGCCTACGAGGAAGTCTACAACATCCCCCTCATCCTGCGCGCGCCCGGCGCGCGCACGGGCGTGGCCGACGGCGACAGCGTCGTCAGCATGGTGGACCTGGGCCCCACCCTTCTGGACCTGTGCCTGGCCCGGGACCTGCCCGGCGCCCAGGGCCGCAGCCTCAAGCCCGTTCTCGAGGACCGGCACAATCCGGCCGACTGGCGCGAGGCCTACGCCGAATTCTACGGCCAGCGGTATGTCTACACGCAGCGGCTGACCTGGCACGGCGACTGGAAATATGTCTTTTCCCCGGGCGGGTGCGACGAACTGTACAACCTGGTCGAGGACCCGTTCGAACGACGCAACCTGGCGGCCGACCCCGCCTTCCGGCCCGTCCTGCTGGACATGTGCCGCCGCATGTGGCGGAAGGCGAAAACCATCGGCGACGAGTCGCTGACCAACGCCCATTACGCCCTGCTGAGGACCGCGCCCATCGGCCCCCTGTCGGCCGGGGAGGCGCTGTCGTGACCTGGCAGTTCTGGGCAGTTTTATCGGCCGCGTTCGCGGCCCTCACAGCGATCCTGGCCAAGGTGGGCATCCAGGGCATGAATTCGGACTTCGCCACCCTGATCCGGACGATCGTCATCCTGGCGGCGCTGGCGCTGTTCGTCCTGGCCACGAGACAATATCAAAGCCTCGCCTCGATCTCCCCCCGCAGCCTGGTGTTCCTGGTGCTGTCCGGACTGGCGACCGGCGCCTCCTGGGTGTGCTACTTCCGCGCGCTGAAGCTAGGCAAGGCCTCCCTGGTCGCCCCGGTCGACAAGCTCAGCGTCGTCCTGGTCGCCGTGCTGGGCGTCCTTTTCCTGGGCGAAAAACTGGCGCCCCGCAATTGGGTTGGAATCCTCCTGATCGCCCTCGGGGCCGCCCTTGTCGCATGGAAACGTTGAACCTGAAAGGACAATGCCGATGAAAAAGCTGATTGCTGGAATCCTGCTGACCGCCATGGCCGCCGGCGCCGGGGCCCTCGAACTGAAGGACAAGACCCTCCCCGCACCCCGCAAGGACGGCGGCAAGCCCGTCATGAACGCGCTGGCCGAACGCCGGTCGCTCCGCGAATTCAGCCCCCGGAAACTGGAGCTCCAGGTCCTTTCCGACCTGCTCTGGGCCGCCAACGGAATCAACCGCGACAGCGGCATGCGCACCGCCCCGTCCACCATGAACTGGCAGGAAATCGAGGTTTACGCCGTCCTCGAGGAAGGCGCCTTTCTCTACGACCCCAAGGCCAACACGCTGAAGGCCGCGATGGACGGCGACCTGCGCAAACTGACCGGACTGCAGGACTTCGCCGCCACCGCGCCGCTCAACCTCGTTTTCGTGGCCGACACGGCCCGGATGAAGGGCGCGCAGCTGGTCGACCTGGAAAAATGGTCCTACGCCGACGCCGGCTTCGTGAGCCAGAACGTGTACCTGTTTTGCGCTTCCGAGGGGCTGGCCACCGTCGTGCGGGGCCTGCTCAACCACAAGGCGCTGGCCGAAGCCATGAAACTTCCCGAGTCGAAAAAAGTCATTTTCGCCCAGACGGTCGGCTATCCCGCGGACCCCAAACCCTGAACGACGGCAGGACCCGACCATGAAAGTGCTCCTCGACACCGATATCGGCTCCGACATCGACGATGCCGTGGCCCTGGCCTACCTGCTGGCGCAGCCGGAGTGCGACCTGCTGGGCATCACCACCGTCAGCGGAAAACCGGAGCGGCGGGCCGCCATCGCCAGCGCCCTCTGCCAGGCCGCCGGAAAGGCCATCCCCATCTTCCCCGGAACCGGGCTTCCGCTGACGGGGCCGCAGCGGCAGCCGGAGGCTCCGCAGGAAGCGGTCCTCCCCAACTGGCCGCACGAATCGACCTTCCCCCGGGGCGAAGCCATCCCGTTCATGCGCCGGATCATCCGGGAAAACCCGGGCGAAGTCACGCTCCTGACCATCGGCCCCCTCACCAACGCGGCCCTGCTCTTCGCGGCCGACGAGGAGATCCCGCACCTCCTGAAAGGACTCGTGATCATGGGCGGCGCGTTCACGCCCCGCTCGGGAAACCCCTGGGTCGAGTGGAATATCCGGTGCGACCCGACCGCCGCCGCCATCGTCTACCGGAACCCGGTCGCCGTCCATCGGTCGGTGGGGCTCGACGTCACCACCCAGGTCCGGATGCCGGCCGACGAGGTGCGCCGGCGATTCACCGCCCCGCTCCTGAAGCCGGTGGCCGCCTTTGCCGAGGTCTGGTTCCAGAACGGACACGACCTGACGTATCATGACCCCCTGGCCGCCGCCGCCCTTTTCGATCCCGGATGCTGCCGCTTTGTGCCAGGCCGCATCGACGTGGAACTGGTCAGCGAACGACTGACCGGCCTGACCTACTGGAAACCCGCGGAGGATGGCCCGCACGAAATGGCGGACCAGGTGGATGCAGCCCGCTTCTTCGACCACTATTTCAGTGTCATCGACCGCTTCAAGTCGCCGGCCAGGTGATCCGCGAAACGGCCCTGGCGAAACTTGGTTTTCCTTCTCAGCCCCTCACATTCAATCGTTGTTCGGGGGTCAGGCTGGACCGCTGGGCCGGGTCATAGAACCATGACAGGCCGTCCACCGTCAACCGCACACCGCTTCCATCATACGCCAGGTCGACGACCGGCTCCCGGTCGCCCTGGTACGGAACCAGCGCGGCGAACCATTCGAAGTGGCCGTTCACACAGGAGGCCTTGACGTCAAGCCGGCTGACATTTTCCTCCGGATGCTGGTATTGCGCCAGCCCCGTGCAGGACCCCAGCTGAAGCGGCTCGCGGCACAGCGGCACGACCAGCAACCGCGCCCGCCTGCCCTCCATCCGGGCCCGTCCGCCCGCGATGAAAATGCGGCCGGGCGTGTGGAAGTGCCATTCCAGGGAAACCGGCTGGGGCGCTTCGCGTTTGACCCAGTCGTGCAGCAGAAAGCAGCGCTTGTCGTAGAACGCGAGCGTCCTCTCGAAAGCGCTCAGCCGCCCCGGATAGGCGTTCACCGTGCGACCCGTGGTCGTGAGGGCGTCGGGTTCCTCGCGCACGCTGTCGAAGAGCCCGTAGACGGTGCCCCATTCCCCCGCCCTCATCCGTTTGCACCAGACCGCCGTGTCCGTCGTGATCGGCTGGCCCTCGCCATCCGCAAGCAGCGTATTGTGCCCCGCCGTCTGAAGCCGGTAGCATTGGAAGTGAAGCGCGGGATCGTGATACCCTAAATCGGTCAGCAGCCGTTCGCCGAACGCGGCCAGGGTCAGGTGCTGGAGATGCAGGTGGTTGTGATGGCAATTGGCCGGCCCGTTCTGCCACGCCATGTGAATGGCTTCGGGGTCCCACCCGCTGCGCAGGTGCAATTGCTGGATGCCCGAGAAAAGCTGCCATCGCTTTTCAGGCGCGGGCGGCGCGGCCGGAATCGAGGGATCATAAAACAAAAGGTAGAACAGGCTGTATTCGAGGGCCTCCCCGTTGCCCTGCCAATCATGCAGAAGCAACTTTCTCGCCAAGTCCTGCAATTCCGGCTTACGCGTGCGCGTGGCTGCGGCCGCGACAGGCGGCCAGAGCCGGGTGTCCTTGTCGCAGTCGGCCACGTTGAAGCATTCGGTCAGGTAGGGATGGATGACATTGAGGAAGTAATCGCCGATGTTGCGGGCGTGGGGCTCCAGCATCAGGTCCCGCCCCTTCAGCCGGCGCAGGGGCTCCGCACCCAGCAGGAAATGGCGGAAGGAGTAATTGGCATAGGCCGGCCCCTCGGAGTAGCCGCCGTCATGGCACTGCACGTCAATCGACGTCGCCAGGTGCCGGATCGCGCCTTCGAGCACCCGCGCGGCCTGGGGGTCGGGGTCGAGCAGCAGGGCCGCCATGGCCAGGGGACCGGCCACGACGCAGGTGCCGTTGCTCGTGAACCGGTTGAACGTGGGGAGATCGTCCCGGAAATCGTCGAGATACAGCCGGCCTCCCTCCTCGAGCCTGTTCCGGATCTTGGCGCGCAGTTTCGGGACCAGGTTGTCGTACAGCCAGTCATAGCAAAGGGCCAGGCTGGTGATCTTCCCGGCGCTGCCCAATCCCAGCCGCGGCCGGAAGGCGCGGTTCGCCGTCTCTTCGATGGGGGCTTCACCCGACAGGATTGGAATCAAAAGCTCGATCGCCTTTTCGGCAAACTGGCGCCGGCCCGTGATCAGCCAGCCGAAGGCAAGGTGCCAATCCCTGATATGGCGCGCCACCACCGGACGGCAGTCCGGCCGCACCCGCTCCTCCATCGCGGCCAGGAGGGTGTTCCAGAGGGCCCGGCAGTCGGGATGCTCGAGCCGGGCCCGAAGGGCCGGAATATCGGATCGCGTGAAAAAAAGCCGCGGATACTCTCCCGCCACGGGCTGGCTGTCGAACATGATCGTCCCCCGCTATCGGATCCGGCTCTTTTCCTTCCCGGCCCAAAGGTCGCAATTGCCGCCCAGCTTGTCCTTGATGGGGTCCCCCGCGGCGTCCAACTCCAGCACCGTCTCCGCGTCCAGTTCCAGGGAAACACCCCGCGCATTCCGGAGCACCTGGTCCGGCTCCCGCGCCCCCACGATCAGCGAGGTCACGCCGGGCTTGGCCAGCAGCCAGGCCAGCGCCACGTCCGCCGGGGGGTGGCCGATCCGGTCCGCCACCACGCGCACCCGGCGCAGGGCCTCGAACAGCTCGGACTCGCAGCCGGGCTCCCCGTG
>JBIIYJ010000224.1:0-8919 GCA_044346855.1 Kiritimatiellia bacterium
GATCACGGTCACGGCGACCGTGGCATCGGTGTCGGAAATCGGGCCCGGGAGCGCTCAGTTTACGGTGTACCGGCCTCTGACCGCCACTAACGCTGCCCTGACTGTGGCTTACTCGGTGGCAGGAAGCGCCACGCCCAATGTCGACTACACGGCGCTGAGCGGGAGCGTGACGATACCAGCCGGACTTGGCGCCGCCACGATCGCTGTAACGCCGATGGCCGATCTTCTGGGCGATGGCAACGAGACGGTGATCCTGACGATCCTGCCGGGCGGGTATGTCGTCGGGTCCGCGAGTAATGCCACCGTGACCATTATCGACAGGCCCCCGTGGACCGCCTGGATCAACGCCGCTGGAGGGACCTATGCGACGTCCGGCAATTGGGATCCCGCAGGTCCGCCATTGGCCACGGACACGGCCATGTTCGGGACCGCCGGCGTCTACACCGTCACATTCGACACGGCGCCCACAACCACCGGTTTGGTCGTCAATGCCGGAACGGTGACGTTTGACCTGAACGGCAACACCTACAAAGCTGGCACAGGCAACGGCATCCTGGTGAGCAACGCCACACTGATCGTCTCGAGCACGGGCGGCGGCGGAACCTTGAACCCTTTCAATCCGACCTATGGCGGCCCTTTGCTGACGGTCAAAAACGGAGCCACGCTGCGGGTCCAGAATGGCGCCGCTGTGGCCTTGAATAGTTATGGAACATCATCTAGGTTCGCCCTCAGTGTCGACTCAGCCCTGATCGTGGATGGAAATGGCAGCACGTTTACGGACAGTGTCGGTTGGGGCGGGCTTGCATTGGGCACCGTAATTGTCACCAATGGCGGCAGCGCCACGATCAACGGGGTCCAGGGGAGCGGGATGCAGTATGTGGCGGACGGCGCCGGTTCCGTTTTGACTGTCAACCGCGATAACGGCAATGGCAACAGCTTGTTCATGATCAACGGCGGATCGACAACGGCAAAGAATGGCGGCCGGCTTAACACGGATGCCAGGTATGACCTTGCGTCTGTCTGGGCGTTCGGAAGCAGCACCTTGACGATCGGCAACGGCGTCGGGATGTCGACCGGGACGGTGGGCAATCTCCAGCTTAACGACCTCACCGCAACTTACGGCGGGGCCGGGCAGGCCACGATCAACGCGGGCGGTGTCCTGCGCGCTCTTGGTCAGACGACCATTGGCGGCAAGACTTTCAGCATCGAGGTCGGCAAGAGCGGGGCGGGCAGCGCCATTATGACCTTGAACGGTGGTGCGGTTGAGATCCGCACCAACAGCGTCCTGCGGGTGGATAATGCCTCCGCCGGCGTCGGAACCGGCGCCGGGTTGCTGCGTGGCGCAGGCTCGATCAGCCGGGCTACCGCTGGCGTGAACTTCGCGATCCTGAACGAGAGCCTGATCCGTGTTGGCGACACCAACGCCACCCCCGCCATCGGCACGCTGACGGTGAACAACGGCAGCCTGACCAATACCTCCGCCGGCGCGATCTACTTTGATTTTGCCGCCACCACCAACGACCAGATCGCCATCAGCGGTGGCACGGCCGTGATTGCCGGGACGCTGACTTTCACCAACGCCCCCGGCTTCACGCCGGTCAAGGGGATGGGCAAATACTGGGACTTTGTCCGCGCCGACAGCGTCATCTACACGGGCACGGACAACATGACCGCCCTGATGGCCTCCAATGGCCTGGCTAACGGCGCGGACTACACCTTCGGCGTTGTGACCGCTGGAGCCGTCCAAGCGCTGCGGCTGAAGATCAACGGCCCATTCGGGACCGTGGTCTTCATCAAGTAGGGGCGCTCGGGCGCGCGTAAGCAGGGCAGGCCCCCCGCCTCCGTATTTTGAGCTGTCGGAGGGCATGCCATATTCAAACATTCACGCGTGTTGGCGTGTCGAGCAGCAAGCAGACAGGGAGACATCATGAAGTATCGTCGTTTGGGCAAGACCGGCGCAAAAGTGTCGGAAGTGGGCTTGGGCACCTGGCAGTTGGGCAATGCCGACTGGGGCGTGTTGTCGGACAAGGAGGCGCTGGGGATTTTGCATCGCGCCGTCGAGCGCGGCGTGAACCTGCTCGATACGGCCGACGTCTACGGGCTGGGAATCAGCGAGCGGATCATCGGTAAATTCCTCAAGGAAACGCGCGAGACAGTCTATGTCGCCACCAAACTCGGCCGTAAATTATGGGTCGAGCAGCAGGGTTGGCCGGCCAAATACACGCAGGCGCTGGTCCGCAAGTCCACCGAGGAATCATTGAAGCGTCTCGGCGTGGACGCCCTTTTCCTGCAGCAGTGGCATTGCATTCCGACCGCCATGCTGCGCTCGGGCGAGGCGCTCGATCATCTTGAAACGCTCAAGAACAAGGGGCTGATCCAGAACTGGGGCGCCAGCGTGGAGAGCATCGAGGAGGGGCTGCTCTGCATGACCCATCCCGGGTGCGCCACCTTGCAGGTCATCTATAATATCTTCCGCCAGAAGCTGACGGATGAGCTGCTCCCCGTGGCCAAGCGGTGCGACGTGGGCATTCTCGCGCGGGTGCCGCTGGCCAGCGGACTGCTGACCGGCAAGTTTAAGAAGGGCCATATGTTTGCCCCGAAAGATCACCGCCACTACAACCGCGACGGCAAGGCCTTCAACGTCGGCGAGACTTTCGCCGGAGTGCCGTTCGAGCAGGGGGTGGCTTTTGCCGCGAAGATCGAGCGTATTCTGAAGCCCAGCGCCCGGAAGCCGATGGCGCAACTTGCCCTGCGCTGGCTTCTGGATCACGACGCGGTTTCAACCGTGATCCCGGGCGCGTCGAAACTCGAACAGGCCGATTCCAATGCAGCCGCATCGGCCTTGCCGTCGCTGAGCCCGGCCCAGCACCGCGCACTCCGCGATCTGTATGATAAGGATGTCGCTTCGACCATCCGGGGCCCGTACTGAGGAAGGCTGCGATGCACGATCATTATGTGATGTTCAAGCTGAAGCCGGAGTGTCGTCAGGACCTGCCCGAGGTGGTCCGCCAGTTGAAGCAACTGGAACACGACGTGCCCGCCATTCGCTTTGCCGATGTCGTCGTGGACGAGGGGCGGGGAGCACACTCCTTCGATGTGCTGTTTCACGTTCGGGTGGACAGTCTCGACGCCTTCCGCAAGGACTACATGCTGCATCCGAAGCATGTGCCCGTGCAGAAATACATCGAAGCCCGCGTTTGCGGCATCGCTGACGTGGATTGCAAACTCTAAGAAAACCATGCCTAAAGTTGCCCCAGCCCAAGCTGAACTGTTCATCTTGACCAATAAGACGCTGGGCCGGATCGAAGGCCCGCTTTTCGGCCAATTCCTCGAATTGGCCGGCCGTTGCGTCAACGATGGACTCTACGAGCCCGCCAGTCCGCTGGCCCGTTCCGACGGCCTGCGCGCGGATGTCGTCGAGGCTTTGCGCGAATTGAGGCCCACGCATATCCGCTACCCGGGCGGGTGCGCCGCCGCCTATTTCGACTGGCAGGACCTGGTTGGTCCGCGCGAACAACGGCCGCGCGCCCGGTTGTTCAACAACACCGGGCAGGTCCAGTCCACCGCCTTCGGCATTCCCGAGGCGTGGGCGCTTTGCCGGGAGCTGGGTTCGGAGCTTTACCTGACCGTGAATGCGCATACGCAAAGTCCTGCGGATGCCGCCCATCTGGTCGAGTACCTGAACAGCGCCAAGCCCGCCAAGTACGCCGATCTGCGCCGTGCTCATGGCCGTGAAGAGCCCTATGGCGTGACGCTGTTCAGTCTCGGTAATGAGATCTACGGTAACTGGCAGGCCGGCCAGAAGACCGCTTCCGAGTACGCCGATTGGTGCACCGAAGCCATTCGCCAGATGAAAGCCGTGGACCCTTCGATCCGGGTGGTGGTCTGCGGCCTGGGCCGGCCGGACCCGGAGTGGGACCGCACCGCGCTCTTCCGCACCGTCGGCCAGGCGGACATGATCAGCATTCACAACTACTTCGGGCGGCCGGTGTTTGCCGACTGCATGGCGGCCAGCCGGGTGTGCGAGCAGATGCTTGCCTCCCTGAACGTTGCCATCGAGGAAGCGATGGACACCGTTCTCGGCGTGAACTCCCGCACGCATCGCGAACTGGGGTCGCCGCCCGTCGTGGCCGCCCGGCCCAAGATCGCGTTCGACGAATGGAATGTCTGGTACCGCTCGCAGCACGGCCTCGCCGGCGATCTTGAGGAGATCTACAATTACACCGACGCGCTCACCGTCGCCTCGCTGTTGCACGTGATTCTGCGAAACGCCGCCACGATCCAGCTTTCCAATATTTCTCTTGCCGTCAACACCTGTGGCGGAATTTTTACCGATCCGCGGCGCATGGTGCGGCAGACAATCTGGCACGCCCAGAAGCTCCTCCGCGACGCTCATGCGGGGCGGGTGGTCGACACGATCTGCGATGGCCCGGTCTTCCGCGCCAAACACGAACGGTTCTTCTGCGGGATAGTCGATCCCGTGAAGGCGCGGGACGAATCCCTGCCGACGCTGCTGAAGTTCGACGACTTGCCCGCGCTCGATGCCGTGGCCAGCGTGGATGACGATCGCGAAACGCTGACCGTTTCGCTCATCAACAAGTTGGAAAAACAACCGCTGACGGTGCGCCTGAATTTCCGCGGTCTTCAACCCGCGGGCCGCACCATGACCCTCCGCCGGCTGACCGGCGGAGAGAACCTGCTGGCCGAGAACACGCTCGATCATCCCGATCGGGTCGGGATGAAGGAAGAAACCGTTCCCCTTGCCGCCACGCTTACACTCACGCCCGCCAGCCTGACGGTGATCGAAATGAATGTGATCGTCCACGGCCATGCCGAAGGGGAGCCCGATGTCATTTCGTAATGTCTGTTCCTGCCGGCTGGCCGGCGTCGTGGTTTTATCGCTTCTGTCGTGCGGCCGGGCGTGGGCCTATTTGGACGACCAGCGCCCCTTTGTGGTGGAGGTGACCGCGCAGGCCGACACCTCCACGCCTGCCGTCGTATTGTCCTGGCCCGCGAACACCAACAACATCTGGCCCTACACCCTCTTTCGCCGTACCCCGGGTGAAACCAACTGGGACACCGGCGTGGACATCGGGGTTGCGGGCGGCAGCTACACGGACACCACGGTTACCGCAGGCTCCGCCCGCGAGTATCGTATCCGCTTTCCTATGGGAGAGGACGGGTACATCTTCGCCGGCCTCGACGTTCCCATGACAGAAACACGCGGAAAAGTTATCCTGCTCGTGGACAGCACCATGGCGGGCCCGTTATCGAATGAACTGGCCCGCCTGAAACTGGACCTGGCGGGGGATGGGTGGACGGTGCTGCGGCACGACGTGTCCCGCACCATGACGGTGCCGGGCGTGAAAGCGATCGTCAAGGCTTACTATGACGCCGATCCGGCCAACGTCAAGAGTCTCTTCATCTTCGGCCACGTGCCGGTCCCGTATTCCGGCGAACTCGTTCCCGACGGACATGGCTTCCGGGCTTTGCCCACGGATCTCTACTATGCCGAGTTGTATGGAACGACCTGGACGGACAGCTCGGTTAGCAATAACAGCTGGCAGATCGACTGGCCCTACATGGAGAACTGGAACATCCCCGGAGATGGAAAATTCGACCAAAACAGTATCGCATCCCCACCCGAACTGGAGGTCGGCCGCGTGGATCTGTACAACATGCCGGTTTTTAACCCCCTGACCGAGACAGACCTCCTGCGCCGGTATCTCGACAAGAATCACGCCTTCCGCCAGGCGCAAATGAATATTCCCCGCCGCGGGTTGGTGGATGCGCCTCAATCGGGCTTTCCCTTCACGGAACGGGATGGCTGGCGCAACTTTGCCCCGTGCGTGGGACCCAGTAATGCCGTGTCGGCCGCCTGGTGGACCATGGCGACCAATAGCTATCTGTGGGCCTATAGCTGCGGCTTAGGCGATTGGCAGTCCGACCCCCGTGCGAACTTCGCCACCCAGCAACTCAATACGGTTTTCACCATGCGCTTCGGCAGCTACAGCGTTGACTGGAACGATCCGGACAACGTTCTGCGCTGCATCCTGGCCTCGGCGCCCTCCGGCCTGACCTGCTCATGGTCCGGCGGCCCCTTCAACCGCAGCGGCTGGTTCTATCACCCGATGGCGCTGGGGTACACCGCGGGGTATAGCGCCCGCTATACGCAACAGACTTTTCCGGAAGTCCGGGGACAGGACTGCTTCGTATACATGTGCCTCATGGGCGATCCCACCCTGCGCCTGCACCCGGTGGCCCCGGCGTCGAACCTGGTGGCGGCCACCTATGCTGACGGCGTGGCGTTGAACTGGGGCGCAGCGCAGGGACCGGTCCGGGGGTATGCCGTCTACCGTGCGCCGACGATGGACGCCCCGTTCGTGCGCCTGACGGAACCGGTCACCGGCCGGGCCTTCTTTGACAGCGATCCCAGCGCGGGCCCCTGCGTCTACATGGTCCGCGCCGTCGTCCGCGAGCAGTCACCGAGCGGGACTTATTTCAACCAAAGCCAGGGCATCTTCGTCTCCGCCACCGGGAATGGCACGGCCCCGCCGGCGCCGACCGGCCTTTCCGCCAGCGACGGCGCCTATAGCGACCGTGTGCGGCTCTCCTGGAACGTATCGCCGCCAGCGACGCTCGGCTACGAAGTCTGGCGCAGCACGACCAATAATCCCGTCACGGCGGCCCGGATTGCCACCCCGCTGGACGCCAGCTACGACGACCCGGCGACGTGGGAAACGGTGACGAACTACTACTGGGTCGCCGCCCGTAACGGCGCCGGAACCGGCGCGCTCAGCGTCGTTGACAGCGGTTGCAAGGCCGCGGCCGCGCCGCTTCCACCCATGGGCGTCACGGCCAGTGACAGCACCTTCACCAATCGGATCCGCGTTTTATGGAATGCGCTCGCCTATCAGGCCGCGACCTACGAAGTCTGGCGCGGTACCGCGCCTGATTCCGCTTCCGCGTCGCTGGTGACCAACTCCATCTCCGGCACCAACTACGACGATTGGTCTGCCACCTCCTGTACGAACACCTGCTATTACTGGGTCAAGAGTGTGAAGTTGGCCGTCGCCAGCCCATTCGGCGCGCCGGATCGCGGGTCACTCCGACTTCTCCCCCCGACCGTAATCCAAGCGAGCGACGGCCTCTTTACCGGCCGCGTGGCGGTGGCGTGGAGCCCGGTGGCCGGGGCGTCCGGATATCAACTGTGGGTGGGGTGGGATACCAATCGCAGCAGTGCGTCCATGTATGCGGCCGGCACTGGAACCAACTGTGACTATGTCGGCGGCACGCCGGGCCAATTCAGTTGGTTCTACGTTCGCGCCACCAACGCCTGGGGCGGCAGCGATCTGAGCGCAGGGGACACGGGCTACTCTTTCCTCCTGTCCGCCGATCCCGTCTATGCCAGCGACGGGGCTTTCACCAATGCCGTCTTCTTGTCCTGGCAGTATGTCCCGGGCGCCTATGGGTATGGAGTCTGGAGGAGTACGATAAACACGCTTGGCACGGCAACCATGGTGGGCGCCGCACCGACCTATACCGGTTTCTTTGACTCCAATAATGTCACAGCCGATACCATGTACTACTACTGGATTTGCGCCACGAATAACACCGGCGCCTTCAGCCCGTTCAGCGCGGCGGAGAGTGGTTATCGCACCTCGGCCGTGCCGCCGTCGGTTCCCCTTCCACCGACCGGTGTCACCGCCAGCGACGGCCTATATACAAACCACATTGCCATCGCATGGAATGCGTCGGAAGGCGCCGTCGGCTACACGGTCTTGCAGGCCTGGCGGCTGAATACCGGATGGGCCTATCGCCTGGTTGATGTCTCCGGCACGACTTTTGACTATCTCTCGACTCAGACGGGAATCCGGTTTTTCTGGGTCAAGGCCCGCAATGCCGCCGGATTGAGCGACTTCAGTGCTTCAGACAGCGGTTTTGTCGCCAATCTTCCGCCCGGCCCTGTGGAAGCGTCGGACGGCTCCTATACCGATCGGGTTCAGCTCGTGTGGCCTGACACCGGAAATTTCGACGACTTTGAAATCTGGCGCTCGGCCACCAATGATCCCGGCACCGCGGCACTCATCGGAACCATGCCGTGGGTGGGTGAAACCTGTTACGCCGACAGCAATACGGCGCCCGGCGCGGTGTGCTATTACTGGGTCAAAGGCAGCAACACCTGGCACACCACCTTGTTCAGCCAGGGCGACAGCGGCTATCGGGCTGTGGCCGCGCCACCGGCCATGATCGCGGCCAGCGATGGCGCTTTCACCGACCGGGTCTGCGTGGTTTGGAGTCCTTCGGCCGCTGCCACCAGCTATGCGGTGTGGCGGAGCGCGACGGCGAATCCAGAGGAAGCGACCGGAATTGGCGGCACAGCAACCACCAACTTTGACGACCTGTCCGTGACTCCGCTCACGGTTTATACCTACTGGGTCAAGGCGATCGGCGGCGGGGTAACCAGCGGCGTCAGTGCCGCCGACAGCGGCTATGCCTGGACCGCGGGATCCCCACCGCCGCCGGGCACGGTCTCCGCCAGCGACGGAACCTTTACGGACAGGATCCGGGTGACGTGGAGTCCGGCACCCCCGCCGGTGGGCCTCTACCAGATATGGCGCAGCACGATTAATGACAGGAATACCGCCACGCATATCGTAGACACAGGATCGCTTTCAACCAACAGCGACGACAGTACCACCACATCCAGCGCCCTTTACTACTACTGGATTCGCAGCGTCAATGCCGCCGTCACCAGCGACTGGAGCACGGCAGACAGCGGCTGGCGGACGCTGCCGCCGCCGGCTACGGTCCAGGCCAGTGACGGCGCTTTCACGAACCGGATCGAAGTCGCATGGTCGGCGGTCGGCGAGGCCACGACCTACGAGGTCTGGCGCGGAGCCGTGGACAACGGGGG
Organism: Kiritimatiellia bacterium; assembly: GCA_044346855.1. Taxonomy (GTDB): domain Bacteria; phylum Verrucomicrobiota; class Kiritimatiellia; order CAIKKV01; family CAIKKV01; genus CAIKKV01. The sequence goes on from JBIIYJ010000224.1 coordinate 8,918, forward strand.
CT
>JBIIYJ010000225.1:0-8906 GCA_044346855.1 Kiritimatiellia bacterium
CACTGCATGGCCGTATCCACGATGAAGCAGGTGTCATACGCGGCGATGTCCACCAGCAGCGGGCGGGGCGCAATCAGCCCCTGAGCGTCCGGCAGGTCCACCAGTTTGAACAGCCCCGGCGCCACCTGCGACCCGCAATAGTTCAGGTCGCGCATGCCAAAATAGGCCCACAGGTCGCTGTAGCAGATGATCTCCGTGGCCTTGAACCGCGGATCGCACAGCGTCGACCACAGCGTCATCGTGCCGCCGCCGCTCAGCCCCATCACGCCCAGCCGCTTCGAATCCACGAACGGCAGCGTGCAGGCGAAATCGGTCGCCGCCATGCCGTGGCGCATGTTGATCGACAGCGAGGTCATGCCGAACATGGTCGCGTGCAGGTAATACAGGTTGCACCAGTCGCGCCCGCCCGCATGGTTCAGGTAATTCGGCTTGCGCGCATCGTGCCGCTCGCCGCAGCCCATCCAGTCGATGGCAAAGGTCACGAACCCCTTCTTCGCCATCTGCAGGCCGTAATTGTAATTGTGGCAGTCGATGCTCATCTTCATGTCGGGCGACGAGTCGTTCCCCATCACCGGGTCCTTGCCGTAGGCCCCGTGCCCGTGCCAGCAGCAGATCGCCGGCCGCTTCTCCCCGCGCTTGATGTCAGCCGGGATGTTCACGTACAGCGTGGCGGAAATGTGCGGCCCCACGTCGATGATCCAGCGCTGCTTGCGCAGCCCCTCATGCTCCCACTCAGCCAGCAGCTGCGGATTCAACGGAACCTTCTTCGGGAAATCGCCGAGGCACTTCATCACCTCCGGCAGCGCCTTGGCCTTCCACGCCTTGAAGGCGGCCTTGTCCCGCCCGGCGAACCGGTAGGTCGGCTTGTGCGCCTTGGCCATCTCGAAAAACATGTGCTGCGGACTCAGGTTGCGGATCGTCATCGCGGACTCCTTATGGGTTCGATTTCAGTATGAGCATGGAAAAAGCCTCCCGTCAATCACGCCAATCGAAAACCGACTCGCCCGCCAGGCAGTCGAAGGTCCGGACCGTGGCCCCGTGGCGCACGGTCAGCCGCAGCGGGCCCCCCGTCTTGACTGTCAGCCGCAGCCGGCCGTCCGCCTGGGGCTCGCACATCAGGTCCGCCGGCTTTCCGCCGAACAGGAAGTTCCGAAGCCCCTGCCGCCCCGGCATCCTGATCGTCCACCCGATTGTCCGGTTCACGGCATCCACGTCCAGCCCCAAAATGTTTTCGATCAGCATCGCGATCGGCCCGATGCCGGACCAGCCCACGAAATCGGGCTTCACATGATGGTCTCCGTATGGCTTCAGGGCCGGCTTGAAGAAGTCGGGCGAGTTGGCTTCCCACAGCGTGTGCGGCTCGAATTCGCGGTAGGTGCGCGCCAGCCCGTCCAGGTATTTGGCAGCCACCGTGTGGGCCACATCGGCCCGCCCGGCCGTCATCATCCCGCGGACCACCATGTAGTTGGTCGGCGCCCACACGCCACCGATCCAATACGTTCCGTGCGTGTCGTAGTTGCAGTCGTCGGCCGACAGCGAGGGCACGGGCACGGCGCGATTGAATTCGCGCGGGTCCAGCAGATGACCCACCAAGGAGTCCAGCCGCTCGCCCGTGCAGACGCCGGCCAGGACGGGCCAGAAGCCCGCCACGGTCTTGGACGAGTTGAAATTCCGGGGAATGTGCCGGTCGTGGTAGAAGCGGGTGGCCGGACACCACAGCTCGCTCTCGATCAGCTCCCCCGTCTCCCGGGCCCGCGTCTCCCAGGCCACGGCCTTCGCGTCATCGCCGGCCGCCCGGTTCAGGGCCGCCAGCATGCGGAACGAGAGCGCCATCTGGGCCGACAGGTCGATCCAGTCCATGTGCTGCCCCGCCTCCTTGACGCGCGGGCTGCGCGGGGAGTCGTCCATGCCCGACGACCCGCCGTCCTCGAAATAGTAGAGCTGGAAGGCGTCCGCCGACTCGCCCCGGATGGCCTCGGCGTTGTCGATCGCCCGCAGCCGCCGGTGCGGCGCCGTCCGGCGATTCCTGTCGATCCACTCCATCAGCCGCTCGATCTTCGGGATCACCCGCGGCAGGCGCGAGAGGTCGCCCGTCGTCCGGGCGTATTCCCACTCCGACCAGGCGAAGAGCGGCGGATTGATCCGGTCCGTCCACGGCTCCACCCCCGTGGTCATGTCGTAGGTCATCGAGATGTAGCCGTCCTCGCGCTGCAGGTCGTAGAAATTGTCCAGGCTCTCGATGCCCGGGAACTGCCCGTTGCCGTACCGGCAGTACAGGGTCATGAAGCAGGTGTCCCAGACCCACTGGTAGTTGCGGGCCGGATCCCAGGCCGCGTCCATGTGGTCGCGCCCGCGGCTGTGCCGGATGTTTTTCGAGGCGGTCTTCCACGCGAAATCGTAGAGCGCCGTCCATTCCGGCTTGCACTCCAAAACAGGTACAGGCAGGGCGGCCAGGTCGGCCCCCTTCGGTTTCGTCGTCGTCATCGCGCACGCTCCTTAACGTTAAAACAGTTCCCCCGGCCGCTTCGGCTCCGCCGTGGCCGCGGACCCCGCCCCGCCCCCCTCCAGCAGCTTCACCAGCCCCTTTTCATCCAGGACCGGCACGCCCAGCTCCCGGGCCTTGTCCAGCTTCGAGCCCGGGTTCTCCCCCGCCACCACGTACGAGGTGTGCTTCGAGACGGCGGACGTCACCGTGCCGCCGGCCGCCCGAATGCGCTCGGCCGCTGCCTCCCGGGTCAACTCCGCCATCGTGCCCGTCAGCACCAGCGTCTTCCCGGCCAGCGGGCCGGCCCCGGCCTTCGAGCCCGCCGCGTCCCCCTTCGGGTTGATCTTCAGGTCCGCCATGCGCCGGACCACGGCAAGGCCGGCGGGCGACTCGAAAAACGCGATCACGCTTTCGATCACCTTGGGGCCCGCGACCAGCAGCCGGTTCCCGGCAACCGAGAGCTTGAAGGCGCCGGCCGGCTCCAGTTCGCCCTCGAGCCGGGCGCGCTCCACGGGATCGGCTTTCGCCGGCAGGGCGGCATACCGCTCCATCAACCGCATCTTCCCGAGGCCGGCGAGATCCGTGAAATCGTCGTGCAGTTTCCCCAGCGCGAAGGCCGTGCTCTCGCCCACCTCGGGGATCCCGAGCGCGTTGAGCCAGCGCGATAGCGGCAGCTCCCGCGCCGCCTCCACCGCCTGGAGCAGCTTTTCGGCGTTTTTGCGGCCAAAGGTCCGGGGCGCCTCGTTTGTCCCTAAGTTGAGGACAGCCAGCCGGTCGGGCGCCAGGCTGAACAGGTCAAGCGGCTCCCGGATCAGCCCCTTCTCCACCAGCGCCTCGGCCACCACCTCGCCCAGCATCTGCAGGTCCAGCGCCCCGCGCGCGGCGAAATACAAAATTCGCCGGATATTCTGCGCCGGGCACTGCAGGTTCTCGCAGCGCCAGGCCACGTACTGCGGGTCGCGCGAAATGGCTCCCCCGCACTCCGGACATTTCCCGCCCAGCGCCTTGTCAAGGTGGAACGGGGCGGCATCGGCCGGGCGGCTTTCCAGCCGGACCCCGATCACGGCGGGGATCACCTCGCCCGCCTTCTTGATCTCCACCACGTCGCCGACCCGGATATCCTTGCGCGCGATCTCGTCGGCATTGTGCAGCGTGGCGCGGCTGATGGTCGAGCCGGCCAGAAGCACGGGCTCCAGCTCCGCCACCGGGGTCAGGATGCCGGTCCGCCCCACCCCCACCGAGATGGCCCTGAGCCGGGTGAACGCGGTTTCGGCCTCATACTTGTAGGCGATGGCCCAGCTCGGCGCCTTGGCCGTCCACCCGACCGTCTGGCGCTGTTCAAAGGGATCCAGCTTGATCACGGCCCCGTCCGTCTCGTATGGAAGGTCGGGCCGCAGCTTGTCCAATTCCTCCACCGCCTTCCAGACCGCGTCGAAGCCTTCCGCCACCCAGAACCGGGGATGCGTCTTGAGGCCGTACTCCTTGAAGAGCGCCAGCAGCTCCTGCTGGCTTTCCAGCGGAACGCTCACCTCGCCCGCCGCATAGACGATCATGTCGAGCGGCCGGTGGGCCACGATCCGCGGGTCGAGCTGCTTGATCGTGCCGGCGGTCGCGTTGCGCGCGTTGGCAAAGGGCTCCTCGCCCGCCTCGCGCCGCCTCGCGTTAAGCGCGGCGAAACCGGAGCGGGTCATGTAGACCTCCCCGCGCGCCTCGAAGACGGCCGGGGGATTCCGCGCGTGCAGCCGCAGGGGGACGGACCGGATGGTGCGGACGTTGGCGGTCACATCGTCGCCCGTCCGCCCGTCGCCGCGGGTCAAAGCCCGGACCAGCACGCCCTTCTCATAGCGCAGCGACATGCTGACGCCGTCGATCTTGGGCTCCACCACGTAGACGGCCTTAAGCCCCCCAAGGCGGTCGCTCACGCGCCGGTCGAACTGGGCCAGCTCCTCGCGGCTGTAGGTGTTGCCGAGGCTGAGCATCGGAACCGTGTGGCGGTGGGAGACGAACCCCGCGATCGGGGCGCCGCCGACCCGATTGGTTGGCGACTCGGGGTCCGCCAGGTCGGGGTGGTCCTCCTCGAGCCGCTCGAGCTCCTTGTAAAGGGCGTCGTAGTCGCGGTCCTCGATCTCGGGGCTGGCCTCCACGTAATAGAGGCGGTTGTGCCGCTCGAGCTCGGCGCGCAAAAATCGGATCCGGGCCGCCGCGGCGTCCCGATTCGAGGGTGCGCTCACGGCGCGGCCCCCGCGAAATAGCGCTGGAACGCGGGCGCCAGCATCCCCGTCTCGCCGGCCACCGCGGCCGCCCGCTCGCGGGCCCCGCCCTTGAGGTAGACCTGGATGCGCGCCACGGCGTATTCCGGGCCCGTCCCGAGTGCGAGGACCTGGACCTGGTCGCCCGGCCCCATGCGCGCGGGCTCGAGGGTGTAATATTTCTTCACAGGCACGTTCTCATGCTGCACCGACTCGCTCACCACCACCGACTGGCCCTCGATCCGGTTGATCGTCACATCGGCCGCGCGCCCGCCCATCGGCAGCTTCACTTTTTCGCCGATCTTCTGGCGCAGCGCGGTCAGCACCATGTTCGTGGGAGAGCCGCACCGGGATACCAGCCGGCGCAACTCGTCCAGCCGGACTTCGCTCAGGTCGGCCTGCTTCCGCTTGACGGCGTCCGCGACGGCGGCGGAGGCCTTGTCCGCCTGCCCCGCGGCCAGGTGACGCACCACGTCGTCCGCCAGCCTCTCAAACGCCGTTATCGCCGCGGCCGGGGGGGCGGCAGGCGCGGCCGCAGCCTCCGGGGCCGGGTTGGAAACCGCGGAGGACGGCTCTTCGGCGGGCGCGGCCTCGCCTCCAGCCTCGGACGCCGGGGAATCAGCCTGCGATTCGTCGGCGGCAGGAACGCCGGCGCGGTTCGGTGTGCGGACGACCCGCACCCGGGCGGCCGGATTCTGGTCGGCGCTCAGGGTATGGCGGAGCTCGACGTAGGGGGCGGAGCCGGTTTCGTTCACGGCCGGGGCCGCGGCCGGCGGGGGCATGCGCCACAGGGTCAGCCCGAGCCAGCCCCAGAACGCCAGGACGACGATCAGGACGAACAGCGTCGTCAGGATGGACGAGGAGGAAACGGGCGCGGCGGGGGCGGGCACGACAGTCGCGGCCGGCGCGGGGCGACTCCCCGTGGCCAGGAGAATCGTGCTTTTCCCGGTTTTGCGGATGCCGGAGAGGAATTTGGCGCCGTCCAGGATCTTGTCCATTTCCTGCATGACCGGAAGCCAGCCGTTGTACCGGTACTCGGGCTCTTTCGACAGCATGCGGGCCAGCAGTTGAACGTGGGCGGAGGTAATCCCCTCGCCCGCGGGGGCGGGAAGCTGGCCGTCCACGATGAGCCCCAGCATCTGCTCCGGGGAATTGCCCTCGAACAGCACCCGGCCGGTCAACATGTAATAAAGGACCGAGCCCAGGGAGAAGACGTCGGACTGGAACTCGTAAGGCCTCTGGTGCCGGACCTGTTCCGGGGACAGGAACGGAACGTCGGCGGAGGAGTAGCCGACATGCTCGAAGATGGTGCTGAAGCCGAACCCCAGGATCTTGACCTCGCCCTCGCCGTTGATCCAGATCTGGTCCGGCGTCAGGGCCAGGTGCACGAGCCCGGTCTTCTCATACACGTGGCTCAGCCCCTCGGCGACCCAGCGGCCGATGGTCAGCGCCTTCTCCGCCCGCACCAGCCCCCGCTGCCGGACGTAGTGGCGCAGGGTCTGCCCCGACAGGTGCTCGACGATGACGATCACGGTGGCGTCCAGTTCCATGACGTCGAAAATCTGGAACAGGGCCGGATGCTTGAGTCCGGCCACGATCCGGATGTCGCGGAGGAAGGAACGGCGGGCTTTCTCGTCGGCCACGGCGTCGGGCCGCAGGACAATCAGGGTGACGTGCCGGTCCAGCGAGCTCTGGTAGGCTTTCCAATAGGATGCAAAGCCGGTTTCGGCAATCTTTTCACTCTGTTCAAAACCCGGTATCTCCATGGGGAGTGCTCTCCTGCAATGATTGAACCGCATCCTACCAAACCGGCCGCCATTCGTACAGCCTTTCCCCTGCCCGAAAGCAAAGCTTAAGGGCAGGGTTCGGGGTTCGGGGTTCAGGGCGAAGCCGGGCACCGTGACCTGCCGCGCTTCGAGGCAGGTCTCTGGTGCCCGGTTCAAGGTTCGGGGTTCAGGGTTCGGGGTTCGGGGAAGAAGTGACCAGTGTTCAGTAACCAGTGTCCGCTATCAGCTATCAGCTATTCTTCTCCGCTATTCGCTATTCTTCTCCACATTGGAGAAAGCCAGGCCATGTCTCCGTTCCGGGTATCGATGCGAACATAGGCGAACTCGCCCGGCCCGAGATCGGCTGAAAACACGGTTTCCAGGATGCGCGGCTCGCCGGCCGGGCGGACGCGGGAGACCGGTTCGCCGTTGACGACCAGGACCGCCTCCGCAATCCCGTCCTCGGCGGCGGCCCGGACAGCCAGGCGGTTCCCGGCCCGCTCCAGGTCGGCATACAGGCCGCGGCGCGTGGCGGCGTAGCAGCGCCGCTCGGAAAGGGCGTCGAAAACCTCCCCGCGGCCCAGGGCGGGCGCGGAAACGGCGGTGAAGCCCTGCGGGTAGAGGTCGGCATAGCCGTGGCAATCCGGCTGGCGGGTGTGGAGCTCGTCGCCGGGCCGGCCGTCGTGGATGTCGCCCCCGCCCATGAACCCCAGCCGGAAGCCCCGGCGCAGCGCATCGCGGACATGACGGCCCGCCTGCTCCCCTTTTAGGGACTTTATCGGCCGGGTGTTGCCGGCCGAAGCCGGGCATTCCGAACTGCCCCAGACGGAATAGATTTCCACGGCCTTCTCGTAGCGGGGATTCCACCCCTGCTCCCAGGCCGTTCCCATGACCACGTTGGCGCTGTGGTGGGGAACGGCGAGGGCGGGCAGGCCGATCGCATCGAGCTTCCGCCACAGTTTCTCCAGCGTGTCGCAGGCCGGATCGGTGCTGCGCAGGACAGGCGCCTCGGAGCCGCGGAAATAGACGTTGCGGTGGCCGGGCGCCCCGCGGGCCGGGTCGTGGTGAGTCCATTCCTGGCCGTGCAGCGTGGCGAAACGGCCCGGTTGATTGAAGTCCTCTGTCACCGACCTGAAATAGTCCCACTGCCGGTCGGTCACGGCCTCCATGTGGTCGGAGAGCGCGCCGAAATCCAGGAACGCCTCGTCTCGCGCGAACGCGTACAGCTCCTCGGGACACCGGATGCCGTCGCTGAAAAAGGTCTGCCAGTGGGGATCGCCCCAGTAAAGCCGCTCCGCGGGCGGGGCGGCGCTGACGAAGGCGGGGTTGGCCCCGGCCTCGAGGCCCGAGGCGGCCTCGACGAGGCGCAGGAAATGGAAGCCGGGCGTGGTCCAGCGGAAAGGGCCGAACGTTTTGATGGGCCGGGTATCCCCGGGGAAAACGCCCTGGTCCTTTCCGTCGAAAACCAGCGTGCGGGGCCCGTCGAGGCCGGGCCCGCCGTCCACCGTCAGCGTGCCGGCCCATTCGGGCAGGGCGTGGTCGAGGTATTGGATCTTGCGCTCGACATTGAGGTTGAACGGCCCGTGAAGCCGCGGCTTCAGGGTGTTGAACCCGGCCTTGGAGGCAATAGGCCGAACGGGGCCGAGCAGCTTGACGCGCAGTTCGAAAGCCTCCCCCACCGCCACCCTCGACGGCCCCACAATCAACATGCCCGTAGGCTGCATACCATCTCCTTCGTCCGCTATCAGCTATCAATTCTTCGCTATTCGCTATCCGCTATCCGCTATTCTTCTCCGCTCTGCCTTCGCTATTCGCTATCCGCTATCCGCTATTCTTCAACTGCCCGCACCCGGCCGCCACCTCCGCGCCCCGGGACAGGCGCGTTCTAACGAACAATCCCTCCCTCATGAGCCAGGAGCCGAACTCACTCACCCGCTCCGGGGAAGGCGTAACGAAAACAGGTGCAGAGCCGCCGTTGTAGGGGATGACGTTCACCCGCACGGGCAGTCCGTCCAGGAACCGCGCCGCCTGCCGGGCCTGCTCGCGGGAGTCGTTCACCCCGGCCAGCAGGACATATTCCACCAGCACGACGCCGCGCTTTCCCAGCGGATAGGCCCGAAGCGCCTCCTTGAGCGCCTTCAGCGGATAACGCCGGTTGAGTGGCATCAGCCGGTCGCGCAGGGCGTCGTCCGCCGCGTTCAGGGAAACCGCCAGCCGCAGGTTGGGCAACCGCAACTCCCCGAGCGCGCGCAGCCCGTCCACATGACCCGCCGTGGAAACCGTGATGCGCCGGCACGGGATGTTCCAGCCCCGGGGATCGGCCAGAACGCGGATCGCCTCCGCCACGGCCGGCAGGTTGTCCAGCGGCTCACCCATGCCCATGAAGACGATGTTGCCGACGGCATG
>JBIIYJ010000035.1:0-26808 GCA_044346855.1 Kiritimatiellia bacterium
GGGTTCGCCGAAGAGAAAAAAAGAATCTTCCAGTTGCTTATATCAATACCCTGTCGGCCGGCCAGTTCCACAAAGTCGAAATAATGGGGTGTGCTGAAATTGACGGCATTGCCGGGATCAATCTCGTTGATCCAGACCGCGTTCGTGTCCGAGCTGTAGACAATGTAGTAGGGAATGTTCGTGCCGTAATCGAGAGGGTAATAGTAGGCCGGGGTAGTGAATTGGCGACCTAGCTTGGGAGAGGTGTGACCAGCTGCGTTCATGCCATCGAAGGAGGCGCGGGCCTGATATTGGATGAATCGTTCGGCCGGCTGGTGGGGGATTGCGTCGATGGTCTTGTAGGTCCAAGTGCGGGTCTGTGTATTGCTTGTGAAGAGGTCCATGGCCAGCACGTTGGTCATGCTCCAGTCTCCGTAACTTGTCCCCACGCTGTATTCCGCTTGCAGTACGATGTTCGATGGATAAAGGAAGAAGTCTTTCACGTCCACGTAGACATGAACGTCGTTGGTCGCCACAGGCACCTCGGGCGTCACGCGCAGGTTGGTCAGTCGTATGTCCGCCGCCATCGGCTGGGTGACGAGCATCTCGTCGACGATGATGCGGGCCTTCTGCACCTTGTTCGTGTCGTTGATGATCCGCACGTACCGGACCGAGCTGTCGTACAGGTTCGTCCGGAAGTACTGGAAGTCCCGGGTGTTCACGATGTTGCTGATGGCGGCCACATCCGTCCAGTTCGCGTTTCCGGTTAGGCCGTTGACCGAGGTTTGGACACGGAGGGTTCCAGGCTGAGGGCTGACATTTTCGTAATTGCGGTACCAGAAGCTGATCTCGCCAACGCCTAAGCTGAAGATGGGCGATTTGATATATGGCCACTCCTGGAGGTTGATCATGTTGGCCACGATGTTGTTCGATCCGTTGTTTAGGTAGGCGACGGTGCCGCGGAACTTTCGGCCGCTTTCCGAGGCGATGCGGACGTTGTTAGCTTCCCACGAATTGGCTGGCGGGATGCCGGTTATGCGGACGTCGTCGATGACCAGTCGGTTGGTGGAGGTGGGGACCAGGCGGATATACCCGGCGGAATTGGTCATGATCGTCTGGGAATAGGACTGATAGATACCCGAAATGATGTTCGTGACGGTCGCGAGTTTCTCTTCGGTGAACGGTTCGGCGGTCCCGCGGTAGAAATATATGTCGAAGCTTGCCTGTCGCGCGTTGGCGCTCTTGTACCAGAAATCAAAGAAACCTACACCGTTGGTCATGAGTGGCGATTCGAGGTAGGCGTTGGTGTTCGCGCGGCGACCGTCGAATTCGAGGCCGGAGACGAAGCCGTTGGTGGCGGTGTTGCCCGTGTGCCCGGACTGCGCCTCAATCCATATCTCGGAAGCTTTCCAGCCGTTTGTGGCGTAGTAGGTAGCGGCGAAATCGGTGAACCGGACGTTGTCCACGCCGATGCGAGCCTGGCCGTCCGTGTGTTCGATGATGATCGCCTTGTAGGCGCTGGTATTGACCGCCATGCTGAAGACGTTGGACTGGCCGAGCAGGATGTTCGACACGATGGCGATCGTCTCCCAGGTCGTGGGATTCTCGTGGCTCCCGATCGGGGCCAGATTGACCTTCAGCGTGGTGGGGATGTTGGTGTCCACCGGCTTGTACCAGAACGAGATCGTGCCGACGCCCTCCAGGGGCGAGAGGCCGGCCTGGGAGTTCATGATGCGCCCCAGGTTGATGTTGGAGGTGAGCATGACACCAAACTGGTTGGGGGCGACACCTTCGCCGATTTTGTTTGTCACCATCGCGTCGTAGATACCCCAGCTCGCGGTGCCGCCGTACCATTTGTTCGTGTAGTAGTAAATCCCGCGGGCGCCGCCGCTCGTGTTCGACCAGGTCGTCGTGACGTCGAAGTTGTCGAACTGCGTCCGGACGAGGTTCGTGGGCCAATCGTTGAAGTTGCAGGTGAAGTTGTCCGACTCGCTGTTTCCCGACAGCATGTAGTCGGTCGTCGTGGGCCACGTTTCGAAATACTGCGCGAGACAGGACTGCAGCGTGAATTCGCCCGTGCGCTCGTTCAGCCGCATGACATACTGGCCCAGGAGCTGGCCGGCCGCGATGATGGAGGTGTAGTTGGTCGGGATGGCCGTGTCGGCCAGCGGCAGGTTGGTCTTCCACTGGTCGTTGGGCCGCCCCCAGTTGGTGGTGTAGGCCGAGAAGCCGGAGCCGGTGAAATTGTCGTAGCCGTTGAAGGAAAAGCTCATTCCGCTGTACGGAGTGGTCAGATTCAGGACGCCCTGCCAGACATAGTCCTCCAGCAGGTCCATGTTGGCCAGGCCGCGGTTTCCGGAGCCGTACATGCGCCCGTAATCCGAGGGTTTCAGCCGCGGCATGTAGGTGTTGGTCGAGGTCGGGAAGTCGGTCGGATGGTACATCGGGCTTTGGCTCAGGCTCGGGGTGTGGGCATACCCGTCGAACGCGCAGGAGATGTAGTAAGAGGTGTTCGTGTCCCAGACAGCCAGCGAGCCTGGGATGGAGTTGGTGAACCGCCGGGTGCTGCCGACGCGGCCCATGAGAAACGGCCCCTGGAAGGAACTGGCGCTCGCGCTCCTGTAATACAGCGACGGCTTGAAGTTGAACGCCGGCATGCCGGGGTGGAGCGTGTCGACGTCAATCGAGACCACAACCGGTTCGTTCGTGCCCGGATAGCCGGGGGTGAGGAAGAGATTGCTGAACGTGATCATGGAGGAACGCTGGGCGATTTCAACCTGGTCGATGCCGACGAACTTCTCGCCGCTTTCCTTGGCGATCAGGATTCGGAAGTTGTTATTCGTGAATTCGATCGGTCCCTTGTACAGCCAGATGGTGCTGGGGCTAATGCACTGGATCGACGCCTTGTAGGTCCAGATATTGGTGTCGCCCAAGTCCATGATGGGGTCGGCATCGTAGGTGGTGTAAATTTTGACCGTGTGGGGCAGCTCAAACGAATTGATGGCGGTCATCATGAAGGTCAGGTAGACGGTTCCATATAGATTGGTGATGAAGGGAGTCAACAGGGAACTGGGGGGGTAAGTGTCGTAATTGTCGTTGTCAAACCAGACAGCCTTGTTCGTGGAACCCGGGGCGGCAACATAACTGAGGTCGCCGCGTACCTGGGAGCGGTAGATGATCCAGCCGTCGTTGGTATAGTTGATGCCGTAGGTCGTTTCGGCAAATCGGGGCCAGGTTTCGAAGCCGTTGAAGACGCCAGTGTCAGTATTCGTGTAGCTGTTGGGGGCCGTAGAACCCGCCACGGGAAAATTCTGCGGACTGGTGCTGTCGGACAGGAAGCCCGAGTAGCCCGACTGAACATAATAGAACATCGGGCCGATGGGCCCCTGCGGAATGGTCCCCCGGTAGAGGGCTCCGGAGACGTTGGTCATGACGGCGGGCTCGTAATACGCGCCCGAATTGGTGGTGGCCTTGTACCACAGGATCGGGGTGAAGTTCGTGGCGCCCGCCCGGCCGTAGATGTAAACGGAAACGTTCACCAGATCCATGATGGTGGGGTCCGCCGGCGAATGGGTGAGGTTGGAGAAGGCGAGGTAGGAACCGCTGTCGGAGACGACGGTTTCATCGAGGCAGAGGCGGGTGTTGATGGCGCTCGACGTGTTGCGGATCCGGACGTAGCGGTTGGTCCAGGGGTCCGGCAGCACCGTGCGGAAGTAGAGGTAGTCCGCGGAAAGGAGGTTGGGCACCTGTTGCAGGACGGTCCAGCCGTTGGTGGTCGTGTTGTTGGTGGGGGAAACTTCCACCACGAACGAGACGGGGTTCGAGGCGGTCATGTCCCAGTTGCGGTAGAAGAATGACACTTCGCCGATGCCGTTGGTCATGGCCGGCGAGCGGAGGAAGTTGTTGGTGCTGGAGCCGCCCTGGAGGACCAGGAACGGCCCGTCGAAGATGCGGAGGCTGTCGTCGGGATCGTTGGTCCGGCCCGACCGGCCGCCCAGAAGCCAGCCGGCGCCGTTCGTCGACCAGATGTTGCTCGTGGGCCAGGCGGTGAGGTCGGCGTACGACGCCCGCTGGGCCGAATACTGGAGGTTCGTGTCGTTGAACTGGAAGAGAAGCGTTCCGCTGACGGCGCCCGTCATCACCATGGAGCCCGCGCCGTTTTCGGCGGTTCCGTAGACGGGGAGGGCGGTGACCGGCGGATTCAGGTCGCCCCAGAGCGGCGAACCGGATCCCGTTGCGGCGAACCGGAAGCGGGGGTGGGTCTTGTTGGTGACCGTCAGGATGGCCCGCCAGTCTTTGTCACCCGACCGGATCATGGGGCGGATGACATCGCCCGTGACGGTGACGGACGAGTAAACCGAGGTCCAAACCTGGGCGTGGTAGACGGTGCGGTAGTAGGAGGCGGGCGCGGAGACGGGCAGGTTGGTCGGCGAAGCCGGGTTGGGTCCGCCGAACGTCATGGTGAAGTAATACTCGAGGGGCTGGCCGATGAGCGACTGCACGGGCAGGTCGCCCGTGGTCTGGTAGGTGTTGGTGCTCAGCAGGGACATGGGCATGGAGGTGAACGCGCCGGCGCCTCCGAAGCGGTACCAGGCGGTGGCGGCGATGGCGTTGGCTCCAGCCTGGGGGAGAAGATCGACCCGCAGGCGCGTGGCGCTGTTGACGCGCAGGACGGCGGGGGCGGTGGCGGGGTTCGTGGCCAACAGCCAGGAGGACTGGATCGTGTAGGAGAGCGGCGCATAGGCGCCCGAGGCCGGATACAGGAGCGGGCTGGAAAGGGCCCGCTCGTAGCCCTGGAAGGCGCATTCGATGTAGTACTGGACCAGGCCGGCTCCTCCGACCTTGTCGCCGATGCCGGCCGGGATTAGCGAGGTGGTGTAGAAACTGTAGCCGGTATTGGCCATCGCGACCGAGGCCCAGGCGCCCGTGGTGCCCGACCGGTACCAGACTTTGGCCGAAAGAGCGGACGAGCCGCCGACCGGCGCGATAGTGGCGGTGACCGACACGCCGTCGGACGCCAGGGGCGAGCCGGGGGAGTTGGTGACGGCGGTGAATGCGACGCCGGCGCCCGGCTGGGCGACCATGAGCTCATCCAGGCAGATGCGCGCGTTGGGCCGGTTGGTCGAGGTGCGGACGCGGACATAGTAGTAGTTACGGTCGGGGTGGACGAGCGTGAAGCGCCGGTATTCGGAATAGGCGATGTTGGTGACGTTGGCGAGAAACACCCACTCCGAGCTGTTGGTGCCGCCCGTGCTGGATTTCTCCACGATCAGGCCCGCCGCGGGCGTGTCCGAGGCGTTGAAATTCCGGTGCCAGAACGAGATTTCACCGATGCCTCCCGGGATCGCGGGGGAGGCGATCCACGAGTGCGAGTTGCTGTCCAGCATGAGGTAGCGGCCCCGGAGCTGGAGCAGGGCGTTCGAGCCCGTCAGGCCCTGGGCGACGACCCAGCCGCCGTTGGTCCCGTTCCCGACCGCAGGGGCGTCCCACGCGTCGAACTTCTGGACGACCGTCTGCTTGATCGTGTAGGCGCGGTTGGTTTCCGAAAAACGGAATAGAAGGACGCCGGTGTTGGTGGTGGGCAGGATCGCGATATTGGTGGCCGCCAGTTCCGCGGTCAGGGAGAAGGGCGGCGCGGTGGTGGTCTGGTTCGAGTCGCCCCACGCGCGCAGGGTGCCGTTGCTGTTCCCCTTGAACTGGACGCCGAAAGTCGTGCCGGTGTAGGGGATGAAGGTCTCCCACAGGCTGGCGCCCACTGAGAACATGGGGCCGACCAGGCCGTTCGTCACGGTCATGGACGTGTTCTGCATGAAATGGCGGAACGTCGTGACGAAAACGGAGGCGGGGGCGGCTATGGGGTAGTTGGTCGGCGTCTGGGCGCTGGGGCCCTGGAAGGCGGCGGTGAAATAGTATTCCAGGAGCGTTCCGGCCGTCGCCTGGGCGGGAATGGCGCCCGAGGTGCGGTAGGTGCTTCCGGCCAGCGGCGCCATCACCAGGGGGCTGTAGCCGCCCGTGCCGTTCACGCGGTAATAGGCCGTGAGCGTGAGGTTGGAGGCGGCATTCAGCGCGCTCACGTCAACCAGGAGTTTGGTGGTGGAGCCGACGACCGGCGTGGCCGGATCGGTCAGCGGGTTCGACATCTGGACGGTCGCCGGGCTCACTTCGAAGCTCGCCGGGCCCTGGCTGCCGGCCGCCGGGTAGAAGAAGGGCGAAACGGAGCCGCTGTCGTAACCGGTGAAGGCGCACTCGACATAGTACTGAACCGTGCCGGCGCCGCCCTGCTTGTCCCCTTTTCCAGCCGGGATGGGGGAGAGGGTGGTGAAGAGGGAGCCCGCGTTGGTCATGGTGATCGACGCCCAGGTCCCCGTGGTGCCGCTCCGGTACCAGATCTTGGCCGACAGGTTGGTGCCGCCGCCGAGCGGGGTGATGGTGGAGAGGATGGCCACCGGGTTCGTGGCGGCGGGAATGGCCGGGCTGTTGGACGTGTTGGCGAACTGCACGCCCGCGCCCGGCTGTCCCACCATCACTTCGTCGAGGCAGAGGCGCGCGTTAGGAATGTTGGTGGTGTTG
Organism: Kiritimatiellia bacterium; assembly: GCA_044346855.1. GTDB lineage: Bacteria > Verrucomicrobiota > Kiritimatiellia > CAIKKV01 > CAIKKV01 > CAIKKV01. The sequence continues at coordinate 6,550 of JBIIYJ010000035.1, forward strand.
CGGATCCGGATGTAGTGGGCGTCGCGGTCCGAGAGGATCAGGGTCAGGCGCTGGAAGGGCTGCAGGACCAGGCCGTTGGTGGAGCCGATGGCGGTCCACGCGCTGTCGGAGTCGGCGCCCGTTGTGGATTTTTCGATATAGGCGCCGGCGGCGGGAGAGCCGTTGGAAATGAAGTTGCGGCACCAGAGCGACACTTCGCCGACTCCGCCGGGCAGGTAGGGCGAGCGCAGCCATGCGGTCGTGTTGCTTTCCAGGACGGCATAGCCGTTCCGGAGCTTGATTTCCGGATGGTTGTCGATCAGGCCGTTCCGCAGGACCCAGCCGGCGCTGTTGGTGTGGGAGCCGATGGCGGGCGCGCTCCAGACGTCGAAGGTTTCGGCGGCGACCTCCTTGACGGTGTAGAGCGAGCCCTGTTCCTTGAAGCGGATCACCAACTGCCCCTGGTTGGTGGACGGTGTCACCTGGATCGAGGCGGCCCCCACCTCGGCCGCCTGGTCGAAGGGCGGGGTGGTCCTGGCCGGGTTCGCGTCGCCCCAGTTGCGGGTGGTCACATTGCTGACGCCCTGGAACTGGAAGGAGAAGGTGGAGCCGGTGTAGCCGACGAAGGACTCCCACGCATAGTTGTCGACGATGTTCATGGCCGAGGCCAGGGCCCCCGTGGTGATCATCGAGCCGTTCTGGATGTTGTAGGACCGCTGCGCGACCGTGTAGTAGAAGGTGTTGGTGAAGCCGTTGACGGGATAGTTCGTGGGGGAGGCGGCGCCATTCGGCGCCGGCCCGCTGAACGCGGCCCGGACGTAGTAATAGACTTTTCCTGTCGATTGTCCCGGAACGGGCAGCGAGGTGATGAAGGAGTTGGGCCCGTTGCTGACCATGCTGATGTTGTTCGAGGCGCCGCCCCATTCGAATTTATAGGTCAGCGTCATCTGGACGTTCGAGACGAGCCCGACCGGCGTGTAGGAGGCGACGATGTTGACCGGATCCGCTGTGAAGATGTCGGGAGATCCGACCGTGGTCTGGGCGGTGGCGGAATTGATCTGAAGCTGGGCTTGGGGTTCGCTCAGTACAACATTGTCGATGAAGAGGGAAGAGATGCCGGTTGAATTGGTGAGCAGGAACCGGTAGTAGTTGCTGCCGTACTGGTTGATGGTAACGCTGAAGGGATAGAAAGTGGCGGTAAGCTGGCCCGTCCGCATGACGTTGGCAAAGGTCGTCCAATTGGTGCCGTTGGGCGAACTCTGGATCAGGATGTTGGTGGCAGGAGCGGATCTGAAATAGAAGGACAGTGTTCCGGCTCCGTTCGTCACATAGGGCAACTGCAGGAAGCCGTCTTTCATCGCGCTCGGGAGGCTCGGGAAACGCAGGGAGTTCGGCGATGAATAGGAAATATTGGTCACGATGGGAATAATCGCGTTGGTCGATCCGATTGACCAACCGTTGTTCGTCAGTGTGTTGGGGGTGGTGCGGGGCCAGGAGTCGAAATTCTGGGAAAACGAATCACCTCTGGCCGGCAAGACGGCCACAATCGCAAAAAGGGCCACGCAGAGTGCGGCCAAGCTGACGGGGCGCATTTTCATAAGGGTCTCCTACTGTTCAGTTAATAGAATACTGCTTTCGACGACCCTTCACAATCTTTTTTGGACCGGAGGACGGGGATTTTTCGTTGCTGTGAGCAGGAAAACAGCTACACTTGCGAGCCATGACACCATCCTCCCCAATCCGGTTCAATCCGCCCCCGCGGACGGTCCGGGAAGAGACGCGGATGACCATCGTTGCCGCCGTTGCCATCATCGGCATCGGGGCCCTGGCCGCGATCAATCTTTTTGTACTTAACAATTTGTATTGGCGTTCGGTCAAGGCTTCCGCGGCGCAGGAAGTGGCCCAGATGGGCAGGCGCCTGGCCAGCCGGGTTGCGGACCTTCCCGTCATCGGCCGGACTAACCCGGAGGAGCGGGAATGGCGCGAATTCAACCGCATCATCCGGAGCTTCGATAAATTTGTTCCTTCGCTCGCTTATGTGTCGGTCCACGAGGACGGCGTTATCCTTTTTCAAACTTCCCTGCAGGGCGAGGGAAGCGAGGCCCCGCCATCGACGCACGTCCGGCTGGGTTCCGAGCCCCGCATTTCCCGGCACCTGGTGATGCTGGAGGGAAGCCTGGTCCCGGTGATGACCTTCAGCGTGGATGTCGCCACGCCCGACGGCCGCAAGCGGACCGTGGAGGTGGCCATCCGGCGCGAGGCCATCGCCGAGGAGGAATCCGGTTCCCGCGCGGCCCTGTTCCATATGTTCCGCATCTCCCTCACCACGATCGCCGTCGGCTTCATCGCTTCCGTGCTGCTGGTGGGCTGGCTGATCCGGCGGGAACTGCGGCGCGTTCACCTGAGGCGGCAGCAGGAGAACCTCGCCTTCGCCGGGGCCATGGCCACCGGCATCATCCACGATTTCCGGAACCCGATGTCGGCCCTTCGCCTCGACCTCCAACTGCTCGACAAGGAGGTGGAGCGGGGCGTCGAAGCCCGCCTCGACCGGATCGAGGAGCTCTCCGGCCGCGCCCGCGGGACGATCGACCGTCTTGACGACATCCTGAAGGAATTCCAGCACCTGGCCCGGCCCGAGCAGGAAATCTTCACGCCGGTCGACATCAACGGGTGCGTGCGCGACTGCCTCAGTCTCCTGTCGACCCGGTTCGCCCGCGCGGGCGTCAGCCTGAAGACGGAACTGCATGAGGATGCGCTGTTCGTGCTGGCGTCCGAGACGGGCTTGAAGCGGGCGCTGCTCAATATCCTGGTGAACGCGGAGCAGGCCTCCCCCCGCGGCGGCACCGTCCATATCCGTACCTGGAGCCTGAAGGGCCAGGCCTGGATCGAGATCTCAGACCAGGGCCCCGGCATCCCCGAATCCAAGCGGTCCCGGGTCTTCGAGCTATTCGTCTCGTCCAAGCCCGGCGGGTTCGGCCTCGGCCTGCCCCTGGCCAAGGCCGCCATCCAGTCCTTCCAGGGCTCCATCTCAGTCTCCGATGCCGCCCCCGGAGCCCGCTTCCAGATCCGCCTTCCGCTGTTTTCACCCAAAGCCGAAGGGGCCGCCCGCCCTTCGAAAAGGACCTAATCATGGACTCCCCGCATGCCGCCCGAATCCTGCTGATCGAGGACGACCCCGACGGCCGCCGCTCCGTCACCGAGGCGCTTGAAATGGCGGGCTGGACCGTCGTGTCCGTCTCCGACGGCGGCGCCGCCCTCGCGCTCCTTCAGAAGGAGGAGTTCGACGCCGCCCTGAGCGATCTGGTCCTGCCCGACTTCAACGGGCTGGAACTGCTCGAGAAGGCCCGCAAGATGTATCCCCAGATGCCGTTCCTCATCATGACCGCCTACGGCAGCGTGGAGACGGCCATCCGCGCCCTCAAGTCCGGCGCCTACGACTACCTGGTCAAGCCACTCGACCTGGACGAACTTCACTCCAAGATGGCGCGGGCCCTCGAGACGCACGCCCTGCGCCGCGAGGTCGGCGCCCTGCAGGAGGTGCTGGCCAACCGGTTTTCACTCAAGCAGATGGTCTCCGAATCGGCCGGCATGCAGCGGGTCATCCGGCAGATCAAGTCCGTGGCTGCCACCAACGTCACCGTGCTCATCCTGGGGGAGAGCGGAACCGGCAAGGAACTCGTCGCCCGCGGCCTGCACGGCGAAAGCAAGCGCAACCGCGGACCCTTCGTGGCGGTCAACTGCGGCGCGTTCACGGAAACCCTGCTGGAGTCCGCCCTCTTCGGCCACGAGAAAGGCTCCTTCACCGGCGCCGTGGCCCGCCGCCAGGGCGCCTTCGAACGCGCCTCCGGGGGCACGCTGTTCCTCGACGAGATCGCCATCGCCCCGAAATCCGTCCAGATGCGCCTCCTGCGCGCCATCGAGGAAAAGGAGATCCTCCGCGTCGGCGGCGAGGAACCCATCAAGGTCGACTCCCGAATCCTCGCCGCCTCCAACCGCGAACTTGACGTCATGGTGGAGGAGGGGACTTTCCTGCCCGACCTGCTCTTCCGCCTCCAGGTCGTGACCATCCGCGTCCCGCCCCTCCGGGAACGCAAGGAGGACATCCGCCCCCTGGTCGACCGCTTCGTGGCCCTGGCCTGCGAGGAGCACGGCCGGAACATCGAGCACATCGAGCCGGGCTTCTTCGAGGCCATGGAGCGCCACACCTGGCCCGGCAACGTCCGCGAACTGCGCAACGCCGTCGAATCCTCCGTCATCCTCGCCACCGGCCGCGTCCTCAGCGCCCAGGACGTCCTCCTCGCCTCGGACTCCAAACCCCGCAAGGAGCCCGCCGCCGCCCCCCTCCAATTCCTTCCCGGCATGAGCCTCTCCGATGTCGAAAAGGAGATGCTCATGCAAACCCTCGCCCGCAACAAGGGCAACCGCCTCCTCACCGCCCAGGAACTCGGCGTCTCCATCCGCACCGTCCAACGCAAAATCAAGGATTACAACCTTCCTTTTTAGTAGAGTCATTGCGTCGCTGTGAGTCTTTTTGTCTCATCCTGAGTTGTGTTTTTAGTTGCGCCGGCATGGGGTGTTGCCCTGATAGCGCGGTTGGCATCAAGAATGCTATTGTAATTCCCCATTGACACAACGAGGTGATCAGATGGATATGAACCGGTTGACTCAGAAGGCCCAGGAGGCCGTTCAGGACGCGCAGAAGATCGCGATCCGGATGTCTCACCAGGAAGTGGACGGCGAGCACCTGCTGCTGGCGCTGCTGCGGCAGGAGAACGGGTTGGTCGCAAGCCTGCTGGAGCGGATCGGGCCGGTGGCGCCGGTGACGGCGCGCCTGGAGGAGGCGTTGGCGCGCAAGCCCCGGGTGGGGGGCGGCACGGAGGCTGGCCGCATTTATGTGACCCAGCGGCTGAACGCGCTGTTGCTCAAGGCGGAAGACGAGGCCAAGCGGCTGAAGGATGACTACGTCTCGGTCGAGCATCTCCTGCTTGCCTTCGCCGAGGAGGGGCGCGCCACCGAGGCGGGCCGGATCCTGGCCCAGGCCGGGGCGGACGGCGACCGGGTGCTGAAGGAGCTGACCGCGGTGCGCGGCAACCAGCGCGTGACCACCGACAATCCCGAGGAGCAGTACGAGGCCCTCAAGAAATACGGCGTCGATCTGGTGGCGCTGGCCCGCCAGGGCAAGCTGGATCCCGTGATCGGCCGCGACGACGAGATCCGCTCGGTCATCCGCATCCTGTCCCGGAAAACGAAAAACAACCCCGTCCTGATCGGCGAGCCCGGGGTGGGCAAGACGGCCATCGTGGAGGGGCTGGCGCAGCGGATCCTCCGCGGCGACGTGCCCGAGGGGTTGAAGGACCGGACCATCTTCGCGCTCGACATGACCTCCCTGATGGCGGGCGCCAAGTACCGGGGCGACTTCGAGGAGCGGCTGAAGGCCGTGCTGAACGAGTTGAAGGCGGCGGGTGGGCGCATCCTGCTTTTCATCGACGAGCTGCACAACATCGTGGGGGCGGGGCGGACCGAAGGCTCCACCGACGCCGGCAACATGCTCAAGCCCATGCTGGCCCGCGGCGAGCTTCACTGCATCGGCGCCACCACGCTGGACGAGTACCGCAAGCACGTGGAGAAGGACGCCGCCCTGGAACGGCGCTTCCAGCCGGTCGTGGTTGACGCGCCCTCGGTCGAGGACACCATTTCGATCCTGCGCGGACTCAAGGAGCGCTTCGAGGTCCACCACGGGGTCCGCATCCGGGACGCGGCCCTGGTCGCCTCGGCCGTGCTGTCGGACCGGTACATCAGCGACCGGTTCCTGCCGGACAAGGCCATCGACCTGATGGATGAGGCCTGCGCCTCGATCCGCACGGAAATCGATTCCATGCCCGCCGAGCTGGACGCCATCACCCGCCGGATCATGCGCCTCGAGATCGAGGAGACGGCGTTGAAAAAGGAGACCGATCCCGCCTCCCGGGAGCGCCTGGAGTCCCTGCGCAAGGAACTGGCCAACCTGCAGGCCGACAACGCGGCCACGCGCGCCCGGTGGGAGAAGGAGAAGAAGGCCATCGGCGAGGTGCAGCAGCTCCGAGGCCAGCTCGAGCAGAAGCGGCGCGAGGAGGAGGAGGCCGCCCGCCGGTACGATCTCGAACGGGCCGCCAAGCTGCGCCACGGGGAGATTCCGGAGCTCGAGCGCCGGATCGCCGACCTGGCCAAGGCGGCGCCCGAGGGAGGCCCCGCGACCCTGCTGCGCGAGGAGGTGACCGAGGAGGAGATCGCCGGGGTGGTGGCCCGCTGGACGGGCATTCCGCTGACGCGGCTGCTCCAGGGCGAGCGCGAGAAGCTGCTCCGCCTGGACGCGGTGCTCCACGAGCGCGTGGTCGGCCAGGAGGAGGCCATCCGGACCGTGGCGGACGCCGTGCTGCGTTCCCGGGCCGGCATCCAGAACCCCCGCCGCCCCGTGGGTGCGTTCCTGTTCCTCGGCCCCACCGGCGTCGGCAAGACCGAGCTGGCCAAGACGCTGGCCGCGGCGCTGTTCGACAGCGAGGACAACCTGGTGCGCCTGGACATGAGCGAATACATGGAGAAGCACACCGTCTCCCGGCTCATGGGCGCGCCTCCCGGCTACATCGGGTATGACGAGGGCGGGCAGCTGACCGAGGCCGTCCGGCGCAAGCCGTACTGCGTGATCCTGCTGGACGAGATCGAAAAGGCGCACCCCGACGTTTTCAACGTCCTGCTCCAGATCCTGGACGACGGCCGGCTGACCGACGCCCACGGCCGGACGGTGAACTTCAAGAACACGCTCATCATAATGACGAGCAACATCGGCTCGCCCCTCCTGCTTGAGGGGATCAGCAAGAGCGGCCACATTTCCGAGAGCGCGCGGCGCGGCGTGATGGACGAGCTGCAGGCCCGGTTCCGGCCGGAGTTCCTCAACCGGATCGACGACGTCGTGCTGTTCAAGCCCCTGACGCAGGCCGAGATGAGCGCCATCGTCGACCTGCAGCTCGCCGAGCTGGGCCGGCGGCTGGCCGGGCAGCGCATCGGCCTGGCGATCACCGAGCCGGCCCGCAAAGCCCTGGCCAAAGCCGCGTACGACCCCGTCTACGGCGCCCGGCCGCTCAAGCGCTATCTCCAGCGCCACGTGGAGACGCCCGCCGCCCGGCTGGTGGTCGCCGGCCAGGTCCCCGAGGGCGGGGAAATCCGCGTGACCGCGAACGCGGCGGGCGAACTGGAGGTGGCGGCCGGCGGGAAAAGCTGATATCCTTCCGGCATGGAAGTCGCGGACCAAGTCAAAGCCAAGCTCAAGGAGCTGCCCGACGCGCCGGGCGTCTACCTGATGCGGGACCAGCGCGGCCGGATCATCTACGTCGGCAAGGCGCTGAACCTGAAGGACCGGGTGAGTTCCTATTTCAGGGACTCATCCTTCGCGACGACCACGCCGCTGCGGCGCGACCTGGTGCTGACGGTGGCGGACCTGGAGTGGTACCGGGCCCGCAACGAGGCGGAGGCGCTGCTCCTCGAGAGCAAGCTGATCAAGGACTTCAAGCCCCGCTTCAACATCGCCCTGCGCGACGACAAGCGCTACATGCGGGTGCGGATCCACCTCGGCCACCCGTTCCCGCGCTTCGAGATCTGCCGCCTTAAGCGGCAGGACGGGTACGCCTATTTCGGCCCCTACGTCTCGGCCCTGTCCGCCCGGGAGGCCGTGGATTTCGTCGAGCGCCGCTTCGGCATCCGCGTCTGCCTGCCCCTGCGCCCCGGCGCCGTCGATTTCAAGCACTGCCTGGCCGAGGTGATCCGCCGGTGCTCGGCCCCCTGCGTCGGCCGCATCGGGCAGGCGGATTACCAGGCCCGCGTGGAGGAGGCGTGCGCCTTCCTGCGCGGGGACCGGCCGGAGCTGCTGGACGAGGTGCGGGCGGAGATGAAGGCCGCCGCCGCGGACTGCGACTACGAGCGCGCCGCGAGCCTTCGCGACACCCTGCTGCACCTGGAGACGGCCATCCGGCAGCGGCGGCTGCTGACCGGGGACCCCGGGCTGCGCGAGCGCGAGGCCCGGGCCGGGGTGGAGGAGCTGCAGCGCGCGCTGGGGTTGCCGCGCCTGCCCCGCGTCATCGAATGCTTCGACGTGTCGACCATCTCGGGCACCCATTCCGTGGCGAGCCTCGTCTCGGCCCTCGACGGCATGCCCCAGAAGAGCCGCTACCGGCGCTACCGCATCCGCACCGTGGAGGGGATGAACGACCCGGCGATGATGAAGGAGGTCGTCTCCCGGCACCTCGCCGATATCCGCGAGGGATCGCGCGAGATGCCCGACCTGCTGCTGCTCGACGGCGGCCAGACCCAGCTGGCGGCGGCCCGCGAGGCCCTGGCGGAGGCGGGGGTCACGGACCTGCCGACCGCCGCGCTGGCCAAGCGCTTCGAGGAGCTGCACACGAGCCTGCTTGACCCGCCCCTGCGGCTCCCCCCGGAATCGCCGGCGCTGAAGGTGCTGCGGAGCCTGCGCGACGAGGCGCACCGGTTCGCGATCGCCTACAACCGCAAGCTGCGCGAGCGGCGCATCCGCGAATCGGTGCTCGACGACATCCCCGGCATCGGGGCGTCCCGGAAGAAGGCGCTGCTGTCGGTGTTCGGCTCGGTCCGGCGGCTGGCGGCCGCGCCGGAGAACGAAATCGCGGCTGTACCCGGAATAGGTCCAGCGTTGGCGCGGTCGCTCAAGGACTGGCTAATCCCGGGGGGCTCGCCTCAGGAGGAGGCGCCCGCGAACGGGGCGAAGTAGGCGATCGTCCGGCGGAGGCCCTCCTCCAGCTGGATTGAGGGCGCCCAGCCCAGCACCTTGCGGGCCAGGGCGATGTCGGGCTTTCGCTGGCGGGGGTCGTCGGCCGGCAGGGGCCGGTAGACCAGGGTGGAGGCGGAGTTCGTCAGCCGGATCACCTCCTCGGCGAGCTGCTTCATCGTGAATTCGCCCGGGTTCCCCAGGTTGACCGGGCCCGTGAAGTCGGCCGGCGTCCCCATCAGCCGGATCAGCCCTTCGATCAGGTCGTCGACGTAGCAGAACGAGCGCGTTTGCGTGCCGTCCCCGTAGAGGGTCAGCGGTTCGCCGCGCAGGGCCTGCATGATGAAGTTGGAGACGACGCGCCCGTCGTTCGGGTGCATGCGGGGGCCGTAGGTGTTGAAGATGCGGGCGACCTTGATCTCGACGCCGTGCTGGCGGTGATAGTCGAAGAAGAGGGTTTCGGCGCAGCGCTTGCCCTCGTCGTAGCAGGCCCGCGGGCCGATCGGGTTGACGTGGCCCCAGTAGGCCTCCGTCTGGGGATGGATCTCGGGGTCGCCGTAGACCTCGCTGGTGGAGGACTGGAGGATGCGGGCCCGGACCCGCTTGGCCAGCCCCAGCATGTTGATGGCGCCGTGCACGCTGGTCTTGGTGGTCTGGACCGGGTCGCGCTGGTAGTGGATGGGGGAGGCGGGGCAGGCGAGGTTGTAGATGGCGTCCACCTCCACGTAGAGCGGAAAGGTGACGTCATGCCGCAGCACCTCGAAGCGGGAGTCCCCGAGCAGGTGGCGGATGTTGGCCTTGGCGCCGGTGAAGAAGTTGTCGGCGCAGATCACCTCGTTCCCCAGGGCCAGGAGCCGCTCGCAGAGGTGGGAGCCCAGGAATCCCGCCCCGCCGGTCACCAGGATGCGCTTGGCGGAGGCGGGGTTCATGCGCCCGCCTTCCGGCCCGCTTTCCGCGCGGGCTTGCCCTTCGACGCCTTGGCGGCGGCCTTGGACGCGGCCTTCGCCGGGGGGGTGGCGGGATCCGGGGCCGAGACCGGGGCCTTGGCGGCATCGGACTCGCGGGGCGGCGTCTCCGTCTTGCCGGCCGCGCCGAGGCTCTGCTCGAAGTCGGCGAGCACGTTCATGTAGTTGATGTAGGCGTCGTACGGCGTCCCGTAGGGGTTGAAGTACTTGTGCACGTCCCCGTCGGCGAACCACTTCGTGCACATGTAGTAGAAGTGATCCGAGGTCTGGAGCTGGCGCCAGACTTTCATCAGGTCGGCGTTATGGGTCGCGCGGACCCGCTTCTCCAGCTTGTAGACCGACTCGAAGGCGTCCTTCTGCATGTCGTTCCCGAGCCAGGCGGTGAGGTCGCGCTCGACGTCCGCCCAGGACATGAACTGGGGAATGTCGAGCTGGGCCACCGGCGAGTGGTGGTCGGCCACCTCGGAGGGGGTCCGGAAATGGAAGTCGGGGTGGGAGAGGACGGCGGCGGGCAGGGCCTTCATGAAGGCGAAGATGCCGGTCTCCTCCCACTGGTGCTCGCCGAAGGTCTCGTAGTCCATGAAGAGGTTGACCACCTCGCCGGAGCCGTTGGTCCGGTGGACCCACTGGGCGAACTTCTCGGCCGTGAGGGGGAACTCGTTCCAGTCGTGGTTCGAAAAACGGAACGCGATGTCGTCCGAGAGGCGGTAGTTCTTCAGCAGCAGCTTGAGCTTGTGGCAGCCGGCCGGCTGGTAGACGTAGTTCGGGTTGCGCCACCCGAGCACGTGGTCGGCCCCCTCGGCGAGGATGGCCTTGTAGCCCAGGTCCTGGATGGTGCGGGCCAGGTCGTTGTTGTAGATCAGCTCGGTGTTGCGGAACACCTTGGGCGTCTGGCCGAAGAGGCTCTCGATCCGCTGGCGGTGCAGGGTCACCTGCTCCTTGAACTCGCGGGGGGAGAAGAGGAAGGCGAGGGAGTGGTAGGCGGTCTCGTTGAGGAACTCGACGCAGCCCGTCTTTGCCAGCCGCTTGAAGCTGGCGAGCACCTCGGGGTTGTATTTCTCGAACTGGTCCAGGGCCACCCCGGTGATCGAGAAGCTGATCCGGAACTTGCCCTTGTGCTTCTCGATCAGGTCGAGCAGGAGGCGGTTGGTGGGCAGGTAGCACTTGCGGGCCACCTTGTTGAGGATGAGGCGGTTCTGCTCGTCGTCCTCGTAGAAATGGTTTTCGCCGATGTCGAAGAAGGTGTAGTGGCGGAGCCGGAAGGGCTGGTGAACCTGGAAGTAGAAGCAGACGGACGGCATGTCAGTGTCCTCCCTGAGCGGCGGCACGGTATACGTTGATGACGGCTTCGGCCGCCTTTTCCCAGCGGATGGCCTTCAGTTCCTCGCGGCAGTTCTTGACCACCTCGGCCGCGAGCCGGGGATGCTGCAGCACGGCCACGATCTGGCTGGCCATCTCCTGCACGTCCCAGAAATCCACCTTCAGGGCGTTGCGGAGCACCTCCGTGACGCCGGACTGGCGGGATAGCAGGACCGGAACATCGTAGAGCATGGCCTCGAGCGGCGCAATGCCAAACGGCTCGGAGACGCTCGGCATCACGTAGAGATCGCTGCGGGCGAACATCTGCTCCACCAGCGGCCCCTTCAGGAAGCCGGTGAAGTGGATCCGGCTGCCGATCCTCAGCTGGGCCGCCCGCTGAACCATGCGCGGCAGCATGTCGCCGCTGCCGGCCATGACAAAGCGGACGTTCGGCAGCTTTTTCAGGATCAGGGCGGCCGCCTCGATGAAATAGTCGGGCCCCTTCTGGAAGGTGACGCGGCCCATGAACAGGACCATCTTCTCGCCCGGCGCCCTCCGCCCCCCGGTCCGGTACAGGGTAGCGGCCTCCGCGCGGGAAACGGCGTTGTGCACGACGTCGATCTTCTCGGGCTTGATGCCGTATTCGGAGACGATCAGGCCGCGGGTGTAATCGCTCACGGCGATGACGCGGTCGGCCGCCTCGAGGGCGGTCTTCTCGATGCGCTCCACCTCGGGGTTCCCGTTTTTCCCGCAGCGGTCGAATTCCAGGGAGTGCACGTGGAGCACCAGCGGCTTGCCGCTGATCTCGCGGGCCATCAGGCCGGCGGGGAAGGCCATCCAGTCATGGGCGTGGATGACGTCGAATGTCTCCGAGGAGGCCAGGGCCGCCCCGGCCTGGCTGTACCGGAAAACCTCGGCCATCAGGTGGGGGCCGTAGTCGCCCTCCACCTCGAGGGTGGAGGCGGGCTCCGCGTGGTTCCGGGCGGCCAGGTCGCGGCTGGCGGCCAGGTGGAACGTCTGCTCGGCGTAGGTTTGCGGGGTGGCGTAGGGGAAGAGGGAGGACTCCAGCGGCCGGATTGTGAGGCGACCTTCCCAGATGCCCCGGATCGTCTCCTCGAACGTTTTCAGGACACGGTCGGGAACCCGGGTGCCGGAGGCCGAGACGAGTTTCACGAGGCCGGGCTTGGGCGGGGTTTTCAGCCGGGGGACCACGAAGAGGATGTCCACCTGCTGGCGGGCCAGGGCCTGCGTCAGGCCGAAGCACGCCGTGCCCAGGCCGCCGCTGATATGCGGCGGGAATTCCCAGCCGAACATGAGAACGCGCATTATGAAGACCTCCGGGTAGCAGCGCTCTCCCAGGCCGCGAGGGCCTGGGGAGCCGCCTTTTTAAGCACATGCAGCAGGCGGACCAGCTCGCCCACGCTCCAGGCCTGCGCGATGCAGCCGTTGGGCTGGTGGGGCGGGTTCCCGTCGAAAATCTCCGACACCGTCCCCAGGCCCGCCTCCCGCAGGTGGCTGGTGAGGAGCGGGGTGATCGTGGCAAGCAGGGCCGCGGCGCTGCGCTCCCGGTTCCGGGACACGCGCAGTTCCGCCTCGCCGTAGGCGCCCAGCAGCCAGGGCCAGACGGACCCCTGGTGGTAGGAGGCGTCGCGCCGTTCCGGAGATCCCTCGTACTGGCCGATGTACTCCGGGTTGCGCGGGGAGAGGGTGCGCAGCCCGTAGGGCGTCAGCAGGTGGCGCCGGACCGTTTCCACCACGGCCGCGCGGTGCTCCGCGTCCAGCACCGAGTGGGGCAGGGAGACCGCGAAAATCTGGTTGGGCCGGATCGCGGCGTCCAGCGCGCCTTCGCGGTAGACATCCCCCAGGTAGCCGCCGCCCTCCTCCACCCAGAAGCGCTCGCGAAAGGTGCGCCGGATCTGGTCGAGCAGGTCCGGGCACCGGTCCGCGGGGCTGCGGTACTCGACCGCCAGCTCGTCGCCGAACGCCAGGGCGTTGTACCAGAGGGCGTTGATCTCGACCGGGCAGCCGTGGCGCGGGGTCACGGGCACGCCGTGCACCTTCGCGTCCATCCAGGTCAGCTGGGTGGAGGCGGAGCCCGCGTGGAGCAGCCCCTCGGCGTCCATGGAGATGCCCAGGTCGGTTCCCCCCCGGTAGGCCTGGAGGATGCGCCGGATGACCGGCCAGCAGGTGTTGCGGACCAGGTCGTCCCGCCCGGTCAGCTCGCGCATCTGCTGCACGGCCCAGATATACCAGAGCGAGGCGTCGACGCAGGTATAGACGTGCTCCGCCGGCCGCGAGCCCGTGATGTTCGGCAGCAGGCCGTTGCGCTCCAGTTCGCCCAGGCGGACCAGGATCTCCAGGCCCGCCTCCTCCCGCCCGGCGCAGAAGGTCAGCCCGGGCAGGGCGATCAGCGTGTCGCGCCCCCAGGCGTCGAACCAGGGGTAGCCTGCCAGCACGGCGGGGCGGCCCTCCGGTTCGTGGATCAGGAAGCGCTCTCCCTCGCGCCGCAGATGGCCGGCGACCGACTTGGCCGCCGAAAGCCGGGCCGGCTTGCGCCGGGCCTCCTCGTCGGCCCAGAGGCCGGCCAGGTCCTCGGGCAGCTCGGCCGTCGAGGCGGAGAGGATGACGGGCTTGCCCGGCTCCAGGGCCAGTTCGAATACGCCCGGTTGGAACAGATCCTCCTGGTGGGGGAAGCCGCGCTCCTCTTCCACGAAGTAGTCGAAGTTGTAGTACCACGCGGGGGAGGGGAAGAACTCGAAGGCCGACTGGGTCTGCACGAACAGGGCCGGCAGCGGGTTGTAGGGCTGGATCTTGAAGCCGTTGAGCGCGGGGTAGGTCTTGACCTGCAGGTCCACATTGGCGCGGGTGAGGCTGTGGTGCGGGCGGAAGGCCAGCAGGGGCTTCAGGCGCAGCAGGGCTGGCACGGCGCAGGCCCCGAGCGTGTAGCGCACGAGGGTGGCGTGCCGGCCGTGCAGCATCATCACCTCGCGCGTCAGGGTCACATCGCCCATGCGGTAGCTGAAGACCGGCCAGGCGTCCCCCTCGACCCGGTCGAGGTATTCGTGGCCCCGGGGGTGGAAGAGCCCGGGATACCGGTGGCAGGAAAGGTTGAAGTCATGGCCGTCGAGGGCCAGGGTCTCCTCGTACGAGGAAAGCAGGACATGCCGGCCGGGCGGGGTCCCGAGATTCGCCACCAGCAGCCCGTGATAGCGGCGGGTGTGGCAGTTGACGATTGTGCTGGAGGCATAATCGCCCAGTCCGTTGGTTTCCAGCCATTCCTGTCGAAGCGCTTCGCGCAGGTTCTGGCACCCGGCCTTTTCAACCGTCCACTTCATCTCGGCTTCCCTTCCCCGCGTGTCTCCGGGAATTGTCGGTTCATTTCAGTGGTATCGTAAAGCGGGAGGGGGATTCTGGCGAGGAGAATCTTGAAAAACGCCCTGAAGGGAAGGGTGGATTTCCCTTACCCGGTGTTGACAGAGGCCCTCCGCTCCCTGATAATGAAGGCAGGATCAAACTGGGGTCAACGCGTGTATCGAGCGATCAAAGTTCTGTTGGAGGACGGGAGCCTGGTGCCGGCGGCCAGCCCCGGCGACCTGGCCATTCACCAGGGGGACTGGTGCGTTTTCCAGCACGGGCGGATGCTGGAGTACGGCCGCATCCAGAAGATCGACGCGGTCGAGGCCCCGCGCCCCCCCGACGGTCAGCCGGTCGTGCTGCGCCGGGCCACGCTGCAGGACCAGACCAAGTCCCACGAGAACCATCTGCACGCCCGCATGGCCATGTCCGTCTGCCAGCACAAGGCGGTCGCCCACAAGCTCCCCTTCAAGATCCTCAGCGTCCGCTACAGCTTCGACCGCTCCCTGCTGTCGATCACCTTCACGGCCGACGAGCGGGTCGATTACCGTGAATTCCTCAAGGATGTTTCCGGCGAGCTGAAAACCCACATCGAAATGCGCCAGATCGGCGTGCGCGACGCCTCGGGCCGGGTCGGGGGCATGGGCGCCTGCGGCCGCCGCCTCTGCTGCTCCGCCTGGCTCAAGAAATTCGAGGCCGTCGGGGTCAAGATGGCCAAGCAGCAGCGCCTCGCCCTCAATCCCTCCACCATCAGCGGCATGTGCAGCCGGCTGAAATGCTGCCTCCGCTATGAGCAGGAGGTCTATCGCGAGCTGTCCCAGACCATGCCGGGCGACGGCGACGAGGTGCAGATCCCCGAGGGCCGCGGCTTCGTGGTGGACCGGGACATCCCGCGCCAGCGCGTCAAGGTCAAGCTCGAGGACAACCGCTATTTCGATTATCCGGCCGCCTCGGTCCAGGTTCTGCGCGCCCGGCGGCGGGCCCCGGAAAAGGAAGACAAGGACGAGGCGCCATGAGGAAACGGATCCTGGTCGTCAACGGCCCCAACCTGAACCTGCTGGGAACGCGGGAGCCGGGCGTCTACGGCCGCGCCACCCTGGCCGACATCACGGCCGCCCTGACGCGACGGGGCGCCGAGCTCGGGCTCGACGTGGAATCCGTCCAGGCCAACGGCGAGGGCGAGCTCGTCTCCGCCATCCACTCCGCCGCCGGCCGCTGCGCCGGCCTGCTCCTGAATCCCGGCGCCTACACCCACACCAGCGTGGCCCTCCGCGACGCGATCCAGGGCGTCGCCCTGCCGTGCGTGGAAGTGCATCTCTCCAATGTCCACGCCCGCGAGGATTTCCGCCAGCGCAGCTTCACCGCGCCCGCCTGCATCGGGCTGGTGGCGGGATTCGGGCCGGACAGCTACCGGCTCGCCCTCGAGGGGCTGGCCGCCTACCTCGACGCCCGGAAAGGAACCTGACCTTATGACCCGAAAAACATCCGCTCCCGTTAAACTGGTGATCGTCGGCTCCATCGGCCTCGACACCATCGCCACTCCCGCCGCGAAACGCGCCCGCGTCCTCGGCGGCTCCGTGACGCACGCCTGCGCCGCCGCCTCGTTCTTCGCCCGCACGGGCATGGTCGGGGTGGTCGGAACCGATTTTCCCGCCCCATTCCTCCAGTTCTACCAGAAGTGCGGGCTCGACGTGGAAGGCCTTCAGCGCGTCAAGGGCCGCACGTTCCGGTGGTCGGGCGTCTATGAGGAGGACATGAACAACCGCCGCACGCTCTCCACCGACCTGAACGTGCTGGCCGGCTTCCAGCCCGAACTGCCCCTCCGCTACCGCGCCGCCCCGTACCTGTTCCTGGCCAACATGCAGCCCGATCTCCAGATCCGGGTGCTCGACCAGATGGTCAAGCCCCGGTTCACCGCGGCCGACACCATGGACCTGTGGATCGGCACCGCCCGCAACCGGGTGCTCGACGTGCTCAAGCGGGTCGACATGGTGACGCTGAACGACTCGGAGGCCCGGCTGCTCACGGGCGAGCCCAACCTCTTCCGCGCGGCCCAGGCCATCCAGCGCATGGGGCCCGCCTACACGGTGATCAAGAAAGGGGAACACGGCGCCATGCTGTTCTCGCCCGGGGGACTGTTCCTGCTGCCGGCCTACCCGGTCGAGCGGGTCGTCGACCCGACCGGGGCGGGGGACACGTTCACGGGCGGCCTGCTGGGCGCCCTGGCCCGCCTCGGCCGCGAGGACGAGTCGTCCATCCGCCAGGCTCTCATGCACGGCGCCGTCATGGCCTCGTTCTGCGTGGAGTCGTTCGGCCCCGACGGCGTGGCCGGCCTCTCGGAGAAGAAAATCCGCTCGCGCCTGGAATCGTTCCGGACTATGCTGTCGGCGAAGGAGGCCTGATATATGAAGCGTAAAGCCTTTACCCTGATCGAACTGCTGGTCGTCATGGGCGTCATCGGCATCCTGGCCGGGCTCCTGTACCCCGTCATCGGCAGGATGCGGGAGAAGGGGCGCCAGACCCAGTGCGCCAACTATCTGAAGGAACTGCACACGGCCGTCATGTCGTTCGCATCGAACAGCGGGCGGTTCCCCTATGCCACCACCTACAAGGCACAGGATCAAGATAAGTTCTGGCGCGAGCGCAGGGGATGGGTAGGTCCCATCGTTCGCCAGCAACCGGACTCGGGTGGCACCTTTCCGGCTATCAGCATGGCGATGTGGAACACCGGCGCGGCCACGCCCGCGGATACCTGCATCACCAACGGC
Organism: Kiritimatiellia bacterium; assembly: GCA_044346855.1. Classification (GTDB taxonomy): domain Bacteria; phylum Verrucomicrobiota; class Kiritimatiellia; order CAIKKV01; family CAIKKV01; genus CAIKKV01. Next base: position 23,685 of record JBIIYJ010000035.1, read on the forward strand.
ACGCTGTTTTCCTATGTGACAGACAAGCGCGTCTACCTGTGCCCGACCTTCGCGATCGAACTCAGAAAGGTTGATTCAACCTATATTCCCGCTCGCAGTTACGTCATGAATAAAGAGTTGAACGACAAGAATCTTTTCACGCTGAAGAAGGGCAGCACGACACTGCTGTTCACGGAGCTTAATACGGCCAAAAAGGTGGAAGGCCTTTCCGTCACCGCCAACGCGGTGGTCGATACCACCGTTGCGGCTCTTCCGACCGATTCCGCAACGTTAAAATATTACACACCCAAGTCTGTCGACGGCATGATCTATTGTGCCGACGGGACAATTCCCGGGAACGAGACCATCGCCGCCTATCACAACGGGAAGGGGCAGGCCGTCTTCGCGGACGGGCATATCGAGGCTCTTTATTACAGCAACACCTGGGCTGCCTGCCAGGGGAATTGGTAGCCGTGATGAATCCCCGCGAACGCTACCTGGCCACGTACCTGTTCGGTAAACCCGACCGCATCCCCTTCAACCCCGGCGGCGGCCGGGAGTCCACCCGCAAGCGCTGGCACCGGGACGGCCTTCCCGCCGAAATCGAGAACATGGGCGCCATCACGGCCTACGCCTACAAGCTGGCCGGCGGCACGGAGCCTCTCGATGCCGGCGGCGAGGGCTTCCCCGTCAACGAGCGGCTCATTCCCCAGTTCGAGGAGAAGGTGCTGGAGGTCCGCGAGAACTCCCAGATCGTCCAGGACTGGAAGGGGAACGTCTGCGAGATCGGACGCGAGTTCAACCTGCGCTACCTCCGCGACGCCATCGACTTCGTGACCCGCAAGTGGATCAAGTGCCCCGTGGCCACCCGGGACGACTGGGAGGCGCTCAAGACCCGTTACAACGCGGACGACCCGACCCGCCTGCCGGCCGACGCCGAGGCCCGCGGGAAGCGGCTGGCCGCCCGCACCTGGCCGGTGGAGATTCATTTCTCGGGGCCGTTCTGGATCATGCGCGAGTGGATGGGCTTCGAGGGCCTCTGCGAGGCGTTCTATGACAACCCCGAGATGGTGGCCGACATGGTCCGCTTCTGGACCGATTACGTCAGCCGCCTCATGGAGCGGGCCTTCAAGCACGTCCAGCCGGACTGCTTCCACATTTCCGAGGACATGGCCTACAAGAGCTTTTCCATGATTTCGCCGGCCATGACCCGTCAGTACCTGCTGCCGTGCTACAGGCAGTGGGGAGAGATCGTCCGCGCCCATTCCATTCCCCTGTATGGCGTGGATTCCGACGGCTTCACCGGCGAACTGATCCCCATCTGGATCGAGGCGGGCCTCAACCTGCACGATCCCATCGAAGTCGCCGCCGGAAACGACCTGGTCCAGTTCCGCCGGTTGTACGGGAAAAAGATGGCTTACCGAGGCGGCGTGGACAAGCGCGCCATGGCCAAGGGAGGCGCGGTCCTGAAAGCCGAGATGGAGCGGATCGCTCCCGTCGCGAAAAGCGGAGGCTTCGTCCCGAGCTGCGACCACGGCATCCCGTCCGACGTGTCCTGGGATAACTTCGTCGACTACGTCGGCCAGCTCGCCCGTTTGACAGGGTGGTTGTAACGCTTAGTCGTCGAAACTATCCTCCGGCCCTCTCCACTGCTTCGCCTTCGGATCGAAGGCCCAGCCCGGCCCTCGGATCTCGAGCGGATCGAGCTCCCAGCCGAGTTGCAGGGCGGACGTCATGACCTCCCAGGGAACCAGTCCGCTCAGGGAATCGGCCCGGGTGACATTGTAGGAGCCGGCGGCCGAGGCATAACGCAGGGCCGAGTCCGCCGTCGCGCCGCGCGCGCAGGCGCAGAGGAAGCCGGCGATCGCCGAGTCGCCCGCGCCCGTGGTCCCGGCGATGCGGTCCACATGGAGGCAGGGCTGCCAGAGTTCCCTCCCGGCCCAGGCCGCCCGGTCCAGATCGAGCCTCCGGCAGGCCGGGGCCAGCCGCTTGCCCGGGGCCGTGCGCAGGTACAGCCCCCGGTGGCCGCATTTGACCAACACCGCGCCCGCTCCCAGGGCCAGCGCCTTCTGCGCGGCCGAGGAGACGTCCGCCGCGGTGATCACGTCCACCAGGTTGCGCGAACCGGCGCTCCGCCGCCGCTGCAGGAACCGCGGCCGGTCCAGCATGTAAAGTAGCTCCTCGATGCTGGGCATGAACAAGTCCACCGACGGCAGCACGCCCGTGAGGATCGCCTCCCAGGGCGCCTGGCCCGCGGGGGAGACGGGATCCGGCAAGGCCATGTCCAGCGAGGTGATCACGCCCGTCCTCTTCGCCCGCTTGAAAATCCGGATCAGCTCGGAGCCCTCCGACTCGAACATCGATTTCATGAGCGGCGGGTAGCCGAAGTGGAACAGGCCCGCCTTTTTCAGGCGGGCGAAATCGATGCCGGAGGCGTCGAACCGGTCGTTGGCTCCGGGATGATGGAAGAACACGCGGTCAACCCCGGGCGGCGTCAGGACGATCGTGTAGCTGGAGGAGAGCCCCTTTCGCAGCTGTATGCCCTCCGTGCGGCCGCCATGGGACTGGACCAGCCGGAGGATCTCGCGGCCGAACAGGTCGTCGCCCAGGAGGCTCATCAGGACCACGGGCGTCCCGAACTTCACGCAGGCGAGGCCCGTGTTGGACACCGTCCCGCCGGTGGCGAAGCTGATCGGCCCGACGTCGAACAGCTTGCCGGGTGAAAACGTCTGGAGGAAATCCCCCCGGCCCTCCGAAAAGGAGGGGAAGATATCCAGGCACAGATGGCCGGCCACCACGATGTCATGCATAGCGCACTCTCAGGGTTTTTCGAACGTTGAGGAGGGAATCCAGGCCGTCACGCCGCCCGCTTCCACCCGGTTCCAGTCGCCCGCCGTCTCCAGCAGCCGCACGGCGGCGCCTTCCTCCAGCCGGAGGGTGGGGGCCGCCGAGGGGGCCGGGGCGAGGCGCCCCTGCACCGCCGGCGCCGTGATCACCCGCTCCGTCCGGGGCGGCCCGTTCCGCCACCACAGCAAGCCGGCGGCGCACACCGCCGCCAGCCCGAGGACGGGAACGGCCGCGAGGCGGGCCGCGGCGCGCCGGCGGCCGAGCGCCGCGAGCAGTACCGAAAACAGGAACAATGCGG
>JBIIYJ010000226.1:0-8888 GCA_044346855.1 Kiritimatiellia bacterium
CAACACCAAGCAGCTCACCATCTTCACCCGGCAACTGGCCACGCTTCTGGACGCCGGCCTGCCGCTTCTGCGCGGCCTGCACATCCTCCAGCGGCAGGAGCAGAACCCCACCCTCCGCGCCGCCGTCAACAGCATGGCCGAGGCGGTCGAGGGCGGCAGCACCTTCGCCGAGGCCATGGCCCAGCAGCCGAAGGTGTTCGACAAATTCTTCGTCAACATGGTCAAGGCGGGCGAAGCCGGCGGCGCGCTGGAAACGGTGCTGATCCGCATGGCCGAGTTCATGGAGAAGGGGCAGCGCATCCGCAACAAGATCAAGGGCGCCATGGTCTACCCGATCGTGGTGCTGGTCATGGCCCTGGGCATCCTGACCTTCATGATGATCGTGATCATCCCGAAGTTCGCCGACATCTTCAAGGACCTGATCGGCAACTCCGCCGAGATGCCGAAGCTGACCCAGTTCGTCATGGCCATCAGCAAGACCTTCACCGAGCACGGGCTGGTCGCCCTGATCGTGCTTGTGGTGCTGATCTTCGCCCTGCGCGCGATGGCGGCCACCAAGAAGGGCCACTACATGCTGGACGTGTTCAAGCTGAAGGCCCCCGTCTTCGGCGGGCTCGCCCGCATGGGCGCCATCTCCACGTTCTCCCGCACGCTGGGCACGCTGCTTACCGGCGGCGTGCCGATGCTGCAGGCCCTGAGCATCGTGAAGGACGTCGCCGGCAACCTGGTGATCTCGACCGCCATCGGCCAGGTGCACGACGCCGTGAAGGAGGGCGAATCGATGGTCACCCCGCTGGACGCCTCGAAGGTGTTCCCCGGCATGGTGATCGGCATGGTGCAGGTGGGCGAGGAAACGGGCGCCCTGCCGGACATGCTGATGAAGATCGCCGACACCTACGATGACGAGGTCGACACGGCGGTGGACTCCATGACCTCCATCATCGAGCCGATCCTGATCATCTTCCTGGCCGCCATCGTGGGAACGATCGTTATCGCGATGTTCCTGCCAATGATCAGCATAATTGAGAAAATGTCCGCCCAGTAAAGAGGAAAGGAGCGCTGTCATGAAGGCAAGGCGCGGTTTCACGATGGTCGAGATGCTGACGGTGATCGTCATCATCGGCATGCTCGCCGGCATCACCATGAAGCTCATGGTCTATGTGAACGAGAAAACGGCCAAGGCGCGCGCCGCCAGCGAAATCGAACGCATCAAGCACGCCCTGATCGAGTACTACTCGGTCTACGGCATCTATCCCCCGTGCAACGGCATCGCATGGGAGTATGAACGGGACATCCCGTGGGCCAAGCCCGACGAGGGCATGGGGTATTACGACGGGCTTGCGACCTACCTGTTCGACGATCCCCAGAAGACCAAGTGGTCGCATTTCGTCGACGGGTTGGCGGATAACGACACGGTGCTGCACTCGGGCTCCCAGGCGGGCGCCGGCGTGATGGCCTGGTCGAATAACTTCTGCACGCTTCTCGACCCCTGGGAGAGGGAGTACATGTATACGACGATCGACCCCTACCAGGCCTTCAAGTTCTATTCGAAGGGTCCGGATGGCGTGGCTGGCAACGGTGATGACGTGGGGATCAAATGGAACGAGTAGACGAGGTGAGTATGGGGCGCAAGGGTTTCACGCTGATCGAACTGCTGATGGTGATCGTCATCATCGGCGTGCTGGCGGGACTGCTCCTGCCGGCCCTGGCCCTGGCCCGGCAGGAAGCCCGCAAGAAACGGGCCCGCGTCGAAGCCGGACAGCTCGAAGGGGCCATGCGCAGCTATTACATGGACAATCGTGGTTGGTCCGAATTGGCAGGGAGTTCCACGAGCGGTGACGCTATGATTAAAATTCTCAAGGGAACGGATGGAAAGGTTCCCTATATGGAGTTCAGCGCCCGGAACTTGTCCGATAATGGCGATTTTCTCGATCCCTGGGGCCATGTCTACCGCGTAGCACTGAACAACGCCAATAACGAGGTAACTGCCCGTGGGCAGACCTTATACCGCGTCTGCGCGGTCTGGTCGTACGGTCCCAATGGGAAGGCCGATACCGAGGGGACTGAGGACGACGACATCGTGAGTTGGAAATGAGGAGCCATGCCATGAGCACAAGCAAAAGTGGCGTAACTATGATGGAGTTGATGATTGTGATGGTGATCATCGGCATCATTGTCGGCCTTCTGGTGCCCGCCACGATCCTGATCCGGAAACGGGCGGCGGAAACCAAAATCCGGTCGTCCCGCATCACGCTTAAGAACGCCTTGCTGAACTTTCACGCGGAATACGGGGTGTGGCCTGTGGGCGATCAGGTCGCCAAAGCCACTTTCCCAAGCAGCGATGTCATCGTGCAACTTAGGCCCACGGGGCTGAACAATATTCGGAAAAAGCTGTTCTGGGAAGGCGAGGATTTCATCAAAACGCTCGACGGGCGAGAATATTCGGTAGTTATCAATCCGGATGGAAAAAAGCCCATCGGAAGCACGGATGACTTCGATCAGTCTTACACCGTCGCATTCATAGTCCAGTAAACGGGAAAAGGATGATCAGCATGGCGAGTACGAACCCAAGACGGCGCCGGGGCTTCACGCTCCTGGAGTTGCTGACGGTCATGATCATCATGGGAATCGTTCTGTCGACGGGAATCATGATGTATGCCGGGGCCCGCCGCGGCATGGAAATGCGGGCCGCCCGCAGTTCGATTCAGTCGGCCATGTCCATGGTCCGCCAGCACGCCGTGACCAAGCGGCGCATGACGGGAATCGTGTTCCGGCTCGAGGGAACCACCAATTGCTTCTATTATTTTGAGGGCGGCGGCAAGGTGTCCCGCAGCCACGCCACGACGCTCTACACCGGCCTGCCGCCCCTGCCGGAGGACCAGGGCTACTGGCCGACCACCAATACCCTCGTCTGCAACATGACCACGCCCGGGGGCCGGATCGGGAAAATGAACGGGAACGGCGGCTATGACGATGTCGTCGGAGGTTTTGCCCCCGTCACCTGGAACGAAAGCGGGGCAGGCTGGACCACGGGAGACGCCTTCGGCTTCCAGGTCAGCGAGAAGATGTTCATGCCGCCCGGCATCACCTGCCAGGAAGGGGGTAACGATAACTTCATGATCCTGTTTTATGCGAACGGGAAAATTTCGGGAGTGGGGGAACGCAAGCTTACGTTCAAGGACAAGATGGGGAACGTCAGCAAGACGATCTCCGTTTATCCGCTGGTGGGGCTCGTGAAACTGGATTAAGGGTTCTGACGGGAGTCTTATGATAAAAGGACGCATGAAGGGGAAGGGCGGGTTCAGCCTCGTGGAGGTGTGCCTGGCCGTGCTCGTGGTTGGCCTCGGCATTCTCTCCATTTTCTCCCTTTTCCCGACGGGCTTGGCTGCCAGCGAGTCGGCATCGGCCGACACGGAGACCGGCCTTTTTGCCGAGGAGGTCCTGTTCGGGCTTCAGGCCAGCGCTTCCGAGGTGTCGTGGGAGGAGTGGAAGGGTAACCGCTTCGTCGTGCCGGATATCCAGTTCGGGACGGCTGCCATGAATGCCAACAACACTATCGCCTACTACCTGCAGATCATGGACAACACCACGCGCGTCGAGCGGGTCAAGGAAGTGATTCTCTACGCGATGCCCTGGCGCGCGGCCACGCCGGCCACCTCCGCCGCCATCCATGCCAAAGGGAACAAATTCTACACAGAGCTGTTTTATATGGAGCTGCCATGGTGAAACGCGATAAACATAACGGCTTTACCCTGATCGAGCTTCTGGTGGCGCTGGCGATCCTGGGCATCATTGTCGTGATCTGCGGGCGGATTTTCGAGCAGAGCAATGTCTCCTGGAATACCGGGGCCCGCAAGGCCGAAGTCAACATGGTAGGGCGAGGGGTAGCCAATTTCATCGCCCAGGACCTCAGCCGTTGCATCGCGCGTACACCGGCCGACCTGAATCTGAGCGGTAACTCGCCGACCTTCAAGATTCTTGACGAGAGTAGCGTCGCCGAGAGAAGCGTCGCGAAACCCCTCGTGAACGTTGTCTACGATCTCACGGCTTTGACCCGGAACGGCGTCAAGCTGGCTCCGGACGACATGCTGCAGCCTCCCGTCATCCTCACCCCCGGCCCTCTCGACGATCTCGGAATTCCGGGCTATGTGGATGTGGACCTCCGGGTCCGGGATTCGGACGGAGTCTATACGGTTGATTTCAAATCGCGGGCCTGGCTCGCCAATCGGGATCGGTACAGATATGATGAATAATCATTTTTCGCCATTCGCGGAGCCGCGTCGCGGCAGGCGCGGCATCGCGCTCATCGTGGTGCTGGGCATGCTGGCCCTGCTCGTGCTGATGGGGGTTGCCTTTTCCGTGTTCATGCGGACGGAGCGGCATGCCGCCGGCAGTTTCCAGCATGACGTCCGGGCCGCCCAGCTCCTGTTCGCCGCGAAGGCGCGGGCGCTGGAAGCCCTCGAGCGAGACATGGCCGGACGCCTCTACCCCGATTGGGTGGCGCTGGCGTCGCCCGGCACCCCCAGCACCAGTTTCAAACTGGCGACCAACGCGATCTGGAGCGCGCATGTGCCCGACAACCTGATGCTGGACGGCCAGTTTCCGGAGGACGCCGGATGGATCACGGTCAGCAACGGCCGCATCGGTTACCTCATCGTTAACGCGTCCGGTCTGATCGACGCCAACAAAGCAGGAGGCACGCCCCGGACTTTCGGAACCAGCCCGTCCGAAATCGATGTCGCCGGTCTTAGCGAGATGGTCGACCTGGCCCGGTTCCAGGCGAATCGCGACTACGAATCCGTGGCCCAGATGAAGCGGGCCAACACCGCCGTCGGCCTCTCCGGCGTTTCCCACCTGGTCGATTTTTCGATGGCGGTCACTAATAGTTCCCCCTCGCCGGTCGACCTGTCGGGGGATGACCACGCGCTCAAAGGTAGGGCGGGAGTGATCAAAGGAGCACTTGCGACCTATTTCCCGCTCATCAACTCCAATATGGTGTTTGATGCCCTTCTGGATTATGTGGATACTGATGCCCTGCCGCAAAACGGCAACCTCAATGCCCCCTGCGCCGAAAGCGTTCCCTTGATTAACGAACTGCGGGTCCGGCCGATGCTGAGGGCCACGGGGGATCCGGCCAGCGTATCCCTGATGTTCACGGCGCAACTTGAGCTTTTCTATCCGTTCGTGAAAATCAAGAATACGGGAAATTATACGATCGAATATAGCTTTACCGTTGCCGCGCTCAGTCCCGCCGGCTTCCCGGTTCCCGCCGCCCCGCTGACAGGAACCGCCACGTATAACTTCACGGGCGTCCCCTTCAGGCCGATCAATATTTCGCCCCCGACCATGACCGTTGTCACGCTCGATCCCTGGGCCAATGCAACGCCCCGTTTCGACATCCTCTTCAATTACATCCGGGTGAAGGATCCCGGCAACAATGTCGTTGACCAGGTGCAGAACTTGAGGCTCAATGTTGCATCCATGCCGAACTCGTATTGCACGATCACCGTTCCGGCCGTGATGCAGAACGTGACAAACGCGACGGCGGCCGGGTCCGAGTGCGTTGACCCGCGCTTCAATTACCTGCCTTCCTATTGGCTTCCCTACCAGGCGGCCGGAACTCTTGTGGCCGATCCTGGCGTGTCGGCCAACGGGACGATCGGCCCGTCGACAACCAATGCGTCGACCCGTTTTTATCTGGGACGCAACGATACGGACGATGAAGTCTGGATGTATACGGCGGACGAACCCTTGAAGACCCCCGGGGAGCTTTCCTATCTCATTCGCGGAGCGGCCAATCCCAACTTCAACAACACTGCCTGGAAAACCCTCCGTCTTCTCGACGAGGACACCCAGAAGGCTGATCCGATCTACGACGTCTTCACGGTAAACACGCCCAATTCAAGCTCGCGCGGATTGATCAATCCGAACACCGATGTGCCGGAGGTCCTGGCGGCTGCGATGCGGAACATGCTGCTGGACCGGTATCCGGGCGACTCGGAATTTCCCAACCAGATGAAGGTCGATGACATTCAGGCCATGGCCATGGCGACCGCGTGGCTGTCGGACCCCGGTAGCGCCAGCTATTTTTCAAAAGGCTCCATGATCAGCAACGCTCTTTACCGGCAGGCCGTCAGCCTGATCGTCGACACCATGATGATGGGCATGCCGCTGCCGGCTCCCGCCAGGAACTATCGCGTCGAGGCCGCCTTCCGCAATCTGCTGGGCTTGATGAATCCCCGGCAGAATTACTTCATCGTGATCCTGTTCGCCCAGTCGTCGGCCCGGGTGCAAATGCCCCGGCGAGGCGATCTGCCGGGCGAGATTATCGATACGGTTCGCGCCGACCAGACCGCGCTCATGGAGCTGTGGCGGGATCCTGTTCCCAGGGTCGAGACGAACGCCGTCAACATGGTGACGACCAACTACCCGATGCTGGTCCGCCGCTTCGACATACTGTCCCAGGAATAACAAGGCAGGCTCACCCGCCCTGCGTGAGTGTCAGGAAAACCTCTTCAAGGTCGCCCGCGGTCCCGCTTTTGGTCCTTATTTCATCGAGCGTTCCGAGCGCGATCAACCGCCCCCCGTGGATGATTCCGATGCGGTCGGCCACGTCTTCCGCAAGCGACAGGATATGCGTGGTCAGGAAAATCGTCATGCCCGCGCGGGCCTTCTGCTTCAGGAGAAGCTTGATGGACCGGATCGTGTGGGGGTCCAACCCAATCAGGGGCTCGTCAATGAAGAGCACCTCCGGTTTGTGGAGGAACGAGGCGGCATAAACCAGCCGCTGGCGAAGCCCGTGCGACAGGTCCTTGACCAGCGCCGCCCGGTGTTCCAGCAGGCCGAAAAAGGCGAAGGATTCCTCGTAGTCGGCCTCGATCGCCTCGCGCGACAAGCCATACAGGGTGCCGATGAAGGTGAAGAATTCCGTGGCGGTCAGCCGGTCGTAGAGAAAAGGCGTGTCGGGAATGTAGGCCATTTTCTTCTTGGCCTCGACCGGGTTCTCGGCCACGTCCACGCCGCCCACCCAGGCCCGCCCGGACGACGGCCGCAGCAGCCCCGTCAGCATCTTGAGCGTGGTCGTCTTGCCGGCGCCGTTGGGCCCCAGGAAGCAGAACACTTCGCCTTTGGGAACCTCGAGGGTCAGGTCCTTGACGGCATGGAACGGCCCGTAATACTTGTTGAGATTGTCCATCCGGATCATGGTTTCAACTCCTCCTCGGCCCCGAGAATACCAATCGACAGCCGGCCCGTGTAGCGAAGCAGCTGCATCTGCCCCGCCAGTTCGCCTTCCGCCAGCGCAAGGTGGGTGGCATCCGCGACGGCCTGGCCGAAGGTGGGATCCATTTCCACCCACTCGCCGTTCACGTAGGCCGCCACCCAGGCATGGTAATAGAATTTGTCGTTGAGATAGACCACGCCGGCCTTGACCTTGGCCGGAATGCCGACAGCCCTCAGCAGTGCCACCGCCAGGTAGGTGTGTTCGTTGCAGTCGCCTTCAAGCTGCTTCAGGACGGCGACAGCCGAGGGGAGGCTGGCCGCCGGATTTTTGCGGACGTTCTTGAAAACCCAGTCGTTCACCGCCCTGGCGGCCGCCGCCTTGTCGCGCAGTTTCGCCGTGATCTCAAGCGCCCGGTAGACGATTTCCTTGTCAGCGGACTGGATGAAGGGCGTGGCGGCCAGATCGTTGGTCCAGAACGAGGCGGGGGGCGCGGACGGCGGGGCCGTGTCCGGCCACGCCCTCGCATCGATGCGCAGCCGGATGCCGTTGGTTTCGATCCCGAGCACCTGCTGGCGCGGGGTTTCCAGGGCGGCCGGATTCGAGTCGACGCCTTTCAGGAGCAGCTCGAGCCGCCGGACCAGGCGGGGAGTGGCGAGCGTGCGGTCCGTCGGAACGGCGGCGGCCCCCAGGATGTCGGGGGCCGATCGGCGGGCGGCGAACTTGTAGTTCATCGCTTCCGTCGCATCGCAGACTTCCATGCTCCAGCCAAGCGGCGTTTCCTGGCGCAGCAGTTCGCCGTCCCGGTTGACCCACGTCCACACGGTCATGCCCTGGTATTCCGCCGCCAGCACGGTGGCCTCTTCCGGGCGCCCGCGCAGCGTGACCGTTTCCCGCCGGTCCGCCCGGACCCGGACATCGGCCACGGCCATGGAGGCAGGATCGAGGGTCTTGAAAACGCGGGTCTGGCCGGGATCCATTGCCCCCAAAGCCTGCTCCAGCATGGGGGAGTACAAAATGACATCGTCGGGTATGTCGATCATCTGCCGAACCACGCTGCCCCCCGACTTGATGGAGATCAGGAACCGGTCGCCCTGCGCGCGCCGTCCGGAAATTTCAGTGGAATACGCCTTGGACTTCAACTTGAAGGTGAAAACCTGAAGTCGGGACATGATGTCAAGCCCAACGGCCAGTTCCGTGTAGATGCTTTGCGGAATCGAGAGAATGTTCAGCTCGAGTTCCATTTTGCTGTTGATCGTGTAGTGCTCGGTGGGGGATTTGTCGTCAACGTCGATTTCGGTGTTGGAGTAACCGACCTGCGCGCCGTTGGCCAGGATCCTCATCCAGGAGCTGCGGATGACGATGCCGCTTTTGAAAAGATTATGGTAACCGTCGAACCGGCCCGTGAAGCGTTCGGGACACGCCTCGAACCGGATCAGCCAACCGATCATGATGCACCACATAGCCACCACCACGCCTACCCGGAGCACCGTCATGCGGGGAAACCGGCGGGCGGGGCTGACTGGAGACGGTGTATTCATGAGGCGGGTGCGGCGAGCCGTTTGAGAATGGCCTGCTTCTCCTGCCGCAGGGCCGTGAGCCGTGAGGTGCTACCAGGCTTGGAGCCTCCGGATTTGACCGTTGCATCCACGGCTTCCTTCTTTTTCTG
>JBIIYJ010000227.1:0-8883 GCA_044346855.1 Kiritimatiellia bacterium
TCCTCGAAAACACATCCCGCACGCACGCGCAGGATCCGATCGCAGCCGGCTTGCGCTTCGGGTCGATGAGAGACTAAAATCAGGGTGCGCTTGGGGCGAAGCGCGCGGATCCCATCCAGAATCGCCCGCTCCGTGGGCAGGTCCAGGGCCGACGTGGCCTCATCAAGCACCAGGACCGGCGCATCCCGAAGCAGGGCCCGGGCAATCGCGATCCGCTGGGCCTGGCCCTCGGAAAGCCCGTCGCCTCCTTCTCCCATCCGGGCGTCATACCCCTCCGGCAACCCCCGGATAAAGAAATCGGCGCACGCCACCCGGGCGGCGGTCGCCCCGGCCTCCGCCGGAGCCCCGGGCTGGCCGTATCCGATGTTCTCCCGCACCGTGCCGGAAAAAAGGGAGTTTCCCTGCGGTACGAAGGCAAAAAACCGCCGGGTCGCAGGCGAAGCCGGAAAAAGCCGGCCTCCGCTTCCCGTTTCGCGAACCGTTACCTCGCCCGAATCGGGGTGGACCAGTCCCAGAAGCAGGCGCAGCAGCGTCGTTTTGCCCTCGCCGGAGGGCCCTGTCAGGACAACGGTTTCGCCCGCGCGTATGACGAACGAGGCTCCGTCCAGTATCCGGGTTTGCTCGTAGGCAAAGGTCACGTTCCTGAAAACAAGATCCACGCCGCGCAAGTCGGTTGCCGGCTCGAAGCCGTCCGCTGGCTGCGGTCCTGCGGCGACGCCGCTCTCGGAGGGCAACTCTTCGGCCTCCCTGATCCGTTCCGCCGACGCCAGCATGGCGACCAGGCGGGGAACGGACCTGACCAGCCCCTGGAAAGGAGCCTGGATCTGGCCAACGAGCTGGAGGAACGCCGTCAGGGTGCCGAAGGTGGCCCGGCCGGCCTGCATGCGCAGGGCTCCCGTCGCAAGGGCCAGCAGATATCCGGCCCAGTAACCGAGCGTCAGCCCCGCCCCAGGCGCGGTGGAAACCCAGGCATGCCGGCGCGCGAGATTCAGCGAGTCCTCCTGGTGGCGGGCAAGTTGCGCCCCAAATACGGACTCAAGGGTGAAGGCCTTGATCACGGCAGTGCGGCGAAGGCTTTCCTGCACGAACCCGCGGATCCGGCCCTCGTTCTCGCGGGAATCCCGGCTGAGCGTCCGAAGGCGTCCCGCGAAAAGCCGGCCCGGAACAAGCAGCAGGGGGCCCGAGGCCAGGGCGATGAGGCCCAGCATCGGATCGAGCCAGAGAAGGTACAAAAGCGCCGCCGAGAAGCGGACCACAAGCGAAATCAAGTCGGGAAAAACGCCCGCCACGCCGCCGACAACCGCCGAGACGTCGGAGGTAAGCCGCGTTAGCAAGTCGCCGCTGTGCTTCTTGTGCAGGTGAGCCCAGGAGGCATGCAGGAGCCGATTGTACAGTTCTGCCCTCAGGCCGTTTTCGAGGCGCACGTTCAGGCGGGCGGAAAAAACCCCGTAACACGCCTGGGCAGCCACCTGCGCAATGACGAGGCCCGCCAGGCCCAGTAGCGGGCCGGCCAATCCATCTTGCCCGACGCCCGACGCCCGATCCACGAGAACCCGTGTCAGGGCCGCGAACGCGACTCCGAAAAGGGATAGCAGCGAACCGCCAACGGCCAAAAGCAGCAAGTCCCGCCGGAACCCCCGGGTGCGCGCCGCAAGCCACCGCCACTCCGAAAGGCGCCCGCCGATCTCGACTGTCCCTATTTTCATGGCAACAGGCCCCGGAGCCGCCGCCGCTTGCTCGAGGCCCAGTGCATCAGGCCGGGAGGCAGGCGTTGCCGGGCCCGCCAAACCAGCGCGAACAGGCGGGCCCGCAGGGAGGCCATGGGAACCTCGCTTCCGTCCCGCACAAGGCGGTCCACCACGGCCAGCACCTGGGTTTCCGGCCAGGGGCCCTCCATGACGGTCTGGGCGTCCCCCCGAAGCCAGATGGACCCCTCCTCGCGCCGGGCCACGCGATGAAGGACAAAACGGCTCCGCCCGTCCCAGGCCAGGACAATGTCGCCCCGCCCCCAGCTGCGGCCGGCCGGATTGGCGAGAATCACGTCGTCCTCGCCGCCGCGCAGCCAGGGCGTCATGCTGTCGCCCTCGACGCGGAGGCGGACCAGCCCGCCGCGGGCCAGCACGTCGCCAACGGTTTCGGCCATTCCCGAAAAGGGAACCCGCTTCGTTTGCAGGCCGGCATTCAAGAGAAACCCTGCAAGCGGGAGGAAACGGGCTGGGGTTTCCGCTCAAGCGCCTTTTCGAGGCATTCCACGGCGCCCGCCTCGGGCCGGCACTGCAGAAGCACAACCTGCACTTTACGGAGCAGCCGGTCTGCCGCGACCAGCCCGCCAGCCGTGCCCATCTCGCTCCAATAGGGAAGGAAGGCGCGGGGAAGGAAGCGGGGAAGGGTTTCGGCAACGGTCAGGAGGCGAGCCCGATTATGATGGGACTGCTCAAGGATGACCAGCGCCTCCAGCGGGGCCGATCTGCCCGCCCGCTTGGTGGACGTTCCGCTCCAGGGCGTCCCATGCAACACGGGGCCGGCTCCTTCCATCGTCACGGCGGGCCGGTCGTCGTTCAGCACCACCCCTTGCCGCAATTCCTCCCACAGTCTCGCCTGGGTCGATTTGCCCATGCCCGAAGGGCCGACAAATGCAAGTCCCTGCCCGGAGACCGAAACGCCCGAGGCGTGCATGACAAGACCGCGCCCCAGGCGGGCGAGAGCCGTCCGGAAAAACACTTCCATCAGGATTCTGAATATGGCGGGTTGGTCGCCGTCCGGGCGGATGCGGATAATGGCGGATTTCCAATTGGCCTCGCAGGACAAGCTGCCGAGGATGAGGCCTCCCTCGCCCTCAAGCGCGATCGACTCGCAGCCGTCCTTGATCCAGAAGGTGAGCTCCTTCTCCCGGGACCGTCTCCGGCCCGGCGGATCGATCACCGGAGGCGAGAGCACGACAATCGACACAGGGTCTGGCGCGGGGCCGTGGGCTTCGAAGGCCTGAAAGCAGTCAGGCAACGGAAAGTCGCACGAAATGGCAAATCCGACGCCGGCTATGGAGAGATGGTGCACGGCAGGAAGCTTTCGGGGTTCCGCTAAACCGTTGCCCGGGTCTTAGCTGACCGATTGGGGGGTCGTCATGATAAGGCACGTGGCCGGATTGACATCTTCAAAAAAGGAACTTCTGCAGCCTGACCCCGTCAGGCCGGTCTTGTAAAAAAAGTCGCATGTTGCCAGCCGTTCCTCCGAGCTCAGTTCGATCCGTTCCATCTCGGGTTTCACATAGATCTGCTTCTTCATACCGTTCCCCTTGCTTATTGGTTTCCAAACTACGGTAACTATGGTGCAGGAGCCGGCCGGAGGAGTAGACAATTATTTACCATTATTCAAGTAGGGTAGCGGGAATCGAAATCTTCCCGGACCCACCCGCATCGGACGTCCAGCGCGAAGTTCGTAAAATAGGGAACAAGGGCGTCGGATAAACCGGCCAGGCGGGCCGCCACGTGAAGCAGCGCCAGGGGTTCAGCCCGATCAATTCCCGTCACGGCGTGATCGCCCCCAACGAACCAGCCGTTTCGATAATGGTCGCGAAGCAATAGCTCGGCCGCGGCGGAAGCGGCCGGCAGAAACCCGGCTGCCGGAAACGCGAGGTCCAATTCAAGAAGGCCGAAAACCAGTTCACCGGACGCCTGCTCAGGAAGGAGCAGGGCGGGCTTGGCGCCGGGGGCAGCCCCGATGTCGCCGAGCCCTTTGTGCAAGCCGATATTCCTGGCAACCGACCAGGCCAGCGAAGAGCGGGAAAACCGCCAAGCCGCCAGATGGGACCAGAAAGACAGCCAGTCGGCGGGCTTGGCTTCAAACCGGTGTCCGGCAGGTCCGTAATACCCGTCCTTCTGGATCGTCACGCCGGTCAGCCGGAACCCGTCGGTGAACCCCGGGTGAAACGTGTTGTCCTCGAAATCGTACGTGTGCGCGGCATAGGCCTCGATATCCTCCGCGGCGGCCCGTCCGAAGGCGGTCCCGCCCTCTCCGGGCAGCGCCTTCGCCAAATGAAAGCGGCAAAGGGCCGACGCGCCGGTGATCATGCGCATGAACCCGGGGGTGGCAAGCGTGCCGTCAAGCGGGTTATGCTCTGGAAACTGGTCCCTGAACTGGAGGCAGGCGCGGTCGGCGGACCGTTTCCGCGCCGGATCGTGCTTGTCGAAAATGGAGCTGTACTGGTATCCCCCCATTCCGGTGGCAGGATGGCGGGTCCGGATATAACACCGGTTCAACCGGTCCGCCCACAGGAGGGGCCGGGGATCCTTCCGCAGCCTGGCCAGGGAGGCTGCGCTGTAATAAAGGTCGCTGCCGGCGTTCAGGAATGTCAGCCCGCCGCCAATAAAAAACGTCTCACCCCCGGCATAGTCCGCCCCCCAGGGGTCGGCGGGCAGGGGATAATCGGGCAGGTCCATCCGCCCGTGGCGGCTGAAATCGAGGCGGGACCAGTCATACAGGTGCCCATGCCAGCAATAGGGGATGTAGGTCGAGAGAGCCTCCGGATCGGCCTCCCACATCAGGTCATAGGGCGGATAATGCGCCTTCAGTTCGTGCACCTTGCCCTTGACGCTGAGAAAGACGGGTTTGCGTGTGAGCAGATCAACCGCCGCATGGTTGCCCCACAGGATCATGCCGCGCCGGCGGGAATGGCGTAGCGTGAAACGCAGGATGGCCAACGCCCGGTCGCGGAATGCGGAGTCGCCCAGAAGCGCTGAAAGCCCCTGCAGAACGCGGAGAAAATTAAACTGGTTGGCGACGTTGCAGGGGACGATCTCGCCGCCGGAGCCGTCCGGCAGGCGAAGCGGCCGCCGGGTTGCGGGATCGAGCTGCCCGGCCAGAAGCGGAGTGGCCGGGTCGGAGCAAGCCTCCAGGGCCTGGCGGACAAACACTTCGACCGGCGCTATCAGGCGGTGTGCGAGGGAACGATCCGGCTTCATAGGGGAATCACTATACAGGCGCCGGCAGGGCCCGTCCATCACTTATCAAATGACGGCATAGGGATGAATGGGCCTCCGGTTTACCGGATATAGATAAGCGTGCCGGGGATGAACCGCCAGTTGACGTTGTTGCCCAGGTTTGCCGAGTCGCCGCCGAGGACCACGATGGTCTGGCCGCCTTCGGCATGACTGTCCCGGACCTCGACCTGCCGGACTTCCTGCGACCCGGTTTCGGGATTGAGAACCAGTCGCCAGGGCTGACCGTCCGTCAGCGACAGCAGGCGGGCCCGCTTGAGGGTAAGCCTTGCCTGGACGGTGTTGGTAGCGCCCCCCTGGAACCGCACGGTCTTGTAGTCGCTGTTGCTGATGACCAGGTTATCCACGGTCACAGGCCCGTAAACGGCGGCGTCATTTGTGCCAGACAAGGAAAGCGTGGCGCCGGCGCCGGACAGGAACGCGTATCCATTGCTGAAAACGGTTGTCACGTCCAGCGTGGTGTTGGACCCGGTTTCAAGGGTGGTATTCTTCACCGTCACGCGATCCACGGACAGGACGCGGGACTCTCCCGCGAAACAGGCGGCAGGAAGCAGGGTGGCCGTGTTGGTGGCCGGCGAAAGGTTTTCGGCCAGGAGTCCGGATTCACCTGTCGCGCGATTGAGCAGCAGGACGGTTCCCGCGGCGCCCCTGTTGGTGAGGCTGCTCCCCCCGTAGGCGGTCACCCGGCCGCCGTCGATCGGGTTGGGTTCTTCCTTCGCTGCATATGAAAGGAAAATGCGGCCGCCGCCGCCGGCGTTTCGCCCGGTCGTGGCTGCCGGCCCGCCATCGGCCGCGATCAGACCCTGGCCCCGGAGAACGTTACAGTCGATCCACAGGGCGCCGCCCGACCCGCCGGAGCGGCTTGCCACCGGCGGGCCCGCGTTGCAGGACTGGGTGCCATCGACGGTGAGAACGCCGGTGACGACCAGCCGGATCCCGCCGCCCCCGCGCGTCGAGCCGTCACCGCTTCCCAGGATCGTCATATTGGACAGGGCGCCATAGGTAGTGCCGGCCCCCTGGCCGCCCTGCCCGCCGTAGGCCCCGGCCGCCATGCCCGCCGGGAAAAGGCCGTTCGTATAGTTCCCCGGACCGTAGACGCAGCCCAGACCGTCGGCATTCAGCGAGCCGCCCGCCTCGATGGTCAGATTGGAGGCCACAATCGTGACACCCAGCCCGAGAGGGTTGGCGGGAGTCCCGCCGGCGGCCGCGTTGGTTTCCGGCACGTTGCCGAAACAGCGCACCACTCCTCCGCTCTGGATGGTCAGCGTCGAAAAGATAAAGGTGTTCTCGTTGGTGTTGGCGTCCAGCGTCAGGACCACGCCGTTCCGGATCGTGATCGGCTCGGGGAAGATCAGGCTGTTTCCGAACGCCAGCGTGGCGCCGGTGATGTTGGTCATGGTCGAACCCGAGCCGGAGAACGGCAGCAGGATCGACCCGTTCTGCCCGCGCGCGAGGCCGGACGACTGAGGCAGGCTGGTCTGGATGACGCCGGCGAAATTGTTCGTCGTGCCGGAAAGGTCGATCCGTCCGCCGCCGCCCGCCCCGTACGTGGCGGAGGCCAGGGTCCCGTTGGCCGAGATGCGGCCGCTGCCCTCGACCGTGCCGCCGGTGATCCACAACGATCCGCCGGATCCGGGATACTTGCCGGC
This sequence comes from Kiritimatiellia bacterium, assembly GCA_044346855.1. Lineage (GTDB taxonomy): Bacteria > Verrucomicrobiota > Kiritimatiellia > CAIKKV01 > CAIKKV01 > CAIKKV01. Next base: position 6,644 of record JBIIYJ010000227.1, read on the forward strand.
AAAGCGGTTGGCGGCGTCCGACGACAGGCGGCCATTCACAAGAATGCGGCCCGCCACGTTGAGCTTGATCGCGCCGCCGCCAGGATTGTCGTCCTGCTCCGACGGATAGGCGTACCCGCTTCCCAGCGCGGTCGGTCCGGCGGCGGAGCCGTACATCGGCGGACGGCGCGCGACCGTATAGCTGGCCAGGCTTTCGATGCCGCCGCCCTGGCCGCCGTAGCTCGGCGCGCCGGCGGCGGTGGACCCCGCGTTGCCGCCGGGCCCGGCGCCGGAATCAAAGCCCATCCCGTCCGTGTTCAGGCTGGCCCCGGCATCGATGCTGACGTTCGCGACCGTGACGGTATAACCCGCGCCGAACCGGACGGGCGGGCTTCCCTCGCCGTAGGAAAGCAGGTCGCTGCCGAAAACAAGATTGCCGCTCTGCACGGCGATGCCGCCTTCGACCACCAGGTCCATCGCGCCTTCCACCGCATTCCTGGCAAACGTCACCGTCCCGCCGTAACTGCTGCCGAGGGTGATGGAGCCGAGCCGGTTGCTGACCGTGTCCGCCGCGCACGCGGCGCCGGAGTTCCAGTCGAAGAGGACGTTATCGCCGGCGAGCGGAACCCGGCCCATGGACCAGTTGGCGGCATTGGACCAGCTGCCGGCGCCAATCCACCGGTTCAGGGGCTCCTCCAGGTTGTTCTGGTAAACGAGGATGGACTTGTTGACGTTGGTTACCGACCACGCGCCGGCGGCGAAAAACGCATTGGTGTCCAGTTCGATGTCGGCCGCGTCAAGCGCTTGCTCCGTTCCGAAGACGATCACCTTGAGGCAATAGTTCCGGGACGGATCCACCGGAAGGGTGGCGCCGCGGGACGTCAGCCGGATGATCAGCCGTTTCTCCCCGGTGACCGCCTCCAGCGCGCCGGTCACCACCAGCAGATCGTTCAGGAGGCCGGCGCCCGAAACGCCGCTGGCCAGGTTCGTGACCTCGCATTCGTAAAGGCCGCCGCCGTTCCAGGTCACGTTTGACACCGTCAGCGAGCCGCACGGGCCTCCGGGCAAGCCCGGCTGGACCCACCCTCCGTCCCGCAGCACCAGCGCGCCCAGGCTCCGGCCGGTTCCCTGCAGCGCGGCCCCGGCCGCCACGTCAACGGTCCCCGTCCCCGTGGCGGAACCCGTGACGCCGACGACCTGGAGGGCGCCGCCGTCGACCGCCGTCGGGCCGGCATACGCGTTGGCGGCCCCCAGAACCAGGGTTCCCGCGGAAACGGTCACGCTCCCGCGGAATGACAGCGGGCCATTCAAGGCAACCGCGCCTGTACCTATTTTTGTTATTCCCAGCGAGCCCTCGCCGTCGCGGAAGGGGGTGGTCGAAACGGAGGCGGCGTTGCCGTCGCCGAGAGTCAGGACCGCGGCGCCGGCTGAATTGGTGACCGTGCCGGCGCCCGTGATCCCGTTGATGGTCTCGTCATGCCCGTTCAGGTCGAACAGGCATGTGCCGGCCGTGGTCACGGTCAGGTTGCTCCTGCCGGCGCCATTCGGAAGAACATCGTCTGCGCCCAGCTTCAGCGTGCCGCCGCTGATCGTGGTCAGCCCGCCATAGGTGCACGCTCCGGAGATAACCTGGCTGTTGGCGCCCGCCTTCACGATGGCCACCAGTCCGGAGGCGTTTGCGATCGTGCCGCTGAAATGACCCTCGCGGTTGTTGACGCCGATGGTCAGCGTGTAAACGGCGGCGCCGCGCCGGTTGTCGATCGCGCCGCCTCCGTTAAGGGCCCCGCAACTGGCGCTGTAGCCGTTCAGGTCGAGCGTGCCGGCGGGCTCGAGGAAAACGGAGCCCGAGTTGGTGAGGAGGGGAAGGGCGTTGGCGTAGCCGATCCTGAGCAGGCCGTTGCTGACCGTGGTGGGGCCCAGGTAGGCGCTTGCCACGGCGACCACCAGCGTTCCGCCCTGCACGGTCAAGCCGCCCCGGATGGTGTTGGCCCCGCTCAGGGTGACCGTGCCGGAGCCGACCTTGACGAGCGACAGGACGCCGTTCCCATCGCGAAACACGTTGGCCGACGCGGAGGAGACGTCCGCATCACCAACCGCCAGGGTGGCCGTGCCGGACGAATTGGTCACGATGCCCGAGCCCGTGACCGCATTGACCGTCTCGTAGAATCCGTTCAGGTCGAAGAGGCAGGTGCCGGCTGTCGTGACGACCAGGTTGCTCCGGCCGGGGCCGTTTGGAATGACCTCGGCAGCTCCGGCCTTCA
>JBIIYJ010000036.1:0-26567 GCA_044346855.1 Kiritimatiellia bacterium
ACGATGTGGCAGGTCGGCTTGCCGCGGCGCAGGGCGTCGTCGTCCATGCAGGGCAGGTCGTCGTGGATCAGGGTGTAGGTGTGGAGCAGTTCGATCGCGGCGCCGGCCGCGAGGGAATGATCGTCGGGCCGGCCGCAGGCCCGGGCGGCCGCCATGCTGAGGATCGGGCGGAAGCGCTTGCCGCCCGCCATCACGCTGTAGGCCATGGCCTTGTGGAGGATAGCGGGGCGGGTGGTTTCCGGAGGCAGCGCGGCCTTCAGGTACGCATCGACGCGCGCCTGCTGCCGATTGAGATAGGCTTTTAAATCGAACATGGGGCTAGCATAATGGGCAACGTCATTTGCGCAAGGGAAATTTGAAAGGGTATAAACTTGAATGCGCTCCAGTCGATCATTACAGTGGCGATTTTCACGGGGGAGATGGCAATGGGTTCTATATATGTTAGTAAGACGGGTTCCGCTGCCGGAGATGGGTCCGAAAAAAAACCTTTCGCCTCGCTGGAGCAGGCCCGGGATGCCTTGCGGGCGGCCGGCCCGGCTGCGGCCGGGTCCACCGTCTGGATCCGGGGCGGCGATTACCGGCTTGAAAAGGGGTTTGCCCTGGATGAACGCGATGGCGGCAAGCCGGGCGCGCCCATCGTCTATCGCGCCTTCCCGGGCGAGCGGGTCCGCCTGCTGGGCGGGGCGGTTCTCGACCGCTTCGAGCCGGTGACCGATCCGGCCGTGCTGGAGCGGCTGGCGCCGGAAGCCCGGCCCCGCGTGCGCGTGGCGGACCTCAAGGCGGCCGGCGTGCGCGATTTCGGCCGCCTGAGCCGGCGCGGTTTCGGGCTGGACGCCGCCGCTTCGCACCTGGAGTTGTTCTACGGAGGCGAGCCCATGACCGTGGCGCAATGGCCCAACGCGGGGTCGTTCCTGACCATCGCCGGCGTGGGCGAACCCTCGGCCAACGAATGGCGCCAGACGGTGGGGAAGCCGGCCGCCGGATTCTTCTATAAGGATGAGCGGCCCCGGCGCTGGGCGCCCTCCGATTCGATCTGGGTCCACGGTTACTGGTCCTGGGACTGGGCCAATTCCTATGAGCGGGTGGCGCGGCTGGATGCGGAGGCGGGCCTGGTCAAAACCGAGGCTCCGCATTGCGTGTATGCGTTCAAGGCCGGCCAGCGCTTCTATTTCCTGAATGTGCTGGAGGAGCTGGACGCCCCGGGGGAATATTTCACCGATACGGAAAAGGGGCTTCTCTATTTCTGGCCCCCGGCGTCGCCGGCCTCTTCCGAAGCCCTTGTCAGCGTCCTGGAGGAGCCCCTGATTACCGTCCGGAACGCTTCGCACCTGGTGTTCCAGGATCTGGTTCTGGAGGCCGGTCGTTCGTCCGGCGTGGTTGTGTCGGGCGGCGAGGCCGTCACGATCGGCGGCTGCACGATCCGGAACATGGGGATTGACGGGATTGCCGTGCGGGAGGGGCGCGGGCACCGGGTCGACGGCTGCGACCTGGCGTCCTGCGGCGACAGGGGGATCCTTCTCGGCGGGGGCGACCGCCTGACGCTGGCGCGGGCGGATCACGAGGCCGTCAACAACCACATCCAGCGCGCGGCCCGGTGGTCGCGCACCTACAAGCCGGCGATCGACGCGCATGGCTGCGGTTTCCGGATCGCGCACAACCTGATTCACGACGGCCCGCACACGGGCATCCTGTACTGGGGCAACGAGTTCACGATCGAATTCAACGAAATCTACCGCATGTGCCTGGAAACGGGCGATGCGGGGGCCATCTACACGGGGCGAGACTATACGTTCCGCGGCAATGTGATCCGCTCCAATTTCATCCACCACATGGGAGGCGTGGGGATGGGCACGAGCGCCATCTATATGGACGACTGCGTGAGCGGCCATCTGATCGAGGGCAACGTGGTGTGGGGCGGGGACGCCATCTGGCTGGGCGGGGGGCGGGATTTCATCATCCGGGACAACTGGTTCATTGACTGCAAGGGGTCGATCTGCTTCGACTCCCGCGGGGCCAGTCCCGAGCCCAACTGGCAGGCCATGGTCAACGGCACGATGCGGGAGCGGATGGAGGCGGTCCGCGCGTGGGAGCCGCCCTATTCCGCGCGTTATCCGGAGCTGGCGGCCCTGAGGCCCCTGTTCGAGGCGGGCAAGGGCGTGCCGCCCGAGGGCAATGTCGCGCAGTCCAACTGGTGCGTGAATTGCGTCCTGGTCTGCCGCGAGGAGCCGAAGCCCGGCTGGCTGCTCCGCGAGGGAAACGTGGAAGATCCCGCGCCGGGTTTTGCGGATGCGGGGAAGGGCGATTTCCGGCTGGGCCCGGAGAGCAAGGCCGTGAAGGCGGGCTTCAAGGCTCCACCGTTCGACCGGATCGGCCTGATTCAGGGGCCGTACCGGTCGGCCGAGAGACTTGGAGTCGGCCGTCCCCGGCCGTGAGCGACAGCGGAGACCTGGAGTCGGCCGTCCCCGGCCGTGAGCGACAGCGGAGACCTGGAGTCGGCCGTCCCCGGCCGTGAGTGACAGGGTAAGTGCGCAACGTGAAAGGACATCGAATGGAAACGCTAGGCTGGGATCTGGAATTGCAGACGGTGCGCGAGGGGTATGACCGCAAGACGGGCTGGTTCCAGCCGCGGATCGGCATTGTGCCGCCGGCGACGGCGATCCTGACCATGACGCGGAACCAGCTGTGGGGGAGCGACATCTTTTCGGCGGTCAACGTGATGCGGTCGGACGACCTGGGGCGCGTGTGGACCGATCCCGAGCCGCAGCCGCGGCTGGACCGCCATACCCTGCCCGACGGGTACGACGTGTGCCCCTGCGACATGACCCCGGCCTGGCATGCGGCCTCGGGCCGGCTGCTGGCCACCGGCCACACCGCCGTCTACACCCCGGGGCCCAAGGGGCACGTGGCGGTCGACAACCTGCACCGGCGCGACCTGTGCTACGCCGCGTATGATCCGAAAAAGGGGACATGGAGCGAGTGGAAGGTCATGGACTATCCCGAGCCGGACCTGTTTTTCTGGGCTGGCGCGGGCTGCACGCAGCGCGTGGACCTGCCGGGCGGGGACAGCCTGATTCCGGTGTCGGTGATGCCGAAGGGGGCGGTGGGCTCGAATTTCTGGAAGTCCTGCTTTTTCACCACCGTCGTGCGGGCGGGCTTTGACGGGGAGACGCTGACCTATAAGGGGCACGGGGACTGCCTGTCCGTGCCGGAGCCGCGGGGGCTGTACGAGCCCTCGCTGACCGTGTTCAAGGGCCGCTATTACCTTACCATGCGGAACGATGTGCGGGGCTATGTGGCGGCGGGGGGCGACGGGCAGCATTTCGGCAAGCCGGTCCCGTGGGTGTTTGACGACGGCGCCGAGCTGGGCAGCTATAATACGCAGCAGCACTGGGTGACGCACAGCGACGGGCTGTTCCTGGCCTATACCCGGCGGGGGGCGGACAACGACGAGATTGTGCGCCACCGGGCGCCGCTGTTCATGGCCCAGGTTGATCCCGAGCGCCTGTGCGTGGTCCGGTCGACGGAGCGCGTGGTGGTTCCGAAGCTGGGGGCGCAGCTGGGGAATTTCGGGACCGTCAACGCCTCACCCTCCGAGAGTTGGATCGTGACCACCGAGTGCATGCAGGGCGACGCCAGGAACACGCAGAACCTCGAGCTGACCGAACAGCGCGGCGGCAACAATCGCGTGTATATCGCGCGGATCAGGTGGGGGAAGCATAGAGAATAGCTGATAGCGAATAGCGGATAGTATCCGCTATCAGCTATTAGCTATCAGCTATTCTCTATCAGCTATCAGCCATTCCCCTACTTGATCAACTTTTTATCCGTGCTAAGCCACGGCGATGTCGGGTTGTAACCATCTGCATCCGAAATGGTTAACGATAATATTTTGCAGGCGTCGTCCGTCAGCGCCAACCGGACCACGGCCGCCTTGTTTTCGCCGGCGGGGAGGTCGCCTATCGGGACGACTAACGTTTGTTTTGAATTTCCTTCCGTTGCGAGTTGGAGGGAAATGTCATGGAGGGAGCGGGTGGAGCGGTTTTCCAGGCTGAGGCGGAGGTCGACGCCCTCGTTCCGGTGGTAGAGGATGGTGCGGAGGCGGAGGTCATCCTGGGAGCCGCCGTCGCGGCCGTCGAAGGCGCCTTCCTGCCAGAGCATGCCCTCGGCGGTGGGGCCGTGCCAGGCGGGGATGGTGGATTGGGAGGGGGTGAAGACGCCGTCGCGGGTGGAGACTGTCGCGGGGAGGCGTAGGAGCCAGGAGGCGCCGGAGAATTCGGCCACGAGGCGGGCGGCGCGGGTTTTGGGGCAGGCGGTGGCGCGCAGGGGGCAGGAGAGGGCTGTACCGATTCCGGTGCTGCCGTAGCCGTTGCCGCAGTAGAAGAGGCGGAGGCGGTTGCCTTCGCGGATGACGGCGGGATATTCCACCATCTGCCATTCCCAGGGGTTCCAGGCGGGGGCGAGCTGGAGGTTGTCGCCCTCCTCGCCGCGGCGCCAGCGGAGGCCGTCGTCGGACTCGGCGTAGCCGATGGAGTAGGCGCCCCAGCGGGTGCCGATCATGGAGTACCACATCCGGAAGGAGCCGTCGGGTTCCTGGAGGACGACGGGGCCGGCGCAGGCGACGTTCTCGTAGTCGCGGTCCGGATTCCGGAACAGGACGGGGCCGCGGCGTTCCCAGGCGAGGCCGTCGGAGGAGACGGCGTAGCAGCAGATCTTCTGCTGGTTGACGAACAGGTCGGACCCGATTGTGGGACAGCCGGTGTAGTAGAAGCGCCATTCCGAGCCGCCGCCCGGGAGGGTGGCCTTGATGACGGAGCCGCCGGCGATGCCGTAGCGGTCGGGGTCGCCGGCCTTGCCGGTGGGGGCGATAATGGGGTTTTGCTGGTGTTTATGCCAGGTTTTGCCGTCGGTGGAGGTGGCGACGCCGAGGCCGGGGAAGGCGGCGAGGCCTTCGCCCTTGCCGCAGTTGGCCGTGTAGTAGAGATGCCAGCGGCCGGGGGTGAACTCGACGACGTGGGGGAGGACGACCCAGCGGGCGTCGAAGGAGCCGGGGGCGCCGACGTCGAGGACGGGCCCGAGGCGGGTGAAGCGGGCCGGGTCGGAGACGGGGGCGGTGGCGAGGCAGATGCGGCGGAAGCCGTCGGCGTCGGCGCCGGCGTAGTAGAGGTGGTAGTCGTTGCCGATGCGGATGACGGCGGGGTTCATGCAGCAGCCGGCGTCGAAGGGGGCGGGGCCGGGGGGGAGGGCGGGGGCGGCGCCGGAGCGGATCCACCAGGTGTTGCGGGCGAGGGTGCGGGGGGCGGGGGAGGGCATCGGGTGCGTTCCTGTTTTAAGCATTCCGCATATCGGCGAGGACGGCGAGGACGGCGGCGGCGGGGTCGGGGGCCTCGGTGATGGGGCGGCCGACGACGAGGAAGTCGGCTCCGGCGCGGACGGCCGCGGCGGGGGTGGCGACGCGTTTCTGGTCGGCGGTTTCGCCGCCGGGGAGGCGGATGCCGGGGGTGACGAGGAGGGGGGCGGCGCCGAAGCGGGCGCGCAGGCCGGCGGCCTCGTGGGCGGAGGTGACGAGGCCGTCGATGCCGCTGGAGAGGGCGAGTTCGCCGAGGGCGAGGGCCTGGTCGGCGAGGGAGCGGGCGATGCCGAGGTCGCTGAGGTCGGCCTGGTTGAGGCTGGTCAGCGTGGTGACGGCGAGGAGGCGGGGGCGGTTGGGGCCGGCCTCGGCGGCGGCGTCGGCGGCGGCGCGGAGCATGTCGCGGCCCCCGCAGGCGTGGACGGTGAGCAGGGAGGCGCCGAGGCGGGAGGCGGACTGGACGGCGCGGGCGACGGTGCGGGGGATGTCATGGAATTTGAGGTCGAGAAAGAGGGACAGGCCGCGTTCGGCGAGGGGTTTGAGGGCGGATTCTCCCTCGGCGGTGAAGAGTTCGAGGCCGATTTTGCCGAAGGAAACGGCGGGCGGGAGGGCCTGGAGGCCGGATTGGAGGGCCTGGAGGCTGGGAAAGTCGAGGGCGACGATGAGCTGGGGGGTGCGCGTGGTTGGCGACGTCATGGGAACAAACTCCTGGTGTTTTAAATGGGTTATTGTGGGGTTTGGCGAGTGTTCGGGGCAAGCGAAAAGGGGCAGGTAGGGATACACCCCAAGAAAAAAGTGAAAATTGTTTGCATCCTGCGCGTCGTGTGATAACTTAATCGGGTTGTCACGATAGCAGTTCTTTCGAAATCAGCGGTTCGCCTGAAGAAAAAAGTAAAAATTCTTCAAGAAGCGTTGACAATAAAGAGCCGCTGTCGTATAACTAAAGGCTCGCAAACGCAAAGGTGCGGATGCGAGACGAAAAAACGAAGCGAAACGATCTCGACCTGGCAAGGGTGCGTAGGGATGGCCGGGTAACGAGACTTGTTCTTTGAAAACAGAATATTCTGCGTGATACATGCACTACTTCGATTCAGAAGTGGTGCGACTCGGAAAGAGCCCTTGTGCGAGGCCAGGTTTGCGGCGTAAGCCGTCTCACCTGGCCTGGAAGCGGGAAACCGCTTCCGAACCGTTTTTACAACGGAGAGTTTGATTCTGGCTCAGAACGAACGCTGGCAGCGTGGATGAGGCATGCAAGTCGAGCGGGATTGCCGGTGTAGCAATACAGCGGCATGAGAGCGGCGAAAGGGTGCGTAACGCGTAGGCAATCTGCCTTCAAGTTCGGGATAACTTCGCGAAAGCGATGCTAATACCGGATGTGATCCGTCGGTCGCATGACTGATTGATTAAAGACGGGGACCTTCGGGCCTGTCGCTTGTTGAGGAGCCTGCGTCCTATCAGCTAGTTGGTGAGGTAATGGCCCACCAAGGCTTACGGGTAGGTGGACTGAGAGGTTGGTCACCCACACTGGGACTGAGACACTGCCCAGACTCCTACGGGAGGCTGCAGTCGAGGATCATTCGCAATGCGCGAAAGCGTGACGATGCGACGCTGCGTGGAGGATGAAGGCCTTCGGGTCGTAAACTCCTGTGATTCGGGAACAATGCCGTACGACCTAATACTTCGTGCGGAAAGAGAGTACCGAAAGAGGAAGCCACGGCTAACTCTGTGCCAGCAGCCGCGGTAATACAGAGGTGGCGAGCGTTGTTCGGATTTACTGGGCGTAAAGGGTGCGTAGGCGGTTCCGCGTGTCGGATGTGAAATCTGGAGGCTCACCCTCCAAAGTGCATTCGAAACTGCGAGACTAGAGTACAGGAGAGGAGAGCGGAATTCTTGGTGTAGCGGTGAAATGCGTTGAGATCAAGAAGAACACCAGTGGCGAAGGCGGCTCTCTGGAATGAAACTGACGCTGAGGCACGAAAGTTGGGGGAGCAAACAGGATTAGATACCCTGGTAGTCCCAACCCTAAACGGTGTACACTTGATGTAGGAGGAGTTAACCCCTTCTGCGTCGTAGCTAACGCGATAAGTGTACCGCCTGGGGAGTACGGTCGCAAGATTAAAACTCAAAGAAATTGACGGGGGCCCGCACAAGCGGAGGAGCATGTGGCTTAATTCGATGCAACGCGAAGAACCTTACCTGGGCTTGACATGCAGAGTTCAAGCGGTGAAAGCCGCTGGTCGCAAGACGATCTGCACAGGTGCTGCATGGCTGTCGTCAGTTCGTGCCGTGAGGTGTTGGGTTAAGTCCCGCAACGAACGCAACCCTTGTGTTTAGTTGCCACCGGCGTGATAAACGTCGAGCACTCTAAACAGACTGCCCGTGACAAGCGGGAGGAAGGTGGGGATGACGTCAAGTCAGTATGGCCCTTACGTCCAGGGCTGCACACGTGCTACAATGGTCGGTACAGAGGGCAGCAAGACCGCGAGGTGGAGCAAATCCTAAAAACCGACCCCAGTTCAGATTGAAGGCTGCAACTCGCCTTCATGAAGCCGGATTCGCTAGTAATGGCGTATCAGCTACGACGCCGTGAATACGTTCCCGGGCCTTGTACACACCGCCCGTCACATCATGAAAGCCGTCTGCACCCGAAGTCGCTGATTCAACCCGCAAGGGAGATAGGTGCCGAAGGTGTGGGTGGTGATTGGGATGAAGTCGTAACAAGGTAGCCGTAGGGGAACCTGCGGCTGGATCACCTCCTTTCTAAGGAGAAGGTCTGCCGGCTTAGGCCGGTAAACCGAGGTTAGCCTGGAGAGGCGCAAGCCTTTCCGGTGATAGATAATAAGTCAAGGGACTCGCCGAGTCGCTCCACTTCTGGAGACGAAGGCACGCAGAATATTTTGTGAACACATGAAATGGGTGGCCGCACCGGCGTGGCCCTGATGGCGAGAAGGCATTAGCGCCCGGGGGCATAGCTCAGTTGGTAGAGCACGAGCTTTGCAAGCTCGGGGTCGCCGGTTCGAACCCGGTTGCCTCCACCAGATCTGGGCGTGTAGCTCAGTTGGTTAGAGCGCGTCCCTGATAAGGACGAGGTCCCTGGTTCGACTCCAGGCACGCCCACCAATACATCATGTGTTCAGACGGGTTAGATTAAACCCGGCCGCGAGGCCGACGTTGAATTTCCGCGAAAGCGGTCCCGTTCTTTGACAACTGCATAGTGAGAGCGCGAAAATAAATCGCGCCGAGGTATGAGAGCCAAAGATTAGGATTTTGGTCAAGATGATAAGGGCGCACAATGGATGCCTTGGCATCAGCAGGCGAAGAAGGACGTGGTAAGCTGCGATAAGCTTCGGGGAGCGGCAAACACGCTTTGATCCGGAGATTTCCGAATGGGGCAACCCATCCAGCGTCATGGCTGGATACTGAAGTCTGAATACATAGGGCTTCAGAGCGACACCAGGGGAAGTGAAACATCTCAGTACCCTGAGGAGTAGAAAACAACAGTGATTCCGTCAGTAGTGGCGAGCGAACGCGGAACAGCCTAAACCAAGGTGCTTGCACCTTGGGGTTGCGGGACCTTAATATGGCATTGGAAACGAATAGCAGAATGGCATGGGAAGGCCATCCATAGAGAGTGAAAGACTCGTATGCGAAATTCGAATCCAGCCTAGAGGTATCCCAAGTAGAACGGTGCACGTGAAACCCCGTTTGAATCCGGAGGGCCCACCCTCCAAGGCTAAATACTAGCTGATGACCGATAGTGAACCAGTACCGTGAGGGAAAGGTGAAAAGTACCCCTGTAGGGGAGTGAAATAGTACCTGAAATTGTGTGCCTACAAGCTGTGGTAGCCCTCGCAAGGGGGTGACCGCATGCCTTTTGCATAATGAGTCCGCGAGTTAGTGTATGCGGCAAGGTTAATCCACCGATGGTGGAGCAGCCGAAGCGAAAGCAAGTGTGAATAGCGCGTCAAGTCGTATGCACTAGACCCGAAGCCGTGTGAGCTACTCATGGCCAGGCTGAAACCCCCGTAACAGGAGGTGGAGGGCCGAACTAATTAGCGTTGAAAAGCTATTGGATGAGCTGTGAGTGGGAGCGAAAGACTTAACAAACTCGGTGATAGCTGGTTCTCCTCGAAATAGCTTGAGGGCTAGCCTGCACGAATGCTCGAAAGGGTGGTAGAGCACTGAATGGACTAGGGGTCTTACCGGACTACCAACGCCAATCAAACTCCGAATGCTCTTTCAGTCACGTGTGGAGTCAGACTGTGGGGGATAAGCTTCATAGTCGAAAGGGAAACAGCCCAGCCCGTCAGCTAAGGTCCCTAAATCCGGTTAAGTGACTAAGGATGTGAAACTTCGATGACAGCTAGGATGTTGGCTTAGAGGCAGCCATCATTTAAACAGTGCGTAACAGCTGACTAGTCGAGAGGTTTTGCGCCGAAAATGATCGGGACTAAACCGGATACCGAAGCTACGGATGACCCGCAAGGGTCGTGGTAGGGGAGCGTTCCATGCGGAGTGAAGCCTGAAGGGAACTGACGGTGGACTGCATGGAAGTGATTATGCGGACATGAGTAACGAAAAGCCAGGCGAGAATCCTGGCCGCCGGAATCCTGAGATTTCCTGGGGAAGGTTCGTCCGCCCAGGGTTAGGCGGTCCCTTAGGTGAGACCGAAAGGTGTAACTGATGGGTTACAGGTTTAATATTCCTGTCCTACCTTGCGACGTTGATCTCTGGAGTGACGCAGGAGGCTAGGTCAGCCACCGGATGGAAGTGGTGGTTTAATCCCGTAGGGGGTCCCGATAGGTAAAATCCGTTGGGGCAACTCCGAAAGGTGATGAGACGTTGAGGCTTCGGCCAAGACGGATTGACTGAGGCCATGCTGCCAAGAAATAACTTCGTGGGAGTCGTAAGGTAACCGTATTCAAACCGACACAGGTGGGATGGTAGAACATACCAAGGCGCGCGAGAGTACCCTCGTTAAGGAACTCGGCAAACTAGCCCCGTAACTTCGGGAGAAGGGGTCCTCATCGACTGAGATTATATCAAAGGCCGGTGAGGCGCAGTGAAAGGGCCCAGGCGACTGTTTAACAAAAACACAGCACTCTGCAAACTCGAAAGAGGACGTATAGGGTGTGACACGTGACCAATGCCAAAAGGTTAAGGCTAGGGGTCAGCCGCAAGGCGAAGCTCCGAACCGAAGCCCTGGTGAATGTCGGCCGTAACTATAACGGTCCTAAGGTAGCGAAATTCCTTGTCGGGTAAGTTCCGACCTGCACGAATCGTGTAACGATCTGGGCGCTGTCTCAACGAGGATCTCGGTGAAGTTGTAGTTCCGGTGAAGATGCCGGATACCCGTGGTAGGACGGAAAGACCCTGTGAACCTTTACTGTAATCTGGTATGGGCATTTGGTTGTTCATGTGTAGCATAGCTGGGAGGCTTTGAAGTGGTGGCGTCAGCCATCATGGAGCCAACAGTGAAATACCAGTCTTGAAGAATCGACTGTCTAACTTGTGCCCGTTATCCGGGCCGAGGACAGTGCCAGAGGGTCAGTTTGACTGGGGCGGTTTCCTCCTAAATTGTAACGGAGGAGTTCGAAGGTTCCCTCAGCATGGTCGGCAATCATGCATCGAGCGCAAAGGTATATAGGGAGCCTGACTGCGAGACCTACAAGTCGAGCAGGTGCGAAAGCAGGACTTAGTGATCCGGTGGTTGCTAGTGGTAGCGCCATCGCTCATCGGACAAAAGGTACTCCGGGGATAACAGGCTGATCGCTGCCAAGAGTTCATATCGACGCAGCGGTTTGGCACCTCGATGTCGGCTCATCGCATCCTGGGGCTGGAGAAGGTCCCAAGGGTTTGGCTGTTCGCCAATTAAAGCGGTACGCGAGCTGGGTTCAAAACGTCGTGAGACAGTTTGGTCCTTATCCACCACGGGCGTAGGAGATTTGAGGAGAACATTCCCTAGTACGAGAGGACCAGGAATGACGTACCTCTGGTGTTCCAGTTGTTCCGCCTCGGAGCATCGCTGGGTAGCTACGTACGGAACGGATAAGCGCTGAAAGCATCTAAGCGCCAAGCCTCCTCCAAGATCAGATCTCCCCCTCCGCAAGGAGCTAAAGGCTGGTCGTAGACGACGACCTCGATAGGCTGGAAGTGTAAGCAACGCGAGAAGTTTAGCCTACCAGTACTAATCTGCCGTGAGTCTTGACCTTTTTTATTCCTCTCTCGGCCTCAGCGCGAAATATTTTTGTCTCTCACCATGCAGTTTCATTTTTTCCCCGGTGCCCATAGCGAGGAGGAAACACCCGTTCCCATCTCGAACACGGAAGTGAAGGGCCTCTGCGGCGATGGTACTATAGGAGCGAGCCTATGGGAGAGTAGCACGGTGCCGGGTCTTATTTCCCAAAAAGCCTGCAACGCAAGTTGCAGGCTTTTTCTTTTTCCCGGAGGAATGAAAAAAAAGACTTAAGGGACCTAAGAGGCTTAAGCTGCCCAAAAAGAAAGCCGCGCATGGTTGCGCGGCTTTCTACTAGTTAAGTCCCTTAGGTCGCTTAGGTCCCTTAAGTCCCTTTTGTCCCTTTCTCCCTCTTCTTCACCCCAGCAGCGACTTCACGCTCTCCTTTGCCGGCAAAACCATGTTCTGCTTCAGCACCGGCTCCAGCGCACGCCCGTTCCAGGCCACCATCCTGTAGAGCGTGGCGAACGGGAAGTCCGGCGCCGCGGCTCCCTGGACGCCCACAATTTCCCCTCCGCGCCTCACGTTGTCCATCATCCAGGCCGGCAGGCTCAGGTGATACGGGTTGCGGCTGACCTCCCCGACATGGAAGCTCAACGCCGTCAGCAGGTCCGCCAGATCCCGTGCCCCCACCTCCACCATCAGGTTCGGCGCCTCCATCGGCGCCCAGAATTCCGTCTCAACCACCCGGCACCGGACATCGCCCAGCTTGGCCAGCGCGTCCATCACCAGCAGATTCGTCCCCTCGTGCGTCGTGTTCGCATCCTTTTCATGGGGAATGAACACCATCGCCGGCTTCAACTGCCGCAGGAGCCCCGCCGCGATGTCGACCAGCCCGCTCCACGCCGCCGGATTTCCCGCGCGCGTCTTGCGGTTGACCCCCTCAAGCCCGTTCTCCCGCGTCGTCGCCAGGCCGAACCCCAGGTAGCGGCAGGCATTCGCCAGTTCCGCCAGCCGCCCCGCCTGCCGCTCTTTTTTGCTCCCCTGCGTCACCGCCACGTTCACCACCTCGCAGCCCGCCTCCCGCGCCAGGCGCAGCGGAAGCCCGCCGTAGATGCACTCGTCGTCGGGGTGCGGCGAGAACAGCGCCACGACCGGCCCGCCCTTTTTCGCCGGCGCCGGCAGCGGAGCCTGCCCGAGCGGCAAGGCCCGGGCCGCTTCGCGCAGCGTGATGAAGCCGTCCACAAATTCCCTGAAATCGCGCATGTCCGTTTTCCTGTGTTCCTGTTTATGCGACAGCCAGGCTCGCGGCCGCGACCGCCTGGCCGTGGCGCTTCATCGTCTCGTCCGGGACGTGGATCGTCACCTGGCCCGCCAGGTCGGCGAATTCCGCCGCCAGCACCTTCCGGGCCGTGTCCAGGATCACCGTGCCGCCGTCCCCCGTCATCACGCGCCCCAGGATCAGCAGGTTGCGCAGGGGGTAGAAGTCGGCGTAGTGCGCGATCCCGTAGCCCAGGTACACGCCGATCGTGCGGTAGATTTTCGCGGCGCGCGCGTCGCCCGCCTTCATCAGCGCCTGGACGTGCTCCAGCCGCACGGGCAGCGTCATCTCCCCGCAGCCGGCGATGCCCGCGGGCTCGACCAGCCGGCCCACCGCCTGCTGCGAGAAGTATTGCGCGCCGCAGCCATAGTCGCCCGACCACTCGTCCGCCGGCGCGGCGGGGTTGTAGTCGACCGGCGTGAACGCGAGCTCGTTAAGCCAGGAGGTGATGTTGCCCTCCGGCGTCACATACCCGCCCGCCTCGCTGGAGCCCATCGCGATGCCCAGCAGGCTGCTGGCGCCGATCGACATCGAGCCGGCCAGGGCGGTCACTTCGCCGTCGTTCACCACCTCGAAGGGGATGCTGTTCCAGGCGGCCTTCAGTTCGGGGAACAGGCCCTTGACGCGGCTGTTGAAGAGGTCGACCGGAACCCCGCGGAACAGGGAGGCCACCTTGATGCGGTTGTTGACGATGACGCCCGCCGAGCTGCCGCCGATGGCATCCACCCGCGGCAGGTGCGCCGCGCCCAGCTTCAGCGAGTGCATGATCTGGTCGAAATGCCACTGCGGGTCCTTCTCGACGATCGGGTGCCAGGGCGTTTCCTCGCTGAATACGACCTTGCCGTCGATCACCGCGGCCACCTTGCGGTCGCTCGCGCCCAGGTCGAACCCGATCCGGCAGCCCTTCAGGTGGCGGCCGAGCGGCTTGGTCGACTCCCGGGGCGCCGGCAGTTCGGCGAGGGGGCAGGAGACGATCTCGAAGGGCTTCTCGTAGATGCGCGTTCCCATCAGCTCAGCGTCGAAGCGGCCGGTCTTGTCCTCCGCGTAGTGAGCGCGGATCCGGCGTTCGAGCGCGGGCGGGGCTGCCAGGTGCAGGCGGAAGCCGCCCCGGGACCAGAGCAGGAACTTGATCATGCGCTCCAGGTGGAGCGCGTTGGCGGCGGCTTCAGGGTGGGTTTCGGGGAAGACCGTCGTGTCAAACCGGAACCGGGAACCGTCGGCCTGCTCGAGGACCAGTCCGACGGGTATGGCGCCCGGGGCCGCCTTCGCCCGGGCCCGGAAGGCGCGGTTGAAGAGCGCGGCGGGCCGGAAGCCGGGTTCAAGTTCCGGCGGCATGCGGGGCGCCGGCTGAAGCGAAGCGGGAAGGGTGTCTTTCATGGTCTCTTTTTTATCCGGCCTTCCGTTTCCTGTCAAGCCTCGCGCACCTTGCATTTTGTCGCCATATCTGACATCATGGCCCGATTCAGGAGATATGCGCCGATGAATGTTTCCGATGTATCCTTCCAATTCCAGGTTGCGGGCCGCCAGGTCATGGTCAATCCGACCGGTTCCGGCAACGTCAACGACACCTATCTGGCCATTTTCCGGACCACATTCAGCGAAGAGCGGTTCATCGTCCAGCGGATCAACAAGCGCGTCTTCACCCGGCCCGAGTGGGTCATGCTCAACATCCGCATCCTCACGGAGCACGTGCACAACCGCCTCGAGGCCGGCCGGGACACGGCCGACCGCATCTGGCAGCTTCCCCGGGTGATCCCCTGCAAGGACGGGCGCGATTTCTTCATCGACGAGAACGGCGAATTCTGGCGGGCCATGACGCTGATCGCCTCGGCCACGGCCTACAACACCACCCAGGGCGCGGAGCACGCCCTCGAGTGCGGGACGGTCCTGGGCCATTTCCACAACCTGATCTCGGACCTCGATCCCGCCCGGCTCAACGACACCCTGCCGGGCTTCCACATCGCCCCTCTCTACCTGGCCCAATACCAGAAAACCCTGGCCACGGCCCAGGCCCGGAACATCCTTACCGGATCCGGCGAGGCCCGCCGGCTGGCCTTGTTCGTCGAGAGCCACCTCGCCCTGGCCAACACCCTGGAGAAGGCCCGCGAGGAGGGGGTCCTGGGGCGGCGCCTGATCCATGGCGACCCCAAGGTGACCAACATCATGATCGACGATTTCACCGGCAAGGGCACCAGCATCATCGACCTGGACACGGTCAAGCCGGGGCTGATCCACTACGATTTCGGCGACGCCCTGCGATCCATCTGCAACCCGGCGGGCGAGGAGGTCGAGAACCTGAACGAGGTCGTCTTCGACGTGGATCTCTGCGAGGCCTTCATCAAGGGCTACATGGTCAACGCCCGCAGCTTCCTCACCGACGGCGACCGCGCCTACCTGTTCGACTCGATCCGCCTGCTCGCCTTCGAGCTGGGCCTCCGCTTTTTCGAGGATCACCTGGCCGGAAACGTCTACTTCAAGGTCAAATACCCCGAGCAGAACCTCGTCCGGGCCCGTGTCCAGTTCAAGCTTTGCGACAGCATCGAGGCGCGGGAAAAACAGATCCGGGCCGTTCTGGACGCGTCCGGGCAGACGGGCAGAAAATAGTGACTTTCATGCTTGACTATGCCTTTGCATTTCCTACAAAATGCATGATTATAAATGGTCTTTACAAAACGATGTTCCGCGTCATTCATTCGCTGGCAGGGCAACGGGGTTTGAGATATGTTTAACTTCTTATTGGGTCTTTTTTCCGATGATATCGGCATTGACCTGGGCACGGCGAACACCCTGGTTTATGTGAAAGATCGCGGTATTGTGCTTCGCGAGCCTTCGGTCGTGGCCATCCAGGCCGGGACCAACCGGGTTCTGGCGGTGGGCGAGGAGGCCAAGCAGATGCTGGGCCGCACGCCGGGCAGCATTGTTGCCATCCGCCCGATGAAGGCGGGCGTGATCGCCGACTTCGAGATCACCGAGGCCATGCTCCGGTATTTCATACGAAAGATCCACAACCGGCGCAAGATGGTCCGGCCGCGCATCATCATCGCGGTCCCGAGCGGGATCACCGAAGTGGAGAAGCGGGCGGTCAAGGACTCGGCCATTCACGCCGGGGCGCGCGAAGTGTATTTGATCGAGGAGCCGATGGCGTCGGCCATCGGCGTGGGTCTTCCCGTCCAGGAGCCCGCGGGCAATATGATTGTGGACATCGGCGGCGGCACCACCGAAGTGGCGCTGATTTCGCTGGCGGGAATCGTGTTTTGCAGAAGCGTACGCGTGGGCGGCGACGAGATGGATGACCATATCGTCCAGTACATGCGGCGGGTTTACAATTTGATGATCGGCGAGCGGACCGCCGAGGAAATCAAGATCACCATCGGGTCGGCGTACCCCTTGGAACAGGAAATGACTCTCGATGTGAAAGGTCGCGATCAGGTGGCGGGGCTGCCCAAGACGCTGACGATCACATCGGAGGAGATCCGCGAAGCGTTGCAGGAGCCGGTTTCGGCCATCATCGAGGCGATCCGCACCACGCTTGAGCGGTGCCCGCCCGAACTGTCGGCCGACCTGGTGGACCGCGGCATGGTGCTGGCCGGCGGCGGATCGCTGATCCGCGGGCTGGACAAGCTGATCGCCGAGCAGACGGGCCTTCCCGTCCACCGCGCGGACGATCCGCTCAGCGCCGTGGCTGAAGGCATCGGCGTGGTCCTCAACGAATTGAATTTCCTGCGCAAGGTCGCCAGTTCCGACAGGAGCTGAGCCGCCCCCTGTAAACTTTCCGCTGTCTCCGCCCCCGGGTCCGCAAAGGTACGATGACGGATCGAGGAGCAAGAGGCTTTTTTGGCTAGAGAGACGCAAGTGACTATGGTGGGGCTGGGCGCGGCGCTGCTGCTCGTGTTCAACCTGCCCGAATCGGCCGCGCACGGCATCAAGTCCGGAGTCCGCGAGCTGCTTGCCCCGTATCATACCGCCCTGGCCGTTGCGGGCGGCTGGCGTCCCGGCCGCTCCGCCCGGACCGCCGATCCCGATGCGTCCTCTCAGCTCGCCCGCCTCCAGCGGATGGAGACGCTCGAGCGGGAAAACGACGAACTCCGCCGCCTGCTCGGCTTGGAAAAGCGCCTTGCGTTCCACACCCTGCCGGCCGTTATCATGGCCCGCGACGGCGCGGCCGGCTGGTGGCGTTCCGTCCGCCTGAACAAGGGCGCCCAGGACGGCGTGCGGACCAACCAGGCGGTCATCGCCGAAAGCGGCGTGCTCGGCGTGGTCCGGGAAGTCTCCCCCCACACGGCGGAGGTGCTGCTGTTGTCCGACCCCGGCTGCCGTATTTCCGTCCGGTGCGGGCGGACCGGCGACTTCGGCCTCCTCGTGGGGGGAGGCGTGCTCGGGCGGGACGGCGTCATGGAGATGCTGCTTCCCGCGGAGCCCGGCGAGATGACCTACATCCCGCGGGAGTCCACCATCCGGGAGGGCGATGGCATCGTGACCTCCGGCCTGGGCGGGGTGTTTCCCGAGGGGCTTCTGGTGGGCCGGGTTTCGAAGGTTGAGCCGGCCCATTCCGGCCTGTACCTGAATGCCCGGATCGTTCCCGCGGCCGACCTGGCCCGCCTTCGCCACGTGCTGATTCTCACCGGGGCGCGGGAAGCGGGAAGGCGGGCGCCATGACGGCCATCGGCATTCTCCTGGTGCTTCTCGTCGCCACCTTCGCGCAGGGCGCGCTTCCCGCCGTCGGCTGGCTGGGCATGGCCAAGCCGCCCCTCCTGCTGGGCGCGGTCATCTACTATTCCCTGTCGCACGGCCGGCTGGCCACGCTGTGGGCGGCCTTTGTCGGCGGGATCCTGCAGGACAGCCTCGGGTTCACCCCGCTCGGCTGCAGCGCCTTCTGCTTCTGCCTCGTCGGCTTGGGGGTCCAGTCGGCGCGCGAGTTCCTGTTCAAGGATTCCCTGCTGACCGCCGTCTCCCTCACCGCCCTGTTCGCCGCGGTCATCACCCTGGCTACCTGGGCCTTCCTCACGCTGGGGGAGTTCGACGCGATGCCCGCGCTGGGGCTGCCCGGCTGGTCCGTCTGGCTCAAGGCGGGTGGAGCGGGGCTGCTGGCGCTGATCGCCACCCCGCCGCTCTGCGCCCTGGCCCGCGGGCTCGACCACCTGCTCGGAACCCTGGAGGCCGAGCCCGCATGAACGCGCGAGCGGACAACCAGAGCGTGCTGCGGGTGATCCCGCTGATCCTCCTCATGATGGGAAGCATCCTGTTCCTGGCGGGCGCCCTGTGGCGCATCCAGGTGGTTCAGGGGGCCCAGTATGCCGAGAACGCCCGGCGCCAGAGCATGCGCATGGTCCGGGTGCCCGCGGACCGCGGCCGCATCTTCGACCGCCACGGCGTCTGCCTGGTCGACAACATCCCCTCGTATTCCCTTTGCATCTACGTGGAGGAGTTCCGCAAGCCCGGCAACTGGAACTATACGGCCCAGGCCGTCATGGACCAGCTGCGGCAGGTTTCCGCCGTGATCGGACGCCCCGTGGAACTGTCGTCCGGCGACTTCACCAACCACATCCACCGCCGTCTGCCCCTGCCGCTGGTGGCCTGGACCAACCTCGACGTGCGCGCCATGGCCCGCTTCGCCGAGAATGAGTGGCGCTTCAGGGGCGTGGAGATCGTGGCCACGCCCTCGCGCGCCTATCCCAACCGCGCTTTGGCCGCTCATGCGCTGGGCTACGTGGGCAGGGTCGAGCTGTCCCGCGACGAGAAGCGGGAATATGACTACCTGCTGCCCGAGGCGGCGGGGCGCTCAGGGCTCGAGAAGCGGTACGACCGGGTCATGGGCGGCCTTCCGGGAAAGCGCATGCTGCGGGTGGACGCCTCGGGCTTCATGTCCGGCGTGCTCCAGGAGATCGCGCCGACGGCCGGGAAGGACCTGGTCCTGGCGCTCGACGCCCGGATCCAGGGCATGGCCGAGGAGGCGCTGAAAGGGGAACGCGGCGCCGCGGTGGTCATCGACCCGCGCTCCGGCGAGGTGCTGGCCCTGGCCAGTTCGCCCGGCTTCGACCCGAACCTCTTCGTCTCCGGCATTTCGCAGGCCGACTGGGCCCGCCTGACGGCCAGCGAGGATGACGTGCCGCTGCTGAACCGGGCCATCGCGTCGTTCTATCCCCCCGGCAGCCTGTTCAAGCCCATCGTGGCCATCGCCGGGCTGGAGAACAAGCTCTGGGACCCGGACACGGTGGTGAACTGCCCGGGCTATTACGAGATGGGTCAGTTCCGGATCCGGTGCTGGAACGTCAACGGGCACGGGCCCGTCGCGCTGCGCAAGTCCATCGAGCAGTCCTGCAACACCTATTTCTGCACCCTCGGCCGGGCCATCGGCTACGAGGCCATCTATCACATGGCCCAGGCCATGGGGCTCGGCCAGCGCACCGGGATCGAGCTGGACGACGAATTCAAGGGGCTGCTGCCGGACGCGGCCTGGAAGCGCTCCCAGTTCAAGGACGCCTGGCGGGACGGCGACACGGCGAACGCCTCGATCGGGCAGGGGTTCCTGGGCGTGACGCCCCTCCAGATGGCCGTCGTCTGCTCCACCATCGCCAACGGCGGGCGCCTTTACCGCCCGCGTCTGGTCCGCGGGATCCGGCCGCCCGGCGCCGAACTGGCGGAGCCGGCGCCGGAGCTGGTGCGCGACCTGAACTGGTCCGCCCGGACGATCGACATAATCCGCGGCGGCATGCGGGACGTGGTGAACGCCCCGAGCGGAACCGGGAAGAACGCCCGGCTGGACGACGTGGTGGTGGCGGCGAAGACGGGGACCGCCGAGGTGGGGCGCAAGGGCGAGGGGCGGAAGCACGTCTGGATGATGGCCTTCGCGCCCTTCGACAACCCCCGCTACGCGGTGGCCATGGTGGTGGAGGAGGGCGTCTCGGGCGGGTCCACCGTGGGGCCGCGGGTGGGCCGGCTGCTTGACGGCATCTTTTCCGAAGCGGAGGCCAACGGATGAAGCGGCTCTTCCTCCATCTGGCGCTGCTGAGAAAAAGCAACTGGCTCCTCGTGCTGGCCATGGTGCTGCTGGTGACGGTCGGCGTGCTGTTCATCCGCAGCGCCTGCGCCTCCCGGCAGGAGGCCGTGATCCGCAACCTGTACCGGGTCCAGATTTTCTGGGGCCTGGCCGGGCTCGGGGTCTTCACCGTGGTCAGCCTGCTCGATTACCGCAAGCTGACGGAGTGGGTGTGGTTCTATTACGCGTGCGGCATCGCGCTGCTGGTCATGGTGCTGGCGGTGGGCAAGATGATGTACGGGAGCCGCCGGTGGCTGAATTTCTTCGGGATGACCATCCAGCCCTCGGAGCTGGCCAAGCTGGCGCTGCTGATGACGATCGCCTGGGTGCTCAGCCGCCCCGGGATCGCGCTGAAGCGGTGGAGCACCGTGTTCCTCGTGCTGGCCCTGACGGTCCTGCCGATGGGGCTGATCCTGATGGAGCCGGACCTGGGCACCGCGATCGTCTGCGTGCCGATCGCGGGCGCCATGCTGTTTGTCGGGGGGGCGTCCCTGAAGCAGCTCGGCCTCCTGGCCCTGGCGGCCGGGCTGGGGGCGGGCGTGATGCTGGGCACGGTGCTGGTGCCGCGGTGGATGGGGATGGACGAGGACCGGCAGAAGGCGATTTTCACGAGCGTGACGGGTTTGAAGGAGTACCAGTGGAGACGGCTGGTCGTTTTCGTGGATCCGGCCTCGGACCGGCTGGGAGCCGGTTACAACAGCTGGCAGTCGCGGCTGGCGATCGGATCGGGAGGATTGACGGGAAAGGGTTACATGCAGGGCACCCAGAGCGGTCTGGGCTACCTGCCGCGCACCGTGGCTTCGACGGATTTCATCTTCTCCGTCATCGGGGAAGAGACGGGATTCGCGGGAGGCGCGGGCGTGCTGGGCCTGTTCGCCGTGGTTGTGGGCTGCGGCCTGTATGCGGCGGCGACGGCGCGCGATCGGTTGGGACGGTTGATCTGCACAGGGGTTGCTGCTATGATGTTCGCGCATGTATTCGTGAACATCGCGATGACGATCGGCGTGATGCCGGTCACGGGGATCCCCCTGCCGCTGGTCAGTTATGGCGGTTCGTTCATGCTCTGCATGATGGCCTCGCTGGGCCTGGTGCAAAGCGTCTACTGCCGCCGGATTTGAAAACGGGCGAGGGCCTATCCGGGAAAACCGGGCGGCCTGAAGCGAAGAAAGGGCGAGGGACATGTGGCTTGTCAATTTCATCAGGAATAAAATGAAAGGCAACACGATTAAGCGAGAAATCATAATCAATTGTGAAAGCCTGGAGACCCGCGTCGCCGTGCTCGAGAACGGGAGGCTCGAGGAATTCATGATCGAGCATCCCCAGGAAGAGCGGATCGTGGGGAGCATCTACAAGGGGCGCATCCAGAACCTCGAGGACGGCCTGCAGGCCGCCTTCGTGGATATCGGGATGCCCAAGAACGCCTTCCTCCATTATTGGGATATGATTCCCGAGGATGCGGCCCGGCTCGCCGCCGAGGAGGAGGGGGTCTACCGGAGCATGCCGCGCAACAAGCGGTTCTCGCCCCAGGAGATCGCCAAGAAGTTCCCCGTCGGCTCCGAGATCGTCGTCCAGGTCACCAAGGGCCCCATCAGCACCAAGGGCCCCCGCGTCACCGCCAGCCTCAGCATCCCGGGGCGCTACCTCGTCATGCTGCCCGGCAGCGTCCTGCGGGGCGTCTCCCGCAAGATCGAGGACGCCAAGGAGCGCCAGCGGCTCAAGCACATCCTCGACCGGCTCCCCGGCCCCGAGGGCGTCGGCATGATCGTCCGCACCGCCGGCGAAGGCGCCCGCGGCGTGAGCTTCGCCCGCGACATGCGCAGCCTCATGCAGATCTGGGACCAGCTCCAGACCGGCATCCGCGACCGCCGCGCGCCCTACTGCCTCTACCAGGAGCCCGACGTCGTCGAGCGCGTCGTGCGCGACTGGGTGACCGAGGACGTGGACCGCATCGTGATCGACAACAATGAGCGCTGGGAGCAGGTGAAGAACCTGGCCTCCCAGATCTCGCGCCGGGTCAAGTCCCGCATCCAGCTCTACGACGGCCACGCGCCGATGTTCGAGCACTTCAACATCGAGCGCCAGATCGAGGACGCCTTCCAGCGGAAGGTCGTGCTCAAGTCCGGCGGCTACATCATCATCGACGAGACCGAGGCGCTCATCTCGATCGACGTGAACACCGGCCGGCACAAGGGCGGCACGACCCAGGAGGACGTCATCCTCCAGGTCAACCTGGAGGCCGTCGAGGAGGTGGCCCGCCAGCTCCGCCTGCGCAACGTCGGCGGCATCGTCGTGCTCGACCTCATCGACATGAAGCAGAAGAAGAACCGGAACGCCGTCTACAAGGCGCTCCGCCAGTTCCTGGCGCGCGACAAGGCCCGCACGAACGTGCTGCCCATCTCGCCGCTGGGCCTCCTCGAGATGACCCGGCAGCGGGTGGAGGAGGGGATCCTGTCGACCCGCTACATGGACTGCCCCTACTGCCGCGGCCGCGGCAACGTCAAGTCCCCGCTGACCATGAGCATCGAGATCCAGCGCCGCGCCACCGCCATCTGGAACGCGCACCGCAAGTCCGATCCCGGGCTCCAGCTCCAGATCACCGTGCATCCCACCATCCTGGACCGGCTGCGCAAGGAGGACGAGCAGATCCTCGTGGACCTGCAGAGCCGCTTCGAAAGCCAGCTCGGATTCAGGGGAGACCCCACCCGCCACCTTGAGGATTTCACGATCCGCAACGGCGTCACCGGCGAAGTCTACTATTCCAGTATCCCGATCGGGCCGGCGGACACCCCCGCCCCCCATCGCGCCCAGGAAGACAGGAACCGCCCATGAAAAGAATCGGAGTTTGGATGGCGGCGCTGCTGCTCGCCACGGCGGCCGCCGTGGCGCAGGACCTTTCAGCCGCCCTGGCCGCGAAAGTGGACGCCGACAAGCTGGACTACGATCGCAACACCGGCATCGTCACGGCCGAGGGCGGTGTCCGCATCTCCCACGGGGACACGGAGCTGTCCGCCGACCGCGTCACCATCAACCAGAGCAACTCCGTGGCCGAAGCCTTCGGGAACGTCCGGCTGAAGCGCTCGGACATGGTCTGGGAAGGGGAGCGGCTGACCTATAACCTGTCCACCAGGGAGATGGTGACGGACCGGTTCGCGGCCGCCTTCCCTCCGTACCACGTCTGGGCCGAGGGCGGGTCGAAGGGCACCGGCGTCACCTACGTGCTTAACCGGGCCACGCTCAGCACCTGCAAGGAGCCGCTCGAGTCGCTCCATTACCACCTGTGGGCGAGGGAACTGACCGTGGTGCCGGACTCCTACCTGAAGGGGAAGCACGTCGTGACCTTCGCCGGGCCCGTGCCCGTCTTCTATCTGCCCTGGATGACCCGGTCGCTCGAGGAGTCCAAGGTCGGGATCGAGGTTCAGCCGGGCTACCGGACGCACATGGGCGCCTACCTGCTGACCGGGATCAGCTACAAGTTCACCAACTGGTTCTCCGCCACCACGATGCTGGACTACCGCTCCATGCGCGGCTATGCCGGCGGCGAGGAGTTCGACTGGAAGACCCCCGGCGGCCAGGGCAAGCTGCACGCCTATTTCCTGAACGACACCGGCGTCGACGACGAGGACAACAACTACCCCACGAACCGGGTCCCCGACGAGGGCCGGTACCGGCTGCGCCTGAAGCAGTCCGAGCAGTTCGAGGAGGGCTGGAGCCTGGTCGGGGAAATCAACAAGGTGAGCGACGAGTTCGTGCTGGAGGATTTTTACCGCCGCGACTACCGGGACAGCCCCGAGCCCCAGAACTTCCTGTTGATCGGGCAGACGCGGGAGGACACGGCCATGAGCCTGTTGGGCAAGTGGCGCATGGACGACTTCTACACCACGGTGTCGCGGCTCCCTGAAATCCGCCATGAGTTCTTCCTCACGCCCCTGATGGACACGGGCTGGTACTACGAGGGCTACAACGACGTGGTATTCCTCATGCGCGAGCCCGCCGACTACCTCGAAACCGACGACGTGTCATTCCTGCGGGTCGATTCGAGCCAGTTCTTCACCCATCCCATGTCGCTCGACATCTTCCACCTCGTCCCCCGCGCCGGCGTGCGGGCCACCTGGTATTCGGAGACGCGCGACCAGATCGTGTGGGACCGCGAAGGCACCATCACCAACACCCTCGCGGACGGCACGTTCGTGTCGTCCAACGGGACCATCCGCACGATCTACGACCGGGAAGGGGGCGCGGTGCTCCGGCCCCTCTTCGAAATCGGGTCCGAGGCGTCCTTCAAGGGCTTCCGGGACTGGGCGGGCGGGGACGGGGAGACCCTCGTCAAGTACCGGCACATCGCCGAGCCGTATGTCGACTACACCCTGCGCCCGGACCTGCTGGACCAGGACCCGGAGGATTTCTACCAGATCGACGAGGTGGACTCCTACAGCTCCCAGCATTCCTTCCAGCTCGGTATGCGCAACACCATCCAGACCAAGCGGGACGGCAAGCTCTACGAGTTGTTCGACGTGGACGTCAATTCGACCTACTACATGGAGTCCCCGCTTCAGGAGGAGGGCGTGGGCCCCCTGATGCTGAAGGCGGAGAGCCGCCCCACGGACGGGTTCTACATGCGGGCCGACGGCCAGTACAACGTGCAGGACAGCGAGCTCCAGCAGTGGAACATCCGCGGCACGGTGGAGCCCCACCAGATGTGGAGGCTGTCCGGCGAGTACCGCTACCGCAACGAGCAGAGCAGCCTGGGCGCCGCCTCGGTCCGCTACATCCCGACCGAGGAGTGGAACTACACCGTCTACGGCCGCTATAACATCGACGAGTCCCGCTTCGAGGAGCATTCGTACGACATCGAGCGCCGGATGGATTGCATGGGAGTGCGGTTCGGCGTGTCACACGAGCCGGGCTACACCATGATCGGCGGCCAGGAGCGGGACGACGACATCAACGTGCACCTCGAGCTGTGGCTGACGGCGTTCCCGGGCAGCCGGTGGGGCGCGGGTCACCAGTAGCGGGAGGTCGCGATGACGAAGCGGACGCGCGGATTCACCTTCATGGAAGTCATGGTGGTGCTGCTCATCATCGGCCTCATCACGGCCGTGGTGGGCCCCAACATCTACGGGATGTTCAAGAAATCGCAGCGCAAGGCGGCGCAGATCCAGCTCCAGGAACTGCACCGCTCGCTGAAGCTCTTCCAGATGGACCAGGGCCGCTTCCCGACGGAATCCGAGGGGCTCGAGGCCCTCGTCGTCCCGCTGCGGACGCTGCCGAAGCCGGACGAGTTCCCGCCCGACGGCGGTTACCTGGGCGGCCCGCTGCCCGTCGATCCGTGGGGGCGCCCGTACGTCTACTCCAGCCCCGGCAGCGGCGGCGCGGCCTACGAGATCCTGTCGCAGGGGGAGGACCCCTCCGCCGCGGGCGACGACCTTGTCAGCCCGCCCCCGGAAACGCCCGCCCGCTGATCAGCGGCTGTCGCCTCCCGACCTCACCGTTAGCTCCAGCGCGGGCTTTGTTCCGTTTTTAGGTACAACCGAAAGCCGGGTCCGGGGGCGCAGGCCGGGGCCGGCGGGCGGAACGGGCGTCCACGCGAGCGTGAAGGCGGACTGTCCGGCCTCGGCGTCGGGCTGGCGCAGGTAGTGCGCGGTCAGGCGCGAACGCGCCGCCGCCCAGGCCCGGGCCCGGAGCCGGAGGGTATGGTCGGTCGAGGCCAGCCCGGTGAAGAGGGGCATCAGCGCGGCGCTGATGACGGCCAGGATGGCCAGCGCCGCCAGCACCTCGAGGAATGAAAAACCGTGCTTCCGCATCGGCGGCTCCCGGTTCAGCGGCCCGCCGGGCCGATCAGGTCCGTCAACACCGTCCGGTAGGCCCGGTGGATCCCGCCGTTCGTGGCCAGGAAACGCAGCCGCCCGCGCTCCAGGCGCTGGAGGATCTCGGCCTTGCCGCCCGCCTCGGTCGCGATCAGCCGCGCCGCCGCGATGTCCCAGATATAGATGCCTGTCTCGAAATAGCCGTCGGCCTGCCCGTGCGCCACGCGGCAGATGTCCAGCGCCGCGGACCCCAGGATGCGCGCCTTCTGGACGCTGTTGGAAGTCGCCTCGAACAGCGCGAACGGGGGCAGGTCGCCGTCCGGGCTCTTGTCGAGCCCTGTCAGGATCATGGCCCCCGCCAGGTCGGACACGGCGGAAACCCGGATCGGCTCCCCGTTGCAGAAGGCGCCCCCGCCCAGGCGGGCCGTGTAGCAGACGCCCAGCGCCGGGGCGTAGACGGCCCCGGCCACCGTTTCCCCGTTCTTCATCGCCGCCACCGAGCAGCACCAGAACGGAAGGCCGTGGGAGAAATTCACCGTGCCGTCGATCGGGTCCACCACCCACTCCACCTCGGCGCCCGCCCGGCCGCCCACCGTGGCGTCCTCCTCCCCGACGATCGCGTGGCCGGGAAAGCGGGCCGTGATCTCCCGCTGCACGATCTGCTGGCACTCCTCGTCGAGCTTCAGCTTCACGTCGTGCGCGAACTGCGCCACCGCCTCCCGCCGCCGGGCCCCGTTGGCCAGCGCGTGGGAACCGGCGGCCCGGGCCGCCGCAACGGCGCCGTCCAGAAGGGCGTCTAAAGCGCGGTCCGGGGCCGTCATGCCGGACTCCCCGTTTGGGGCGCGGCGTCGGGCGCTGGAGCGGGAGTGGCCTCGGGCGCGGGC
>JBIIYJ010000228.1:0-8835 GCA_044346855.1 Kiritimatiellia bacterium
TCAGCGCCGCCGCGGCCGCCGCCAGTTCCTTGACCGTGGTCTCCTCGTGCGCGGCCTGCGCCGCCCGGATCGTCTCCAGCGCCCGCAGCGACCAGCCCCGGTCCCCCGTCGGGAAGCAGCCCCAGCCGGCCCATTGCAGACCCGGGTCCGCCGCGTGCGGGGGAAGGGCTCCTTGAAAATGGAACAGCACCCAAACCGTCAGGCTTGTTTCCAAAAAAGGTACATGCCGGACGTTTAGCGCATTCCGAAGCAGCGCCGCCTCGCTCTCCCGGACCGCCAGCACGGCGTCCCCGCCGAGGGACAGGCCGGCCGGCAGCAGGGGGCGGTCGAAAAGACGCGGCGGCAGGCTCAGCGCAATCCCGGGCTCCGTCGCGGCGGCCAGCTGGACGGACTCCCACCGGTCGGCATAAACCCGCTTCACGCCGTTGGACCGGATCCAGTCGGCCAGCCGGGCGATGTCCCCGGCCCCGGGCTCTTTCCCGCCGCCTCCGGGCGCCATGGGCAAAAGGTCGAGAACCCGGAGCGCCTCGGTCCGCGCCGGCTTCACCCGGACGCGAAGCGCGGTCGTCTCGACCGGCGCGAACCGGCACTCGAACCGGTAGTCGCTGCCGCCCCAGTAGAACCGGGGGCCGGACCAGAAATAGCGGGTCACGGGGGCATCCGGGACCACCTCTTTCCAGGTCTGGCCGGCCGCGTCCCATGCCTCCGCGCCGACGACGGCCGGATAGCACTCCGGCTCGCACACCAGGCGGAAGCCGTTCACCGGAACGGCCGCGGGCCAGCGCCGGATTATCATGCTCGCCCCCTTCCCCTGTTCGATCGCCGCCGGCTCGGCGCCGGCCAGGGCCCGCCACCCCCCCGCCGTCGGCCGCGCGCCGTACTGGACCAGCATGCCCTCCACCTCGTTCGTCCGGCAGGAGGCGCCCGTCGTTTTCAGGAACGAGGAGAACCCCATCGTGTTGTTCAAGACGGCGGGGTTTGCGGAGGTTTCCAGGGCCACCGCATACGGGCGATAGCGCTCGCGGGACACGGGGGAAAAGACGAACTCCTCGTTTAACAGGAAATTCAGCCCGTGGTTGGCCCGGCGGACCTGGTAGTCCGTGTAAAGATGCTTGATGCCCGTCTCGCGCAGGAAGTCCGCCAGCTTACGGGCCTGCGGCACAAACGACGCGGTGAACTCCCGCTCCGTCAGCCGCATCGGCATTTCCGCCGCCTGAAGTCCGATCAGGACGACGAGGGGAAGCCAGCCCAGAAACCGGACACGCTCCGTCAGCCAGGCCGTCGCGACCCCGATCGGCACGGCCATCACGGGAATCAGGATCAGCACATAGCGGAGGGCGTCCACGCGCGCGAAACGCGACCGCCCGAACAGCACCGAATAAACGGCCAGATACAGGAATGCCGCCCCGAGATACAGCGCCTGCGCCCGCGTGGCGGGCCGCCGGCAGGCTACGGCCAGCCGCACGACCGCCACGAGCACCAGGACGATCAGCAGCCCAACCAGATAAAGTGTAAAATCCGGACGGCGGTCGAAATCCATCACCCCGACCAGCCGCTGCGTGTAAAACAGGCGAAGCCCTTCCAGGAGAGCCGGCGCGTCCCGCGTCTTCAGCATGTGGAACGTCTCCCAGCCATGCCCCCAGTTCCAGATCCACAGCGGCAGGCTCCCGAGCATGAAACCGGCGACCGCCGCCAGCGGCCGGAATGAAATCAGCCGCTTTCGCATGACGGCCAGAAAGAGGAGGCCACACACCAGCAGGGCCGGGATCAGGAGGGGTGACTGCCACCAGCCGAGTCCCGCCAGCAGCCCCAGGAGGGCGAAGGATCCATATCCGGGCGGCGAGCCCTCCAGGTCGCGGGTCAGCAGGCGGACGGAATAGACCAGCAGCGCGCAGGTCAGCAGCAGGATGGCCGCATACCCTCCGTACGCCCAGCTCACAAACTGGAAGTAGTAGGGCGGGCCGATGACGCAGAACGCCAGCGCCGCCAGCCCCGCCGTCTTGCCCCCCGCTCCCCGGCCCCAGGCATACACCAGCGGGAGAAAGGCGAAGGCCGTCAGGGCCGTCCCCATGTTGACCCAGAATCCCGTCACCCCGAAGATGGCGCAGCAGGCGGCGCTGACCAGCGGCTCCAGCGCGCCGAGATAGCCCTGCCCGTAATAGAAAACGGGGATCGGGCCGCCGCCGACTATGTGCTTCACCATCAGGCAGACGATGCCGTGGTCAGAGGTGAGGGCGTACTCGTAGACCCAGGCGCCAAAGGCCCGCATGGCGAACCCGAGCGCGAGCAGAAGGACCGCCACGCCGTAATGCCGGGCCGCGGGCGTCATGGCGTTGCCCCTCCCCGCGCCAGCTCGTCGGCAATCACGCCCGCCACCACGGCGTGGCCGGCGGCGCTGTAGTGCCCGTCGGGGATGAACAGGGCGTCCAGGTCGGGGGCGGCGAGGAAGGCGGGCGTGCAATCCACCACCCGGGCCCCGTGCTTGTCAGCCAATTCCTTCAAGAGGGAATCGGTGAGCCGGGCCTTCAGCCGGTTGAGCGGATTCCGGGTGTTCAGCCAGCGCCGGGTCGGCAGGTTGACGATCACCAGCGGCACCTGCCGGCTCTTGCACTCCTCCACGAAAGAGACGGCGAGGGCCCGCGCCAGGGGCATCTGCTCCATCTTGTCGACCGCCATGTCCCACGCCACCCGGATCGCCCGCGACCGGCGGAAGAAACGCGCCACGCCGTTATGCGTCCGCTCGCGGGCCGCCACCCACTCGTGCAGGGCCGCCTCCACCCGGGCGGGCTCGGGCGTCGGCACGTGCGTCAGCTCCAGTTTCCCCCCGCGCAGGACAAAGCGCGGCTTGCCATAGTCCAGCCCCGTTTCCGGATCGACCAGACGGCGGAACCCCACGGTGTTGCGGGGGAAATCGGCCGACGAGAAGCCCCAGATCACCTGGTCGGGCCGCTTCGCTCCGCCCGCTTCCAGCCACGCCCGGACCAGCAGGTAGTGCTGGTCGTGGCCCGTGCCCACGCAGCCGGCGTTCATGACCTCGGAGTCGCCGAGCGTTTTCTCCAGCTGGGCGGAAAAGGTCTCGCCGTCGTCCACTCCGTGCCCGAAGGTGAAGGAGTCGCCCGTGACCAGGATCCTCCCGGCGGAGGCGGGGGGTGGCGACCCGGCCCGCCGGCAGCCGTTGGAGTCGATGGTGATCGCCACGTCGAACTGGTTCGACTTGACCTGCCGCCCCGCGAAGCCGGGGAGGTTGACCCAGCCGATCACGGGGTCGTGCGCGATCCACGGCAGGCGGTTGCGCGCGGGCACGGGCGGCGGGACCAGCCCGGCGTTCGGCGCGACGAGGCGCAGGCCGAACTCGAGCAGGCCCCAGCCCATCAGCAGCGTGACAAGGGAGAGGACGAGCTTGGGTCCCCGCGTCGAAGCCGGTTTATCCGCCATCTTTATGCCTCCTTTTCAGCCACGTCCGCCACGCATAGGCCTTCCGTTTCAGCCGGTGTTCGGCGGCCATGATCAGCCTGACGAGGAACGGGGGCCACCGCAGCACGTCGGCATCGCCCGCCGCCGGGGGCGCGGCCAGGAACTGCTCCTGCCCCGCCGCCACCTCGTCCAGGAACGCCGGGGTCAGCACGGGCCGGTCCTGCCCGTCGTAATAGAGGGTCACCTGCGAGGTGAAGCACGCCAGCGCCCGCCGCTTGAGCGACGGATCGGCCGGCGGGCCGGCGGCCAGCAGCCAGTCCGGCCGCACCACCCGGCGGATGTCGCGGCCAGGGAAGAAGCGGAACCGGTAATAGACGAAATACTCCAGCAGGCGGCTGCGCCCGTCCCGCACGGCGGGCAGCGACAGGGCGGCCCGGGCCAACGCCACGTGGTCGGGATGCCGGTCGAACCGGAACGGGGCCAGGATCCAGCGGGGCTTCAGCTCGCCCGCGATCCGCTCCAGCGCGGCGGCCAGTTCCGGACCGCGTTCCGCCAGCGCGCCGTCCGGGAACTCCAGCCGCTGCACGGCGGAGGGCGGCACGCCAAGCAGGGCGAGGGCGGCGAAGGATTCGGCGGCGCGCAGGTCGCCCCCGTCCCCGGTTTCCCCGGTGCGCACCAGGTCGAATTCGGCCGATCCGCGGCCATCGCAGGCGAACACGACCCGGATCCCGGAGCGGTCGGCAACCCCTTCCAGAAGGCGGCAGCAGCCCAGGATTTCGTCGTCATAGTGGGGGGCGAGCACCAGAATGGGCCCGTCCAGCGAACCGGTTGGCAGGCCGGCGTGCATCTTAGAAGAAGGTGTAGATGAATGGCGCGCCCGTCGCGACCGCCACCACCACTCCCGCCAGCAGCAGCAGCACCAGGACCAGGGGCACGATCCACCAGGCCTTGTTCTGCTTCGCAAACTGGCCGGTTTCCACGAGGAGCCGCCACAGGTGTTTTAAAAAAAGCATGGTTCGTCCTCTTCCTAGTCCAGCACGTAGTCCTGCCGCCAGTCGCGCGCCTCTTTCCAGGGCGGCTGTTCCTCTTTCTTCAACAGCCAGGAGCCCAGCACGAGCCGGTCCATCTCGGTGCGCATGAAGCACCGGTAGGCGTCCTCGGGGGTGCAGACGATCGGCTCGCCGCGGACGTTGAACGAGGTGTTGATGATCAGCCCGCAGCCCGTCTTGGCCTCGAAGGCCTTCAGCAGGTCGTAGTAGCGCGGGTTGGTGGCCCGCTCCACGGTCTGGACCCGGGCGGAATAATCGACGTGCGTGATCGCGGGCACGTCCGAGCGCGCCTGGTTGATCCGCTCGCGCAGGGGGGCGGGCGGGCCTTCCAGCCCGAGGCAGCGCTCCTTGCGGACGGGGGCCACCAGCAGCATGTAGGGCGAGGGGCGGTCCAGGTCGAAGTAATCGGCCGCCCGCTCGACCAGGCAGGCCGGGGCGAAGGGGCGGAACGACTCGCGGAACTTGATCTTGAGGTTCATCACCGACTGCATCTTCGTCGAGCGGGCGTCCCCGATAACGGAACGAGCCCCGAGCGCGCGGGGGCCGAACTCCATGCGGCCCTGCACGAGGCCGATCACCTTCTCCGCCGCGATCTCGTCCGCCAGCGCGGGGGCCCAGTCGGCGGCCGCCAGCCGGTGCGCCGGGTAGCCCTTCGCCGCGAGGTACGCGCCGACGTCGTCGTCGGAAAAGGCCGGGCCCAGGTAGGCCCCCTTCATGGCGTCGCGCGCGCCGTCCGCCGCGCGCGGCTGGCCCTTGATCGTATGCCACGTGAAGAGGGCCGCGCCCAGCGCGCCGCCGGCATCCCCCGCCGCGGGCTGGATCCAGATGTCCTTGAACGGCCCCTCGCGGAGCAGCCGCCCGTTGGCCACGCAGTTCAGCGCCACCCCGCCGGCCAGGCACAGGTTCGCCTCGCCGGTCACGGCGTGCACGTGGCGAGCCATGCGCAGCACGATCTCCTCGGTCACCACCTGGATCGACCGGGCCAGGTTCATCTCCCGGGCGGTGATCTCCGACTCCGCCTTGCGCGGCGGCCCGTCGAACAGGGCGGCGAACTTGTCGTTCGTCATGGTCAGGCCGCCCAGGTAGTCGAAATAGTCCATGTTCAGGCGGAACGAGCCGTCCTCGCGCAGGTCCAGCAGCGTGTCGCGGATCCGGTCGGCGTAGACCGGCTCGCCGTACGGCGCCAGGCCCATGAGCTTGTATTCGCCCGAGTTCACCCGGAAGCCGGTGAAGTAGGTGAAGGCGGAGTAGAGCAGCCCCAGCGAATGCGGGAACCGCAGCTCCTTTGAAATCTCGAGCCGGTTACCCTCCCCGCGGCCGTAGGAGCTGGTGGCCCATTCCCCCACCCCGTCCAGGGTGAGGATGGCGGCACGGGGAAACGGCGAGGGGTAGAAGGCGCTGGCCGCATGGGACTCATGATGCTCGGTGAAGAACAGGTCCTTCGGCATCGCGTAGCCGCAGCCGGCCAGGGCCTTCTCGATCTCGAGCGGGATCCACAGCTTCTGGTTCAGCCAGAGCGGCATGGCCATCATGAAGGACTGCAGCCCCGCCGGCGCCACCGAAAAATAAGTCTCGAGAATGCGGGCGAACTTGGTCAGCGGCTTGTCGTAGAAGGCCACCGCGTCGATGCCGTCCGGCTTCACCCCGCCCTCTGCCAGGCAATAACGGACCGCGTGGACCGGGAAGCGCGAATCGTGCTTCTTGCGCGAAAAACGCTCCTCCTGCCCCGCGGCCACGATCTCCCCGTCGCGCACCAGGACGGCCGCTGAGTCGTGATAAAAGGCGCTGATTCCCAGGATGTTCATTTAAAACTGCTTCCGATAGTCGTCGAGCTTGTCCACGGGCCGGCGCGAAGTCCAATACGACGGCAGGGTGTCCGGAAACCGGCGCTTCATCGGATCGCGGCCGCGCGCCGCAAGCGCCAGCCGCGCCGGAACGAACACCAGGAAGAAAAACGGCGTCAGCAGAAGCCAGGTTGCGCCCTGGGCGAGCCGAAGGCCAAACCGCTGCATGCCCCGGTCGATCACCCCGAACGCCAGGGGGGCGGCCAGCCCCAGGACCAGGTTGAGCACGGCCAGGCAGCACAACACCGCCGGCGCGATCCGGTGGCTGGAAAGCAGGAGAATCAGGCCGGCCACGCTGACCATGACCAGCGCCTGGATCAGGGCCTTTCGGCGCAACCCGCTGCGCTGGTCGACCGTCAGGACCGGTTGGTCCCAGGGCCACACGGTCTCGCGCACCGTTTTCTGTCTCGCTTCTTGCATCGGTCCCGTCACCCTTTCAGATAGCCTTCCGCCCTGTACCATTCGGCCGTGCGACGCAAACCTTCGTCGATGCCAACCTTGGGATCGTACCCCAGGTCCCGGCGGGCCTTGTCGATCTTGAAAGCCCGGTTCTGGCGGTACCAGTCAACTCGGCGGGGGAAAATGGGCGGCGCCACATGGAACGGGGCGCAAATCTTCTCACAGAGATGCCCCGCCACCACCAGCGGCCAGACCGGCAGGTTGACGATCTTGACCGGGATGCCCATCGCCTGCCCGGCGCGGCGGACCAGCTCGCGGATTTCGAAATACTCGGCATCGGCGATCAGATAGGCCTGCCCGTCCCCCTTGCCGTCCGGCGTGGCCAGCATGAACGCGTCCACCAGGTTGTCCACGTAGAGCGGATGGTAATAGGTCCTGCCCCCGCCGAACATCGGGAACCAGCCCTTGGCGGCGCGGCGGAAAATCATCATGAACCGCTCGGGGTCGCCGGGCCCGTATATGGCGGCAGGCCTGAGAATGGTCCATTTCAGACCCTTTGCCGTATAAGCCTGCAGCGCCTCCTCACCCTGGTACTTGGTCCGCTGATAGTAATCCGCGGGCTGGATCGGAGCCTCCTCGCCTGCCGGCGGATGATCGATATTGCCATGCACGCCGCAGGTGCTGCAATAAATGAGGCGCCGGACCCGGGCCTTGACCGCGGCGTCGGCCACGGTGCGCATCCCCCCCACGTTGACTTCATCATAGAAGGAGTTCGGCACGTTCATCTCGCGGAAGGCCGCCGCCAAATGGTAGACGGTGTCCACCCCGGCCATCGCCCGCTCGACAATGGCGGCGTCCGTCACGGACCCGATGATCACCTCAGCGCCCGCCTGGCGCAGCTCGCCGGTCTTCAGGCCTTCCTTGTAGTCCAGGGAAACGACGGCATGGCCTTCCCGTAAAAGCCTGAGGCACAGGGCTTTGCCCGTAAAACCGGTTCCTCCGGTGACCAGACACTTCATCGCTCAGGCTCCTTGGGTTCTCGCCGAATAATCCTTGTTTATGCCATTTCAGGCGGTCCATGTCAATTTTCCGCTGACATGAGGGGCCCACAACAACATCGCTTGACCTCAACCGATGTTATAACTATTATTATCACATGCCTATGCGAACCAGAATACGACGAATCGGGAATTCCCTCGGAATCGTGCTGCCCAAGGAGGCGATTCACGTGTTGCACGTGAAAGAGGGCACCGAGGTCTACCTGACCGAGGCGCCCGAAGCATCCCTGCGCCTCACCGCCGAGAAGCCTGATTTCCCGGAAAAGGCGGCCGCGGCAGACGACCTCATGCAGCGCTATCGCAATGCGCTCCGAAAATTGGCGACATGAAGGAACCCGTCTGGATCGATCTGGCGTATTCGCTCGTGCTTCACGAGGCCTTGATCAGCCGGTTCGGCGGGCTCCCGGGAATCCGGGATGCGAGGCTTCTGGATTCCGCGATCAACAGGCCGCGCCAGTTGTTCTCCTACGGAAAGCCTTCCCTCTTCCAGTTGGCAGCGGCCTATGCCTTCGGCATTTCCCGCAATCATCCGTTTCTTGACGGAAACAAGCGGATGGCCTTCATGACGGCGGCCGTTTTCCTCGAGATCAACGGGGTGGCCCTCCTCTCGCCCGAAGAGGACGTCGTCACCCGCACCGTCGCGCTGGCGGCCGGGGAAAGCCAGGAAGAGGACTATGCCCTCTGGCTCAAAGGTTCCTGCCAGCCAAAAAAATAAAGGTCGGGGCGCGGCAGACCCTTACCGCCCGAGAAAATGCTATAACAGCGCCGGACTGTCGGGCCGGCAACGGGCAAACTGCCTGAGCGCCTGGGCGGGACTGGCATTGGCATAGCAATAGACGCACCGGTGCGGGCAGGTGGTGTAATGCCCGATGTCCTTCGCCATCATGCAGTGGCACTCACGGCGCTGGCCCGGATCCTTGAGCCGGCGCTTTCCCGGCGCCGCGCCCGCCCCGCCGAACAGATCGCCCTCCCCGGCCGGCCCCAGGAACCGCATCAGCTCCGCATCACGCGGATAAAGCCGCCGCAGCAGGTCGTCGTCCAGGCACTTGGCCGGCCGGATGCCAAACGCGG